>JBARAD010000001.1:0-2215 GCA_049791675.1 Chryseosolibacter sp.
GGGACAGGTCGCTGCAATTTTTTTCAATTCCTCAGACGCTCTTATAATAACCTTGATCGAGAGACCGAACACCTTCTCAACCTCTTGTTCAATCCGGTGACACAGTGTTGCCTCATCTTCATCCGACTCGAACAATATGTTACCACTTTGAATATACGTTTGGACCCGTGAAAGGCCCATTGCTCCTAGCGCTTCCCTTAGATCCTCCATCTTGATCTTATTCTTCCCGCCTACGTTGATACCACGCAGCAATGCAATATAAATGGTCATTTATTTACTCCTTTCTATCGTTTTCCGTTAGCGAAACAACTTTTGCTTTTTCTTCTTTCCCAAGTGGTTCAATGCGCTTTTAGTTTTTCCTTAATCTTAGAAACTAAGTTTGGCACTTTGGATGGAACTTTGTATACAAATATTCAATAGCGTTGCATTAAAAATTCAACCTCATTTACATGTTATAAATTGTGCTAAAAATGTTAAATATTTGTCGTTCATTCAAAGAAAAAACCTCCATAATTAGGGGAGCAGGTAGTCCTGTCCAAATCCCTAATTAGGAGATTAGCGCATGGACAAGGATACACTACTTTCGTCATTTGGTAAATGGGTTGCTCCCCTAAATGCAAAAATCATTTCAGACTGTACGGAAAAAACTGGCGAAGACAAGTACGTCAAAAAGCTGCATTCACTCGCCTATCTCTTGATCTTTATGGACGCACAACTGCAGCAGCGAGACTGTTTACGCACCATCGTTACCGAATTACAAAGTAATGAAGCATTCCAGATAGAGCTTGGAATCGCATCCATCAGCACCTCTCAGTTATCAAGGAAAAACAACAAGCTTTCCAGCGAGGTTTTGCAGAGTATGTTTGCGGATCTGGTCTTGAAAATAAGCCAGCACAGCCGTCCTGTTTCAGGGCGAATCGGTACAGTAAAATTGTTAGATTCGACGACGATGAGCTTATGTCTGAGTAAATACAAATGGGCGACGTACCGGAAAACAAAATCTGGGGTAAAACTTCATTTACGGGTAACCTTTTGCGATCCGGACACGGTGTATCCAGAAAAAGCCGTACTTACTCCTGCAAAACCTGCGGATCGCACTCAAATGGATGCTCTTATTGATGAAACCGGAGCCACCTATGTGTTCGACCGTGGTTACGTCGACTACAAGAAGTATGATCATTACTGCAGGGAAGGCGTTTTTTTCGTCACTCGCTTGAAGGATAACGCAGTCTTGGAGACGCTCTCTGAATTTCCAGTAGCCGAAAACTCCATGATCCATCGGGATCAAATGGTTCGGATCGGCAAAGGGGATAGACAGATGGAAGAGGCTTTGCGGCTCATAGAAACGACCGATTTAAAGGGTAAGCTGATCCGCATCATTAGCAATCGCTTTGATTTAACGGCAGAAGAAATTAGTGAGTTGTATCGCAATCGTTGGAAGATAGAAACATTCTTCCGTTGGGTTAAACAGCATCTGAAGCTGACGCGTTTCTATGGAGAGCAAGAGAACGCGGTATGGAATCAGATCCTGATTTGTTTGATCGCGTATAGCCTTCAGCTCTTGATGAAAATGGAGCTTGGTACAACGAAGAGCTTATTAGATCTAAGTCGACTGCTTATCTCGATGCTGTATCAGCCTTGGGAAACGTTCAGAGAAGCTGTTTTTCGGAAGCCAACTCGCACTTCAAAGGGTCGTCAGAAAGTCGTAAAGACCTAAATTTAAGGGAAATAGCTCCTTGAAATTATAGATATTACCAAATGGACGCGACTACTTGCTTTCATATAACCTTTATCTTTTTGGCTCATATGAAAGCGAAGAAACTGTAAAATTCTTCTTTTACGATAATTTATATCCATTTAGGTTTATAGCAGATTTCATTTATGCAACGCTATTGACTGGATATATAGTTTATGGGAGATATTACCTTATCACAGAGAGGATGAACTTTTATGACACGAAATACCGGATGTAAGACGTTGTGGGCAGAGCTGCTGCCTTACGAGTTCAAAAAGAGATTGGCGGAATGTCCCATCGTATATTTGCCGCTTGGCCTGTGCGAACCGCATGGACAAGTCAGCGCATTCGGTCTGGACACGATCAAAGCCGAGTGGCTTTGTCAGGAAGCCGCTCGGCAAGTCGGGGGCATCGTCGCGCCATCGATGGGTTATCACATCCATGAGACGGGCTATCATGCCCGTTGGCTGGAAGAAATGG
>JBARAD010000002.1:0-14684 GCA_049791675.1 Chryseosolibacter sp.
CGACAGAAGGGTCATTCATAGAATTACCGCTGATGATGTTAGAAGAGAAAGTCAGTTTATGGATGCGGCGCTATATAAAAAACAATTCTAAAATGAATCAAGGCACCCGCACCGTCCCATTCCCCCTGACGAGCCACTTGTAGGATGTCAGTTCGCGAAGCGCCATCGGGCCGCGTGCATGAAGCTTCTGCGTACTGATACCGATCTCGGCGCCCAGCCCGAACTGCGCCCCGTCTGTAAAGGCGGTCGACGCATTGGCGTAGACCGCTGCCGCATCAACGGTATGAAGAAAGTCCTGGACAGTCTTTTCGTCTTCCGCCACGATCGCCTCACTGTGTTTGGAACTGTAGGTGTGTATGTGATCAAGCGCCGCTGCAAATGAATCAACGGTACGGATACTCATCTTGTAGTCGAGGAACTCGGTGCCATAATGCTGCGGCTCGGCCGGGTAGAGCAGGTTGGCCGGATACTTGGTGCGCAGTTGGGCCAGGCTGCGTTCGTCAGCGTAGAGCATGACGTTTTTTTCGGCTAGCCTTGCCACAAGTTCGGGGAGGTCCTGGAGCCTGGATGCGTGGATGATCAGGCAGTCCAGGGCGTTGCAGACACTGACGCGCCGTGTCTTTGAATTGAAGATGATCGCGGCGCCCTTTGCGACATCGCCGCTTTTGTCAAAATACGTGTGCACGATGCCCGCACCTGTTTCTATCACTGGCACTTTTGCGTTGTCGCGGACAAAGTTAATCAGGTTCTGACTTCCGCGCGGAATGAGAATATCCACGTATCCTACAGCCTGCAGAAGTTCTGTAGTGGCCTGGCGGTCTGTGGGAAGCAGCGCAACGATGTCTTTGTCCAGGCCGGCGCTTGCAAGGACGCGTTTTATAAGCGTTTGTATGTAACGGTTGGAATGCTCCGCATCGCTGCCGCCCTTCAGAATACAGGCGTTACCTGATTTCAGGCAGAGGGAGAACACGTCAAACGTGACGTTGGGCCTTGCTTCATAGATCACACCGATTACGCCCAGCGGCACCGTTATCTTCTGCAGATCAAGGCCGCTTTTTACTGTCTTGTGTTCGAGTATCAGTCCGAGGGGAGAGGGCAGGGCCGCAACGTTACGGATATCGGCGGCGATGTCGCGGATGCGTTGCTCGGTCAGCTTGAGACGATCATACCGCGGATCGGATTCCGGCATCCGGTCAAGGTCTTTACGGTTGGCTTCAAGTATGGAGGGGATGTCATCAACCGCTGCATCCGCCAGCATCAGCAGGGTGTCATTGATCTTCTCCTGTGGCACCAGGGACAACTTTCGGCTTGCCGCCTGAACGGATTTGAATGTATTTTCAAGAAGGCTCATCGTTGTCTAATGTAAGTAAAGATGGTCATAGTGAATTGCCGGTTTCTGATTTTTCTGGCCCAATACTTCCTTGGCTTTTTTGTAGCCGTATCGCGCCAGGCCCAGGCCAATTTCGCGTTCATTCTCGTCCAGGATCTTGATCAGGTCACCTTTCTTGAATTTTCCCATTACCTGCGTGATCCCGACTGGAAGCAGACTGTGTGCCTTATCTGAAAGCAATACTTTTTTTGCGCCCTCGTTGATAACGACCTTCCCTTTAGCCTCTTCATAAACATGCGCCATGTACTTCTTGAAGCTTGAGGCAAGCCGCTGGGGCGGGAAGCGAGTCCCTATCTGTTCGCCTCCGATAATCCGGAGCACAACGTTTTCTGTTTTCCCGTTCGCAATATGCACCGGTATGCCGATGCCGGCAATCTTCTCAGACGTTTGGCATTTCGTCAGGATGCCACCCCGGCCAAAGCCCGACTTCTTTCCTGTAGCAATTTCCTGAAGGCGAATGATCTTGGGATCATATTCATGGATCACCTTTGTTCCGGGTTGGGCCGGATCACCGTCAAAAACTCCGTCAACGTTTGTGAGAATGATCAGGATGTCCGTGTTCATCATCGCGCTCACGAGCCCGGCCAGTTCATCATTGTCAGTGAACATAAGTTCCGTAATGGAGACAACGTCATTCTCGTTAAGGATCGGAACGATGTCATGACTTAGCAGTGCGGAAAGACAATTCTGCATGTTGAGGTAATGGTGACGGCTTTTGAAATCTTCCTTCGTCACCAGCACCTGCGCGCAGAGGATGCCCTCTCTTTCGAAAGCTTCCCTATAAAGCGAGATCAGCTTCACCTGCCCCAGCGCGGCGAGTACCTGCCGTTGTACTACCGTGTCTGTTTTTTTGGGAAACTGGTAAATGCTTCGTCCGGCGGCTACCGCTCCCGAGGTCACCAGAATAACGCGGTGCCCCTGTGCTTTGAGCCCCTTGATCTGTCCGGAAATGTCGGCGATAACCTGTTCGTCAGGCAAACCCTGAGAATTTGTGATCACATTGGACCCGACCTTGAGTGTGATGACCTGCTTTGACTTCATCTGATGACTGCCGTTTCTAACGAACACCAATATTAACACTTCCTTTGTGGATTTTAGCGCCGTACATGTATTTTGGATAAAACATGAAATTCAGCGTTTGTCCTCCGCGCCGGGCTCTCAAAGAGTGTCAGGCTGGTCTGCCGGTACCAGCTTATAGGAACTTCATCTGGCACGGGACGAACGGGAATATTCTTGACCGGAATCTGGTAGCAGGGTATCAGTTGTCGCAGTTGGCCCCGTAGAATGTCGCGTTCGGCAACGATTGATGCGCAAAATATCCGCACCTTTGTTCTGTCGGGCTCGACCCGACGTAAATGACAAAACCTGAAACAGCAAATCTTATCAGCTATGGAACATCTTGAGTATGAAGTTGTGATTTCCGCGCCGGCGAGGAAGGTATGGGAAACAATGTTGCAGAAAGATACATACAGGCAATGGGTGGCGAAAAGCTGGCCTGGCTCTTCCTACGAAGGCAAGTGGGCGAAGGGTGAGCAGATCAGATTCATCGGATCGGAGGAAGGTGGTGGTACCTTGGCGGAGCTTGTTGAGGTAAAACCTTATGAAAACGTCTTTGCCCGGCATATTGCGGTACTTGGACCTGGAGGAACCGAAGACCGGACAAGTGAAATAGCGAAAGGATGGATTGGAAGTACAGAGGAATACCGATTAGCTGAAGACGATGGAAAAACAACGTTGACGGTATTGGTCGAAACCAATCCTGAATGGCGTAGTATGTTCGATGAAGGCTGGCCGGCAGCGCTGGAGGAACTGAAGAAGATGGCAGAGCGTTGACGCGTGCTCTGAAATTTATTCGATGTGAGTCTTTTTGGCGTCCCATCAGATATTTAAGTGGATATGCGAATTCCATGCTGGCAAAACTTAAGCCTGTCCGTTTGCGGTTGCCAGAAAATATTCTTTTGCACTTTGAATTTATTTGCGATAATTGGTACCGGATAGGGCGCTCTGGCGGTTCACGGCGTATGCTTGGGCAGGGCGATGCGTATGGCAATAAATCACGTAACGTTCATCAGTAAATCTTAAACATGAAAAAATCATCAGCACTATTGAAATTATGGGTCTTTCTTTTTGTTGCCTTTATCGGATGGGCATGTGACCAAAAAAATGGTAGAGAGGGCGTGGAGAATACAGAGAATGCGTCAAATACAGCCACTGATTCAGGTGGAGAAAATAGCCTGACAGCAGCAGAAAAGGAGGCGGGCTGGCAGTTGTTGTTCGATGGGACCTCAATGGAGCATTTCAGAGGTTTTCGCAAGGATGAAGTTCCTGAAGGCTGGAAGGTAGATGACGGCGCGATCACGCTGGCCGGCAAGGGCGCCGGTGACCTTATCACAAAAGAGCAGTACGAAGATTTTGAGCTCTCGATCGACTGGAAGATCGCGGAAGGTGGAAACAGCGGTATTTTTTATCATGTATCGGAAGACACTGCATATGCCAACACTTACAACAGTGGACCGGAGATGCAGGTCCTGGATGATGAAAGACACCCGGACGCAAAGAGGGGCGTCGATGGCAATCGCCAGGCGGGATCGTTGTATGACCTGATCCCGTTGTCCACCCCGGCTGTCAAACCTGCCGGAGAATGGAACACCGCACGGCTGGTGGTGAAAGACGGGAAGGTCGAACATTGGCTTAATGATAAGAAGGTTGTTGAATATGAATTGGGAACTCCGGAATGGAATTCGATGATCGGGAAGAGCAAGTTCGCCACCATGAAGGGCTTCGGCGCTGAAAAAGAAGGACATATCGCGCTGCAGGACCACGGTGATCCTGTTTGGTTCAGGAACATAAAGATTCGCCCGCTGTAGGGAGTGCGAAGTTTGTATTAATTTGGTAAGCATCGGGAGCCGGGCCCGGCGCACGTCTTTTGAGGAGTGAGGTGCGATTAAGTTTACTCAGAACATGTAATTCAATTCCGCTCCAAAGACTGCCTTTCTGAAATCATCCGTGCGGTAAAGCTCAGGTGGTCTTATTTAATTTTCATTTGCGGAATCAGCGGTATTGTCTCGATAAGTTCCAGTGCTTTTACCATATCCTTGGTGCTGTTCTTATACTTGAGAAAGTGCGCTGTTTGGATATGCTTTTTGTAAGCTTCTTCGTTTGCGTAGATCTCCAGAATTGTGATGTGCGTGGGTCGATTTTTTTCGGCAACCGCATACAAGGTCAATACGCCTGGCTCAACCTTAACAGAAATCTCAATTTCTTCCTTGAGAAACGCATGATAGCTTTCCAACCGGGTTGAATCGATCACCAGTTTTGCCAGGCGAACCATTTGTTTGTTCTTTTCCTGGCCATGCAGATTGCTGGAAAGCAAAAGAGCAAAGATTAGCAGTGCTGTGTTTTTCATTCTTATTCGTTGTCATTCGGTGAGCTGTCGAATGCCTTTCTTTTTTCATCCATCCAGGCATTTATTGCCTCGGGAGAAGTCATGCTATTACGCATGTCATTCATCGCTTCGATATGCGCTGCATCCCCACGCTGGACCATTTCACGCGCGTGCTTACTCACCAACATGGCAATCTCATCAAAAGTATTAGCGCTGAAGGCCTGGTTGCAGGCTCCGCCCAATTGTTTGCAGGTCATCGTTTTCATGTCTTCCGGTTTTGCTGACAAAGATATGAAAGAACTTTGTTTGTTGCCTGTATCGAAGTTTGAGACACGGAGTCTCGCGCAATTTGGTAACTTTGTAGTCTCAAAATAAGACTGATGAAAGATACGGCAACGAACACAGTACAACCGTTACTCGAATACTTTGATCGGCTGATTCCATTAAGTACTGAGGAAAAAGATCTCATCAGATCAAAGTTTCATCCGCACCTCTTCATCAAGAAACAGTTTGCGCTGCAGCATGGGCAAGTGTGCGAATATTTCGACTTTGTCGTGCGGGGCTGCCTCCGTTTGTACATGGCAGACAGCAATGGAGTGTATCACATTCTCCAGTTTGCAACTGAAAATTATTGGATTCTTGATCTCACTTCCTTTCACAAAAAGGTCCCCGCAAAACTGAACATCGATGCATTGGAAGACACGGTGGTTTTGCGTATTAATCATGCAGACCTTATCGACCTGTACCTCAAGGCACCCAGGTTTGACCGGATCTTTCGCGTCCTTTTAGAGAATCATTTTATGCATCAGCAACAGCGGATGGCACAGCTGTTTAGTTCTACTGCCGAAGAGCGTTATCAGTTATTCCTGGAGACCTATCCTCACTTGCTCAACCGGCTGTCACAGGTCCAGATTGCCGCCTATTTGGGTATTACGCCAGAATTTTTGAGTCGGATCAGAAGCCGTCTGGCAAAAAGCGGCTCCCGATAGCTATCGGGATAATCTTAAACAGATCAATATTTTTTCTTAAACCAGGTCATTGGTCTGACCAGCGGGTCGATGTTCCTCTGTATTACAAATGATTGAAGTGCCGGGGGAATTGCATGCGTTCGGCTCTCTGGCAAAACAGCAACAAAATCAGTATTGAAGGAAACAGTCTGACGTATACTATGATCAACTTAAACAATAACACATTCATTATGAAAACAACACGTCTGTTACTTCCGTTAGCATTCATTTTTGCAACTACAAGCTTCGTCCAGGCTCAATAATAATGCCATGCGTTCTTGATTTTAATAATGCCATGCGTTCTTGATTTTGGTCATCGTCCGTACTTTCGAAATGGTCCAAGCAGTTGATTATCTCGAAAGAAAGAATTCTTGCAGTAAGGAAGTCAGTCGCCAATGCAGGTTTTTTGCTTTTTCTCTGAATTTCTTTCATCTGCTTGAATTACTGGCTGCAAATCCGGATTTTTCGGTATAGCTGCCTGAAAAAATGAAACCCTTGCCTGACGTACGCTATCGTTGCAGTGAATCCCATTGGTCAAGATCGATGAAGTCAGACATCGCCCTTCACAGGATGTGCCTCGTCTATGCCATTGTCCTGGTGCTTGTGTTATCTGTTCCGGCCCACGCCCAGCAGTGTACATTACCGAGTCAGATCTTCCTGCCACAGCCTGACAGAGACCGCTACGAGCGGTTTGGCGGCGCTGTGAGTGTTGATGGCTCCTATATGGTTGCAGGTGCCTCAATGAACAGCTCAGGGCAGGCTCTTGCGGGAATCGCCTTTGTCTACAAGCTGGATGGTGCAAATCAGTGGATCAAGATCGCGGAGCTGTCGGCATCTGACCCTGGTAAGTATACGACGTTCGGGAGACGCGTGGCCATCTCAGGAAGTACGATTATTATTTCCGGAAATGACTTCACTGACCGGGGTACGATCCGGCGTAAATTATACGTTTTTGAGAAGCCTTCCGGCGGAGAGTGGATTTCTGCCAGCGAGAACTACGTTATCGCGAAGCCATTCATGGCCGACGGGAATGCTATTGACTTCGATCAGTTTGCATTGCGCGGTGATGAGCTCGTGACACGAACGGTTGGCTCAGGGTTCCAGGCGCTTGAAGTCTATCACAAAACAGCGGGGATATTTGAGCTTAAGCAAACGATCCAGATTCCCGGAGCAACTGGTTATCCTGAGTGGAACCTGGCCCTGGGCGATGGTTTTTTCGCCTTGGGAACTGACGAGTATAACAATGCAGACCGTTCCAATGGAGTCGTTTTTGTCTATGAGAAGAGTGGCGACAACTACAAAGCAACACCAGCTGTTCTTAAGGCATCAGAACAATCCGCGTCGGAGTGGCGTGCGTTCGGATTTAACCTGGCGATTCACAATGCTACGCTGTTCGTGCAGGGCCTCAAGTATGATGGTACCCGTTACAATCAGGTATTTTATATTATCGAAAGACCACAGGATGGATGGGTTGACGCTACATATCCGCAGATGCTGGAAGAATCGGGGTTTGCCTATAGCAGTATTCAGATCGCCGTAAATGAAAACTATCTCATCGCCGCGGACGATGATTTCAGGTCGATGGTAGGATTCAAAAAGCCTGCGGAAGGATGGAATTCCAGTGCAACGAAGTTCGCGATCAATAACCCTGGCGATGGTGGGTCTACGTTCGGATTCCAGATCCAGTTGTCCGACAAGCATCTTTTGATCGGCTGTCCGAACCTGACGGTTACCGACGGCCTGGAGGAAGAAATGATCCTGGATCTTTATCGCGAAAACAGCGACTGGGAGAATGCCAGTATTTCGCAGGCGAGCAAGCTGACGAATATCAGCATCAATGCTACCGACGATTTTTTCGGAGCAAACTTTAGTGTGCACAACGGACAGCTGGCCGTCACTGCTATTGGCGATGACGAAAGGGGGTGGAGTGTCGGCGTCGTATACTTATTTGATGTTGAAAAACAAAATGCCGGGCCGGTTCAGAAGTTACACATTCCCGAAGATGACGACGGGAGCGGATTTGGTCACCGGATCGCTGTGGGTGATAGCATCATGTTCATATGTGCACCATACAAGGATTCAATTGCCAGTGACGGTACCGTTGCTTTTAGCAGCATGGGCAAGGTCTATGTCTATCGCCAGAAGTCATCCGGGATGTGGGAATACTCGTCGCAGATTGTAGGGCCAGTCATTCGCAGGGCGATGAATTTCGGAAGGAATGTTGCGAGTACTCCGGGATATTGCGCCATCAGCGAGTTCAACGGTGGTAACTCAAACAGCACGGGGCGGGTACATCTTTACAAGGAGAATGAAGTCAGCGGTGGATTCGAATTTCTTACAACCCTTAGTGTATCAACGTATGGCCTCGGACAGTCGATGGCAATGACGGATTCAGTTCTGGTGGTGGGTAGCCCGGGTTCGCCGAGCCCTGCCGGAAGCGGTTCAGCCGCGTTTGTGTTTCAAAGAAACGGCGAGTGGATAGCGACTAACTATGCACGGCTGTCAATAGACGACCCGGGATGGAGAGATGGGTTGGGAACCAGTGTTTCGATATCCGGTGACCATATTGTTGTGGGTGCACCGGAGTGGCCCGGATTTGATACGCAACCCGTTCCGAGGGATTACCTTATTTCAGGGGCTGCATTTGTTTACAAAAGACCCAAATCGGGATGGTCAGGCACCCTGATGCCAATTGCAAAATTGACACCGCGCGACCCAACGGATTTTGGCGCGTTTGGAGAAAAGGTGGTGATCGATCACAACGATATTTTCATAGGGTCACCGAATGTTTATGCGCGATACAACTACTCGTCAAACTTTACGAATAATGACGGAACGCTCATTCCCGGAAAAGTATACCACTTTACACGACCTGCAGGTGGATGGGAAACGACTAACCAGGAAATGCGTCAGATTCAGTCATTCGAACCTGAGATAATCGATGGCTACGGATCGGAACTTTATATTTCAGATCGCTTTCTTTTTGTAGGCGCCCTGCTCGACGACACACCAGCAGGATTTCGCACGGGTAGCGTTCAAACGATGATGCAGCTGCCGGCCATCGATGAACTGAATACTGTCTGCATCGACGAGACTCCAAAACAATTGAATGGCTATCCGAGAGGGGGACAGTTTTCTGGCCCGGGCGTGAACACCTCCACCGGTGTGTTTAGCCCGGCCGTTGCTGGCGCAGGAATCCACAACATACGGTATGCCCGCGACGGGTGCGAAGCAACGATCCAGGTCGTGGTGGCGCCGGATGTGATGACCGTAACCCGTCAGTCGGACCCGGTGCAGACAAAATGTATTGGCAGCGCGATTCCAATTGCACTCGAGTCTGATGCTTCCGCTGACGATTACATGTGGTATTATCGGAAGACCAAGGGCGATCATTTTGTAAAGTATGATTCGATGACGCAGGTGATCCACGCCGACGCCGCGGGATTTTATCAGGTCGTGGTAGATCGCGGGGCTTGTACCCCCCGCCGCGCAGATTTTGAGATAATTGACGAAGAAGCGCTTGTGATCAGTATCGAGCCGGAGCCAGCGATCTGCGCCGAAGATAAAATCCTTCTTTCGTTCACTCCTCAAACCGGTGAATGGAGTGGCCAGGGTATTTCAGCTGAGGGAGTATTTAACCCCACCCTGGTCTCTGATGGAAGGTATAAACAATTTTATACAGTGACCACGCCGGTCGGATGTGTCTGGAAAGATTCTATCACGCTGGATGTCGACGTACTGAAGCGACCGGTGTTGCAATATGCTGACGAACCTGTCTGCGGCGACGATCCCGTAACGTTAAGGCTGGATTTTGTCGACGACAGGTCAGTCGTCAGATGGTTTAAAAACGGTGTGCAGATCACGGGCACGAGCACCCGGGCATTCGATGTTTTCGATGAAGGCCGATACTTTGCGAGTGTTCGGAAAGGTATTTGCGAACTGTTAACCGACGAGGCAAATGTGCCGAAAGAAATGATTGAAATCGCGTTTGATGTTCCCGTATTGTGTAATGACGAGGTCGTCAAGCTCGATGTCACCCCACAGGGTGGGTCGTGGCATGGGGGCGTAGTAACGACAACAGGGGAGTTTGATGCGTCCTCTGTACCGGATGGGATGTATCCGGTAAAGTATGACCTTTATACCCAGATAGGATGCCATTGGCAGCAATCCCTCGAGGTCATTGTTGACAAGCTAAAAGAGCCGGTGCTCGAATATGACACTGAAACCGTGTGCCGCGATGAGCCAGCGACCCTGTCAATAAGCAACGTCGATGACCGGTCAAAGATCGTGTGGCACAATAACAACGACACAGGCTTTCCGGGTAATTCCGGTAGTTCTGTTTCAGTGGATAAACCCGGTACATACTGGGCTACGGTTACGAAAAGCAACTGTGTTTTACCCACGAATGAAGTGACATTGATACCGAGGCCCGACATCCTCATCGTTCCGAATGTTTTTACTCCAAACGGCGACAACATGAATGACCATTTCGAGGTAAGGTCTGAAGGCATCAACGACTTTTATCTCTCCGTGTTCAACCGGTATGGAAAACCTATGTATGAGACAGACAAGATTGATTTCCATTGGTCCGGTGGCGGCGCATCCTCCGGAGTATATTTTTGGAGGGCAACTTACAGTAGTTGCGCGGAAACGCAGGAAGAACAAAGAGGGTGGGTGCAGCTCCTGAAATAGCGCAGCGCTAACACACTAACACATTAACACATTAGCACATTAGCACATTTCTGTATTGCTTATTAAATTCTTTTTTGCTATGAAATCCGCAAACGTATGTAACCTTGTAATGGCCGGTTCGTACAAGCGGTATAAATAAACCCATAGCCCCTTAGTATGACCAACTTTCTACTGCTCTCCGGCCCACCTTTCCGGATCTTCTATTTCTCTGTAAATCAATAATTGACGGATCCGAATGCGAAATATGTGTTGGGGGAAAATTCTCCCGGGATACTGTCTTGCCTTCAGTTTTCTGTTTTGCTTTTCTACTGAGCAGCTTGCTGCCCAGGATCTGGAGCAAATCGGAAAGGATGAACACCCCGTAAAAGTCAACGGTGGCATATCGGTCGCTCAAACCGCTTATGTGGCAAGTGGCATGACCAGCCGTCGGGATCCATACAACTACTACATCACGGGGAACGTCAACTTCTCGCTCTACGGATGGAGTGTTCCATTGTCATTTAACTATTCCAATCACGGTGTAACTTTTCAACAACCGTTTAACCAATATGGTCTATCCCCGACATACAAATGGATCACGCTTCATGCGGGATACCGGTCGATGACCTTTTCACCATACACGTTGAACGGACATTTGTTTCTGGGCGGAGGCATCGAGCTCACACCGAAGGGTATTTTCCGTTTGAGTGCGATGTATGGGAGACTCCAGAAGGCCGTAGCGCCCGATTCCACCAATCAAAACATGCTGCCGGCCTTCGAACGCATGGGCTTTGGAGTCAAGGCCGGCATCGTAAAGAATTCCGATCACTTTTATGTTATCCTGTTTCGCGCAAAGGATGATGTCAACTCCCTGCCCTACGTGCCCGAAGAATTGCAAGTTTTGCCCCAGGAGAATATTGTTCTGGGATTTAGGGGGAAGAAAAACCTGTTCGAGGGGCTTGTTCTCTCCGTTGACTGGGGTACCAGCGCAATCACCCGGGACCTGCGTGCGCCTTCCAGCGAAGATGCTCCGCCGTTCTTTGGTCAGGCAATGGGTCTTTATTCCTTCAAGACTTCATCAAGTCTTCATCACGCAGTGAAAACGAGCGTGAACTATTCCGGACAGACCTATCAGATCGGCCTGAACTACGAACGGATCGATCCCGAATACAGAACGCTTGGCGCCTACTACTTCAACAATGACCTGGAGAATGTAACGGTAAGTTCCTCTTTCAGGGTGGCCAACGTGTCATTCACCACAAATGCGGGCGTACAGCGGAACGACCTCGACGGGACAAAGGCAAGTAAACTCAACCGTATTGTGGGTTCCGTCAATAGTTCGTTTTCGCCATCCGAAAGACTTCAGGCGAACCTTTCGTTCTCAAACTTCAGAAGTTATACACGGTTACGTCCGAAGTTTGAAGACCTTTCAGGGATACCAAGACAGCTCACCGATACGCTGAACGCCCGTTTTGTGCAGATAAGCCAGACAGCGAACGCGGGCTTGAACTACAAAGTCGGCCAAGGCAAGAATTCGATCAACTCAATTTTTACACTAAGCGTAAGCGAAGACGAACAGGACACGCTGGCGACGGTCAGCAAGCTTTACTACACCACTACGACATACAATTTTGTCTCTTCCGCAATTGAAGTCAACGGCAGCGCGGGTGTCAACGTCAGCTGGACAGATGAGACATCAGGGAACCGGTTGGCAATCGGTCCGGTCGTTCAGGGCAGCAAAGACTTTTTCAACAGGAAGCTGAAAGTCAACACCAGTGTCTCTTATAACACCATCCTTCAAGGTGGCGCCAATAGCGGTGGCGTGGTGAGCACGCGGCTGACCGTTTCCTACCGCATGCAAAAGAAACACAATTTCAATTTCAGTCTCATCAATGTGAATCGCAAAGATCCTTCGACACACAATCCTATTTCTGAATTTACGGCTAACCTCAACTATGGATATACTTTCTAGGTGGTTGATCCTCATGAACCAAAAATACAGTGCTTTGAAATCGGTATGGATCCTGAGCGCCTTCCTGTGCTTCGGCCTGCAGGATTCGGCGGCGCAGGTATTTCCCGTTCGCGCAGATATTCATATGCGTGCACCGTATTCCCTTTATCTGGGCGACTATACAATTCCCGGAACGGATCGTATGAAAATCAGTCTGAGGTTGCTGCAGACAAACCGCCCATTGTATTCAGTGGGTTTGCGCGTCACCATTGAAGGCGCTGGCATCACGATCACGTCGTCTCCAAACGGGGTTTATGAGGAAATTGTGTTGCAGGGGGGTGCATTGCTGGAGATCAGCGGAAGTGATCTCCACACGTGGCTCAACCCGTCAAACCTCATCTTCACGGGATATAGTAAGGAAGACTACCTCCGCACAAAGAAGCTTCCCGAAGGAATTTACCAGATAAGCGTGGAAGCTGTCGACTTCAGGAACTACACCGCGGGACTCGTCGTATCAAACAAGGCAACGGCAACCGCATGGTTTATGCTGAATGAACCTCCGCGGTTCAATCAACCGTTAGCGGGTAATGTCGTCAGGACGACTTTTCCGCAAAACGTGTATTTCGAGTGGCTGCCCGGTCATTTGAATTCGCCAAATGCGGCGTTTCAGACGGACTACGAGTTTCAACTCTTTGAGATCAATCCCGCAGAGATCGAGGAACAAAGAACTTCAATCGATGCGCAGGTCGCCAACCAGGCTGTACAGACAAGTCAGATCTTTTATGAAACAGTCATCAGCACACCTGTATTTGTCTATGACAATCAGCATCCCGCGCTCATACCGGGTAAGTATTACGCTGCCCGGGTAAGAGCAGTTGAGCGAAATAACCTTGATATTTTTAAGAACAACGGTTACAGCGAAGTGATCTGGTTCCGGTTTGGAGAAACCTGTTCACCCGCCAGCAACCTTCGAAGCGTTGTCCCGGACTTCAGAAGGGCGGAGCTGGAATGGGAAGGAAAGCAGAATCACAGTCGTTTTGTTGTCAGCTATCGCCCCGAGGGAGGTTCCCATTGGTATGAGCAGGAGAGCCTCATCGCCAACACGAAACTAACGGACCTGCAACCTGACGCCGCATATGAGTATCAGGTACGCGCCTACTGCGGACAGTTGCCGGCAGCGGTATCAGACATCCATACATTCCAGACACCCCCCAATGAGCACGAGGCGGAAGTGAGATGCGGGGAATCCGTTACGCCGCACATCGTTGACACGGGAGCGCTACTGGCCTCGGCATCGCCGGGGACAACCTTTAAAGTCGGCGCTTTTGAGATGCGTGTCACCGAGGTCAGCGGATCCGATGGTACATTCAATGGAAAGGGCGAGATCTTCGTTCCTTTTATCGCGACGAGTGTAAAAACTGAGTTCTCCTCCATCCGCGTCAACAGCAAAGGTGAAGTTTTCGAGGGACTCGTAAAGGCGCAAAGCTCCGGTCTCTCTTTGATGGACCAGGAACTTCTCAGGAAGCTCACCGAAGAGGAGCAAAATGAAGTGACGAAAAATTCCAGACTATGCATTGAAGACGCTCTGGCGGAAACAGAAGCGGAAGTGGTGCCCGGAACACCTGTTGTGGTGATTGGTGACTTCGTCGTCGCGAAAGGCGATACACTCATCGTCAATGGAAACATTGTGATTGCCGATGAGACGACAACACTTCAACCCGACGACGTGATCACGATACCGAGGCAGAAGGACAAAGGCCAGAATATAGTGATTAACAAACCGGAGGGCGAGAAGGAGGGAAAGAAGCATTACTCTGTTAAAGGGTCGTCAACCGCAGGAACAGGTAACCTCGGCGCCCTGGAGAAGGAACTGGACGATCTGGTCAAGAAGGCCCTCAACGACCTCAGAGAATCGACGCGCGACTCGGCAAAATCTCTCGGAAAAAGAGTCGAAGATTTGTCGAAGCAGATCCTCGGCGTGCTAAAAGAGAATGACTTGCCGAAGGAACTTGTGGGAGGGACCGACGAAACATTCCTGTGGGAAGGCATGAGCAAACACAAGGAGATCCCGCATACATCCGACATTCCGGATTCACCGATCGGACTGATCTACCTGCGCCACCGCGATCTGTTCGAAGCGGACAGTACGCTGCAATTCTTTCATGCGAAGACCACAATGATCAAGAGCTATCTGCAAAAGGAAAAGCTCCAGCAGCTCAGGAATACCATTCGGAATCACCTGACCCGATTGGATCAGTCGGAACTGGATCAATATCAGCC
>JBARAD010000003.1:0-7934 GCA_049791675.1 Chryseosolibacter sp.
GCGCTTTGTGAGCGTTACGTCAGTGTTCAAGCCACCCCCTCCGGTGATATCGAAGCCGCCTGTGTTCTCCATCGTGTTCGATGCGTCGACGATTTGGTGGTACTGGATTCCGATCTCGATGCCCATGTCGGCGCAATTCTTAATAATATTGTTGCGGATGGTCGCACTGCCGCCGGAGATCTCCATTCCGGTGCCACTGCTCTCCTGGATCAGACAGTCTTCAATGATGGCTGTTCCCCCCAGCGTCAATGCACGGGTGTATCCGCTGATCGTGTAATCACCGCCGGCATATTCGATCACGCAATGGCGAAGGATGGAGTTATCGTACACGAGCAGGCCCGCCCAGTCGCCCGCGTTCTTTTCCGCGCGCGCGGAGGTAAACACGATCGGTTCTGCTGCAGTGCCGATAGCGGTCAGGCTGCCGTCGGAAGCTTTGATGTAGCCATTGTTGATGGTAGGGCGTATCCCCAGAATGGGAATTTTCCCAGTTGCCAGTTTACTCTCACCGGAACCAGGTGTAAGTTCGGGAAAAAATCTTGCTCCTTTGGTGTGGGAATACAGATATTCAGGAGCTGAACCTACTACAATCCGCAAATCAGAAAACAATCGGTCGGGTTTAATCTATATATAACGACTGACCTGATCGAAGATAAATTTTGGACTATCCATTCATCTCTCGGATGGATCAAAAAGAGGGGAATGTTCACGGAAAAATCCGGTGTCGTGGTTTCTGTACCTTACGAACTGGATTATATTTCCTGGATCAATTCAATGAAAGGCAGTAAGGCGTTCTCGCAGACAATTTAATTGGACCTTAACTCGACAATGCCTTCGAACGAACCTGTCACTGGCGTATTCGGATCAGGATCATTTATCGAATTATCAAAGTTGAAACGTAAATTCTCACCGCTGCCAGTCGAAGAAATAGTGCCGATAGATGCGTCCATGAATTTATCATTGTCTGCTGCGTTATAGTTGCTATCACCGTTGGTATCAATTCTGATAAAAAAGGTTGTAAAGAAGTTTTCAAATTCTGGTGATTCACCGCGAAAAAAAGCTAGTGGGTCAAGGGCGTTGAATTCTCCTCCGGGAAACTCTTCGGTGTGATCATCGATCGTGGTAAAAAAAGCGATTGATACGATGTAGGTCGAGTTCGTTGCGGTGGGACCATTGGGTATGGTGAGTTCTCCGTCGCTGAAGGTGAGTCCAAAGCTATAATGGGTATTTTTTGCAACGCCATCATGATATAACAGATCCACCGGACCCCGCCTGCTGAGAACAATATCATTGATGACGTATTTTTTCCCCTGAATAACGATGTGATTATCGGGCTTTGCGGGTTCATCATCAGCATCGTCGCAGCCGCCGATTGTAATTAATGTGCCCAGTAACAAATAAAGTAGGATTCTTGATTGTAATGAACTGTTCATGTCTAAAGAATGGAGTAGCAAACGTTGATAACAACGATCTGACAAATTGACCTTTCTTGATTCCTTACCTTTACAAAAAGTAACCACCATAATGTTCAGGGCGCATTACACCTTCGAACTTACGTATGGCCACATAGTGGTAAGCGTAAATCAGTTCCAAGGTAAATGCTAAGAACGCAGCTTCACCAAAGCCGTGCCAGCATGCATGTGCGTACGAATAATCAGTGGCTATTCTGACCTTACAATCTTGAACCGTTGCCTTCTTTCACCTGCAGAAACGGTGAGAATAAATATCCCGGGAGGCAGGTGAGTCATATCCATCTGTAAGCTAGCTGAGTCGTCGAATGTGTAAGATCTTAGAAGCTCCCCCCGGAGGGACTGGATCGTAACAATGCTGCTGGCGACAGGTCCGGGAAGCTCGACAGTGAGGTAGTCCTTCACAGGGTTTGGATATAAGCGGACGCCTCTACCCTTCTCTTCAATGGTGGAAACAATGTTGATAGCAATCGCATCCGAGAAAGCAGAAGCCTTGTTGTGCCTGAATCTTTTCACTCTGTACTCATACATTTTCCCACTTTCAAGGCCTTCGATCAATTGGGATCCGGTAGTTAAGATCAAATTCTCATATCCGTTCAGGAAAGTGGAAAAACCATCCTTGGAAACCTGTAGCAGACAAGAGTCCGTGCCTGGCAGGTACTCCCAGTTGGCGACAAATGAATCCGACGAGATCTCCGTCGGCGACAGCGCAATTTGCGGAGCGATCAAGGTAGTATCCTTTAACTCAAACGGGTCCGCTCCATAGTATTCATTGGATGCTTTTATTCTAAAATGATAAGGGGTTAGTTCTGAAAGCTGACCGACTGTATAAGACTGCTCATGTGGCCGAACAGATGCCACAAGTTCATAGTTCATCGCATCAGGAGTCGACTGTTCAATTGTGATTTTTTCCGCTCCGCCGAAGGTGCCATTCCACGTTATCAGCATCGAGGACTCCGACTGTGCCTGAACGTTCTGATCAGCTATAGAACCTGTAAGCGGGAATAGAACCTTTGCAGCACTGGAAACTATCCGCCCCTTTTCTTTTGAAAGGTTGCCCGTTAAGTACAAGATGTTGTTGTTCACCACTGCACCGACCGGAGTCGAAGTTGAGTCGTAATTATTCTCAAACGACACGATGGACCCCTGGTAATCCATGAATACCAATGCAGGGGAGGAATTACCGTTGTAGCCGGAAAACGCTCCGCCTACCGCAATCAAATCAGGCTTTAATACCTCTACAAAATAACCAGTGATAAAATCAGATGCTGCACTGCGGGTAAATCCCGTTCCCTGTGCCAGCGTATTGTCCAACGCACCGTCAGGTTTGTAGCGCAACAGAATCTGGTTGGAAACGAAACCCAAACTATTTCCCGCTATCAGGATGTTGCCGTCTTCGTCTATTTCGAAGTCGTTCCTATTGCCAGCGACAGTCTTAAGCAAAAAAGTGTTATCCAGCGATCCATCTTGATTTAGCCTGATAAAGTCACGGTTGTCGGCATCTGAAAGTGGAAATGCGCCCATGAGAACAACTTTCCCGTCTGGCTGAATTTCGACATCCTGGAAGTAGCTTGTGGATGGCAACGCATTCACATCAGGTCCTATCTTTTTTCCCTGCATGTCCAGGATCACAAATGATTGGCAAACCTCATTGTTGTAGCGGTCGAAGGTGCCGAATACATAGATCTTCGAATCCATGATCCGAACCAATGCCACGTGTGGCGACCATCCATTGCTCCTTGAGGGCCCGTTGCCGATCTGAAATTCTGTATCGACCTGACCATCCGGAAGCAATCGATTAAATGCAGGAGAAATGCCGGAGAACAGGTTCGACCCACCAACGACAATTTTATCGTCCGGTTGCACGGCTATGGCATTGGCAGTGGGATTAACCATGTTACTGTGATCTTTCCTGATGGAAGGCTGAAAAGTGGGATCCACACTACCATCCGCCAGCACTCTCGCAAGCTTCAGGCTATCACTTCCTACTCCGCCAAAATTGAAACCTCCTCCAAACAGGACTTTTCCATCCGACTGAACAGCGATGGGTAGATAAAAATCGAATGCAACCTGAGACACCGGAAGCTTAAACGATTGATCCAAACTGTAATCGGCATTCAATTTCGCAATACCTTTTATCATTGCAGAGGTGTTTATTTTTTTAAACCCACCTGTAACAAAAACGTTTTCATTGCCATCTTCGTAAACCGAATTCATTCCGTTATAATCCGTCTTAATAACGACCCGGCTAAAAGTCCCGTCAGCATTTAGCTCAAATGCATTTCCTTCAACTGAATTGAACGAATCCATCAAACCGGTAAACACGATCTTTCCATTTGACCGTACCAGTACGCTGGTTATCGACGAAGTACATGTGGCCGGTGTAAAGGCGTCATCTGGATTCCCATTTGAGTGAAACTGCTCGAGTACGTACGTTTGAGTATAAGGTGGCGCCGACATGTTTTTAAGAATAACCGCCAAAATCTTTCCATCAGACTGTAGTGCAAATTCGCCCACGCTGGTCAGAGGTGGTGCAGTATATAAAAACGTGTTGTCAACAGCTCCATCCTTTTCGAAGCGCTTGAACATGGCCCCTCTCTGTAGATAAATTTTGTCATCTGATGCAACGGCGATATTGGAGAAATTCACCGATCCGGTGGTGCTGAACGTTCCATCCGGATTGCCATCGCTGTTCAGTCTGCTCAGTGTGCTGCCGTTAATAATCACAATCTTTCCATCGGATTGAACGGCAAAATTCGTGATCTTCCAGTCTTTGTTTGCCGAAAAGGAACCATCAACAGAGCCATTGGAATTCAGCATTGCGATATTTCCCGTCCGGATTCCATTGACATAATTGAATCGTCCCTGAATCAGAATCTTACCCGAGGGAAGCACACAGAGATTTTGGATCGGTTGATCCGCGAACACGTTACCAAAACCAGTAACACGATTTCCCTTACCATCTACTTTGACGAGGGAACCCGATGCCGTAGCCTGATAGTAGGCCACATCTCCATAAACGAGGTAATTGCCGTCGTTGTGCTCCCTGATCTCAAGGGTTCTCGGCACCCCCTTTATGACAGGGTTGAATGATGCACTGATTTTTTGCGCCCAGCAATTGGCGGTAATGGACAGCGCCAGGTAAATCAGAATTGTACGCATAGACATGACGATAAAACGAGACAATTTAAAAACAAAGATCAAATGATGAGCATACAGAAGTCGCTATTCGTTACGGAGTAAACCGGGCTGCAAAGCCAAACGGCAGGTTTATATACTTTGCACCGGGAACTATGGAACGAAACGAAAACTGCAAGGTCACACACGAAAGATTTCATTCACTGAAAATATGGTCTCGAAGACATAGATATCAACAAACTCGACTATGAGTTTGTAACCGATATCGAACCATATTTCAAAACGTAGCGGAAGTGTTCCCACAGTACCGCCATGAAATACATCAGCACATTTGCCCAAGAGCGGAGAAGATCAATCGAGTAAATAACTCGGCTTCAGAGCAAACATATGATCGATCGAACACTTTTGCATGACTTAGGAACGATACAATCGCCCTTCACCAGCGGATGAGGAACGCGGGAAATCTTCATCAAGATACCTTTGCAGGCTGATAAAAGCCCAGGTGAACAAGCCGCCGCCTTGTGAACGCCGGTTGGTGTCACATTTTTCAAGGGGCTATATAATTAACGCCGATTGCTGCCATTTGTAAATTGTTTAACATGATTTGACTTTAACAGCCAGGTAATGACGGCAACGACGCCGGATAAAACGGCATACGACACTGCAAACTTCTCATCCCAAAGGAATGTAATCAGAATTAAGATCACCAAAATGACAGCTGAGAAAACCAATAATATTTCTCTTGCATTCCGCCACTTGAGAAAGAGCCCAAAGGCAAGCACTATTCCGAGCGAGCCAAACATCCGAATGTTGCCAGTCTCATGTACAAATAAATCCTTGCGGAAGTGAGTAACAAGAGCCACCGCAGTGACGAGTACTACCACTAGCAGCGTGTGATAAAAGCCGTTCTGCTGATAAATTTTCGGTTGCATTGGCGTACAATTAAGTTCAGGAGATCGATGATGTAGTATAAATATATAAAAGAAACATTCACCTGAAAAGCATTTTTTACATGTGTCTTACTTTGAAGTATGTGACCCAACCGAGTAGCAAATGTTCCGCAAAAAATGGCTTAAAGCTGGCGGGAACGGACTTTTATTGGTGCAAACACTAAGCCATTTAAGGTCCATCGATCGGAAATATAATGATACAAATAGTTGTATTACTATATATATAGTTATACATTGGCTTCATGAATAAGAAATCACTTACAAAAGCAGAAGAGCAAATCATGCAATACCTGTGGGATCTTCGCAAGGGCTTTCTAAAAGATATTCTCGAGAAATTTCCTGAACCCAGACCTGCGTATACAACGATTTCCACTGTAATAAGAGTACTGGTCACGAAAGGATTCATAGGATTCAAAACTTATGGCAAGATCAATGAGTACTATCCGCTCATTGACAAACAAAAATATTTCACAAGCCGTCTCAAACCGATGGTATCAAACTATCTCAATAACCAGGAAGCATTCGCCTCCTTTTTCACCAACGAAAACCTGGACTTGTCGGAGATGGAAGAGATAAAGAAAATAGTTGATCTTAAGATCAAAGCGTTAAAAGCAAAAAAGAAATAATCTGATGCCATTCATGATATACTTATTAAAAGCGTCGCTTTCCATGCTCGCGCTCTATGCAGTTTACTATTCACTATTCAGGAACACCACATTTCATCAGACTAACCGCGTTTGCTTATTATGTGTAATCGTGTTCTCGTTTATTGTTCCGGTTATCTCAGTAAATGTGCCCGCGAAACAAACCGTTCCTTTAGTATCGGTAATGACGTCGCCTGATATCAATCTGAGGGGCGCCGCGGAAGGGGGTCAGCAGCAGACTTCTCGTACAACCGACCTGCTTCCATCCGTTGTCATATGGGTTTACCTAAGCGGAGTTCTGTTTTTCTCCTATCGGTTTATCAGATCGATGTGCACTTTATACAAACTTGCCCGGCAGGCAAGTGTTCAAATGCACACACTGCTTCACATCAGAAGGACCGGTTTGAACAAGTCCTTCACCTTTCTGAATATCATTTTTCTTCCGGAAGAGGAAACAGATCCCATTGTTCTGCAACATGAGCAGGCCCATGTGGAGCAATTTCATTGGGTTGACCTTCTCATTTCCGAAATGGCTTTGATTGTTCTCTGGTTCAATCCTGTCTTAAGGAGCGTGCGGAATGAATTAAGACTGCAACATGAGTTTCTAGCTGATCGCGCCGTCATGGATAGGGGCGTTTCGTTTGAGGACTATGCCCAATGCCTGATAAAAAATATGCGTGTAGCGCAAAGTACAGACATCGCTACCAGCCCATTATCGTCAAGTTCAAACAAAAAAAGAATCGTTATGATGACAAAAAAGAAAACACCTGCCTTCAAATTTGCCCTTTATCTGTTATTGGTCCCGACTGCTGCAGTTTTGCTAATGTCGTTTGGTAAAAAGCAAAAGAATTTTGAGCCGGTGTCTGAGTCGGTAGCATCAAAGTCCTTTATTCAAGAAACTCCCAATATCGCGCCCGTTGATTTTGAAAAGGTCGCCATGGTGGTTCTTTATGGAGAGAGGAAGAATCCTGCAAGAAATCAACGTAAAAAACACACCGGCATAGACTTCCAGATGCCTGAAGGCTCAAATGTTTATGCGACGGCTGATGGTGTTGTGGAATTCGCGCGATATAACGATAACTACGGAAATTATGTCCGGGTCAAGCACAGTGACCAGTATAGCAGTCAATACTCTCACCTGAGCACGGCAACTGTAAAACAAGGGGACAAAATAAGGCAAGGACAGGTGATAGGATTGGTTGGCAGTACAGGGGTATCATCAACAGGTCCGCACCTGCACTACGAGATAATAAAAGACAACATCATGGTCGACCCGAAGGATTATCTTCCAAAATTGCCAGGTATATAAATGAGAATTCCAATTGCACTGAGTCTCGCAAAGAAGGCACAGATGGCCTTCGGTACGTAGGTCACATGAATGTTGCTCTTGGCCACTGGGCTTGTAAATCAACCGTCTCGCTTGTTTTAAAGAGAAGAGCGGCATTCTTAAGAGAGGAGATAAGCTGATTCAACTTTCCAGCAAGAAATCAAAGCTCTTGAAAATTCTGGCATCACATGCTAACCAACTTGTAGAACGGGAGCAACTTCAAAATGAAATCTGGACGAGTGAGGGCGTCATTACAAGCCGCAGTCTTGATATGTTTGTCTCCAAACTCAGAAAAAAACTAAGTGATGATCCTTCCATACGTATTGTAATTATTCATGGGAGAGGCTATAGGCTTGAGGTTTCGGAGTAGCGGTCCTCTACATACACCAAACTTGAGTGCTACATTCGA
>JBARAD010000004.1:0-14691 GCA_049791675.1 Chryseosolibacter sp.
AATAACAACTGCCCAGCCCGGCAAAGCGTCGGTTTGTCCCCGGAATTTCTTTCCGCATCTTTTGTTGCTGC
The DNA here is from genome assembly GCA_049791675.1 of Chryseosolibacter sp. Classification (GTDB taxonomy): domain Bacteria; phylum Bacteroidota; class Bacteroidia; order Cytophagales; family Cyclobacteriaceae; genus Chryseosolibacter. The sequence continues at coordinate 72 of JBARAD010000004.1, forward strand.
TCCACAGTTTACGGGGCGAAAAGAATGTGCACGCTGCGGCACCCAGCGACAGGCGCCGTCGCTATGTTAAACAGTTGCTGGCGGACGTGGACCAGCAGCATGGGACACCGTCAGCGCACCAGGAGGTGCCACCGGCGTTTAGCAACCTGCAGTTTGTAACCGGCCTTAGCTGTCGCTAGGGTCGAACTGCCGCCTTGAGGGTATGAGATTGTTAACACTCATGAAATTGTCACACGAATGTCTCAATAAAGAAGAAATGAAAAAATTACGAATTGCGCACGTCGCTCCCCTGTTTGAAAGCGTTCCTCCAAAACTCTACGGGGGGACGGAGAGGGTGGTTTCGTTTCTTACCGAGGAGCTGATTCGGATGGGGCATGAGGTCACACTGTTTGCGAGCGGTGATTCTACTACCCATGCGAACCTGGTGCCCGTGTGTGAAAAGGCCTTGCGTCTTGATCCGGACTGTGTGGATCCGCTGTCACATCACATTGTTCAGCTTCAGATGGTACAGGAGCTGAGTCATAATTTTCATGTCGTTCACTATCATACGGACTACCTTCATTATCCGCTGTCGCGGTTTTCGCCCGTAGCGCACCTGACTACCCTGCACGGCAGGCTGGACATACCGGAGCTAAAACCACTCTATAACTTATTCAGAGATGTGCCTGTCGTCTCTATCTCGGAAAATCAGCGGAGCCCGTTCCCTGATATCAACTGGGTGGGAAATGTATATCATGGACTTCCAGTCGATTTGCTGATGCCTAATTTTTCACAGGGACAATATCTTGCATTTCTGGGAAGAATTTCGCCGGAAAAAGGAATCGATAATGCAATTGCCATCGCGCGGCGCTGTGGCATACCGTTGAGGATTGCAGCCAAAATAGACAAAGCCGACAAGGATTATTTCGATCATAAGATCGAACCATTGCTGGATGATCCGATGATCGAATATGTTGGTGAGATCGGGGAAAACGAAAAAGGCGAATTCCTTGGCAATGCAATGGCGCTGTTGTTTCCGATCGCGTGGCCCGAGCCTTTCGGGCTTGTCATGATCGAATCCCTTGCCTGCGGAACTCCTGTTATTGCTTATGATCGGGGCAGCGTTCCTGAAATTCTCGAGCATGGGAAGACGGGCTTTATCGTGTCTTCGGTCGATGAAGGTGTGGAAGCGGTCAGGAATATCCCCTATATCAAAAGAGAGGATTGCCGTCTCGCATTTGAACAGCGTTTTACTTCGACGATCATGGCATCCGCATATGTGAACCTGTATAAAAAGATACTGAACGTAAGCGAGTCGCCGATAATTGTAAATTATTAAGTCATGAATCTTATTGAAATTGAAAATCAGTATTACATTCTTGCTGCGTCGGCGCTGGCTGATCAGAAAACAATCGTTATTAAAGAGGGCGAGAGTTTTGCTGTGTTTGAGTCACATGGCAATGTTTATCAGGTTCCTTCGGGATCGCACGGCATTTTTCACAATGGCACGAGGTTCATATCGCGACTGGAGCTTGCAATCAACGGACAAACGCCGCTGTTGCTGAGTGCACTGCCAAGGGAAGATAATCAGATGATCATTGTCGATCTGACAAACCCGGATCTGAGACGCGCCAACGGCGATGCGGTGTTAAGGGGCACCATTCATATTGCACGGGCTAAATTTCTCTGGCAGGGAGTATATCACGAACGGATCAAGGTGCTGAATTACGGATTAGAACCGGTAAGTTTTGACCTCAATATGTCTTTAGATGCCGACTTCGCCGACATTTTTGAGGCGCGTGGAACCGAAAGAAAAATGAAAGGAATGCATTTGCCCGCCGAAATATCTGCGGGCGCGGTCAAATTTTCGTATAAAGGTTTGGATGACGTTATCAGACAAACGAAGATCGGATTTTCGCCAGCCCCCGATAAGATCGATACCGATTCCGTCACCTTTTCTATTTCGCTCAGGCCCAAGGAGGAATATGTCTTGGTGCTGTCGGCACGTTTTCTTGAAGGCGGGGATTCCAGGGGCGCGTCACCTGGCTTCGAGGAAGCAAAGAATGCGATGAATTCACACATGCAGAAAGTGCGGGATTACTGCGCGGAGATTCTGACGTCCAATGAGCAGTTCAATGAATGGATCAGCCGTTCGAAATATGATCTGATCACCATGACCACACGAACGCCGCACGGTCTGTATCCCTACGCCGGAATACCATGGTATAGCACGGCATTCGGGAGAGACGGGATCATTACAGCATTTGAATGCCTTTGGGTGGAGCCGGAGCTTGCCAAAGGGGTGCTGAAATATCTTGCCCGCACCCAGGCAAAGGATTTCAACGACTTCCAGGATGCGGAACCCGGAAAAATATTCCATGAAACCCGCGGTGGTGAAATGGCAGCGCTCGGCGAAATACCGTTCAAGCTCTACTACGGAACAATCGACGCGACCCCACTCTTCATAAGCCTGGCAGGCGCCTATCTCGAAAGAACCAACGATCTTGATACCATCAGAAGCATATGGCCGAATATCGAGCGCGCGCTGTTCTGGATTGACAACTATGGCGATATCGACGGTGACGGATTTGTTGAATACAAGACGAAATCTTCAAAGGGCTTGACCAACCAGGGTTGGAAAGACTCGTTTGACTCCATCTTTCACGACGACGGCGCGCTTGCGGAAGAACCTATCGCCTTATGCGAGGTGCAGGGCTACGTTTATGACGCGAAGACGAACGCTTCAAAGATCGCTGCTGCCCTGGGGTTTTCCGACAAGGCCCGAAACCTTGCTGACGAGGCGCATGCGTTGAAGGAAAAATTCAATGACCGGTTCTGGTCTGACACAAAGCAGACGTACGTGTTGGCCCTCGACGGCAGAAAGAATCCCTGTGATGTCATCTCTTCGAATGCGGGGCATTGCCTTTACTCCGGCATCGCGACAGGCGACCGCGCGCGGATGATCGCGAACAATCTGTTGAATGAAAGTAGCTTTTCGGGATGGGGTATCAGAACGATTCCCGTCAGTGAGGCGCGGTATAATCCAATGTCCTATCATAACGGATCCGTTTGGCCACACGACAATGCGCTGATCGCCTATGGCTTCTCCCGTTATAACCTCACCGATGAGGTGTTGAAAGTAATGCAGGGTATTTTTGATACGGCCATTCACAGCGATGATTACCGTTTGCCGGAACTTTTTTGCGGGTTCGACAGGGTAAGGGGTCAAGGTCCGACGTCGTATCCCGTCGCATGTTCTCCGCAGGCATGGGCCGTAGGATCCATTTTTCTGCTCATTCAGAGCTGCCTCGGAATGAGGATCATCGCAGCCGAGAACAGGATATGCTTTGACAACCCGGTCCTCCCGCCGTTCCTGAAGGAGATCACCATTTCAAATCTGAGGATAAACAACAGACTGGTGATCCTGCAGATACGAAGAGCCAAAGAAGGCGTCGATGTCCACTCACTGACCCCGGAGGCAGACGTAGAGATTGAGGTGCGCAGGAGATTGGTGCCTGTTGAGTGAAAGGGTGTTTTACCCCTGATCACAACTTCACCGTATCCCTCGAAGATTTCCGCTCCTGAATTTATATTCTGTCCCGGAAAACAACACAGGGGTGTCCGGGCCATTCAATCTCATTCAAGTCCGTGCTGAAACTTGATTTGCATGGTTGAAGGACTGCCGTGGATGTGAACGCATTTCTCAGCGCGCCGCCTTTCCTCTCAGGACCTCGTAGCGAAGCCATAAAAAATCCTTATAAATCCTCTTCACGGATTTAAGCGTGAACTGCGTTGCTTTACGTCTGCCGAAGCCTTCTTCAGCTTCAAAGACAGTGGGTTGTCCAATCGTTCCGTCCGCCACAGGCGCGAGCACGAGGCTGAATTCGTCGATAAGTCCCGCTTTGAGGAAAGAACCATTGACGTGGCCGCCGCCGTCAATGCGTACGGTTTTTATTCCAAAGAGCTTGTATAATTTTCTCAGGACAAGTGAAAGATCCAGTTCATCCTTCCCGCCGAAAATATAGGACACGTTCCTGGAGCGAAGATGTTCCAGGTATTTTCCCGTTACTTTTTCCGTCAGTACTTCAATCACGTGTTCTGTAGTAACCATGTTGGTATCCCAGTAACACTTTCCCGAAGGATCGATCACGACGGCGTAGGTCCTGGACCGCATGGCTACAAAGTCTTCTTTGGGAACGTTCGATCGTCCTTTGGTGGGCGGGTATTTTTTCTTGCTTGAAAATTCCTCCATCGTAACGCGGCCCACCAGCCAGGCGTCGGCCTTGATCTTTGCAGCCGTTTCTTCGAAATATTTATGGGAGTCTTTGAACCCCCAGATGTTTTGCTTGATACGTCCGTCAACAGATCCAAGCATATGGCAGATAACGTAAGGCTTCGTCATGGAAAATGATTTATGTACTTCGGCAAGTTTAAGGATTAACGCAGATCCGTCAAAACCGTTGAAGCGTGAATCCGCCCTGGTGGCGAATCTGCGCTTTTTTCATCCGGCCGCATGCGTGATGTTAATGCGCTGACGCTTAATAAACCAGTCATATTAATGCCTTACGGTTTGCGTGTCAGGTGGTGAGCGTGAAACTGATTGTCCTGCGAAAGCGTTGAGAGGCAATTAAAAACCTTATTCCCCTAGTAGAAAAAAACAGGTCCCCCCCCTCACCAACCTTATTCCCTTCTTTTGAACCTGCGCATTTTCCATGAGCATAAATATTGAATACCCTGCGGACTGGGGTCGTACACGCTGGTCGAACGAATCTCTATTCTTCAACGCACACCCTCCGCAAATAATGGGATAAGGTTGGAGGTTGCCGCACTTGTTTGGCCAAGCGCTTAAAATATAATAACAAGCCGAAAAATAATTTTATCTTACACCCACGTCCGTAATGAAATGGAAAACCAAATGGATCACCCATGTCACTAACTTGTAAGGCTGCACTCGCTGATGGGAAGGGATCGTTCATCATCGATGAGATCCAGGTCAACGAACCGAAGGCCGATGAAGTACTTGTAAAAATGAAGGCCGCCGGTTTGTGTCACACAGACTATGATTCTCTTCGATGGGGAAAGAATTTTATACTTGGACACGAAGGGTCAGGCACCGTGGTACAGGCAGGCGAAGCCGTTACCGGAATTCTTCCCGGCGACCCGGTAATATTAAACTGGGCCACACCTTGTGGTCATTGCTTCCAATGCCTGGAAGGAAATCAGCACATATGCGAAAACAACTCGCCGGTGGTGGCCGGAAGCAACGGACCCACCCCTGGCCACGCGGATCTTTCAGGAACCACCTGGAAGGGAAAACCTATTGAACGTTCTTTCAATTTAGGTACGCTCTCAGAATATACGCTGGTGAAGTCCTCGGGCGTGGTTAAAAATACATCCGGACAAATGTCCTTTGAAGCTGCGAGCATCATCAGCTGCGGCGTGATGACAGGTTATGGATCAGTAGTCAACGCCGCAAAAGTAAAGCCTGGTTCTTCTGTAGTTGTGTTGGGTACTGGAGGCGTCGGCCTGAATGTGATTCAGGGAGCGCGAATCTCTGGTGCAACAGTCATTATTGCCGTCGACGTGAATCCCCAACGTTTAGAGATGGCAAAGTTCTTTGGCGCTACGCATACCATCACCGCTGATAAGGCTGATGCCGGACTCATGCAAGCGGCTCAGCAGGTGAAAGCGCTGACGCAGGGGCGAGGCGCAGATTATGCTTTCGAATGTACCGCCATACCGCAACTGGGCGCCGCGCCTCTGGCCATGGTCAGGAATGCGGGTACTGCTGTCCAGGTCAGTGGCATCGAGCAGGAGATCACCATTGATATGAATCTCTTTGAGTGGGATAAGGTATATATAAATCCTTTGTATGGGAAGTGTCGTCCGCAGATAGACTTCCCGAAGATCGTAGCGCTGTATGACAAGGGAAGTCTCTTGCTTGAAGAAATGATTACCCAAAGATATCCGCTGGAAGATCTTTCCAAGGCTTTTAAGGATATGCTTGAAGGCAAAAATGCTAAAGGAGTTATCGTCTTTGACTAAAATAATGCATGTCTAAATTCAGAACATTGGAGATATCCGACAGCAGGTTCGAATCCGACAACCTGCGTTTTATGACAGTAAAAACCCCGAACCTGAAGGGGAGAGGAGATATCTGTTTTTTTGTACCTCCGGATATCCCTAAGGAAAAAACATTGCCTGTTGTCATATTGCTACATGGAGTTTACGGCAGCGCCTGGAACTGGGCGTATAGCACGGGCGTACATTTGAAGGCCAATGAAATGATCAGTAGCGGAGCGTTACCGCCGATGGCGATCGCGATGCCTTCCGACGGACTTTGGGGTGATGGTTCTGCCTATGTCCCTCATCATGGATATGATTATGAAAAGTGGATCGCCATGGATGTGTTCGACGCCATGAAAGAAAAAGTTGATAACGTACAAAAAGATTCTCCCGTTTTTATTGCCGGATTGTCGATGGGAGGTTTCGGCGCCTTGCGGATCGGTGCCAAATATGGATCCAGGTTCAAGGCGATTGCCGGCCATTCTTCAATTACCAACCTTGAGCAGATGAAGCTATTTGTTGAAGAGGATGTTTCAGTTCTGAACCAGCAAGACCCGGTTGATAACGACGTCTTCAAAACGTTTCAGCGGTACCGGGCTCACCTTCCGCCGATCCGCTTCGATTGCGGAAGCAGTGATCAGCTCATCGACTACAACCGCGAGCTCCATCGCCAGATGCAGGATGCCGGCATTGATCACATCTATGAGGAATATCCTGGTGCGCATAGTTGGTCATATTGGGAGGAGCATGTTGTGGACACACTGCATTTCTTTGCTAACCAAATTCGGTGAATGTAGAGACAAGGCATGCCTTGTCTCTACCGCACCGCGTACGGCTAGACCTTGCATGTCATTCAAAATTCAAAATTTAAAATTTAAGATTGGAGGTGGTTTCATGATTGTTGGACGCGCTCTGAATTAAATTTAAATCACTGTCATCCCACTGAATGAACTTTCCTCATAAAGTGTCGTTTTCCTCTTTCAGCGGGATGTTGTTCGAAGATCAAATGTCACGATATGGGAGGATCCGTATTTGATCGCCAGCCTGTCGATAAAATCGCATCAGCCGATCTTTGGACTGGCAAGGGAATGCGCGGATCGGGTGCAGCGATTTTAGCGATATGGCGGGGCCCCGCGGCCCTGGAGCGGAACGTCGAGTGGAGGCGAATCTTACCATCGACATGAAACGCTCTTTGAAGATTTCTCGGACGCCAATGATAAAAAATGTACCTCCGACCACAGTCCGCTCAAGAGCACGTATGGTCCAGACCCGCGTCCGCAAACTATGAACTTAAGATTTAAGATCGGAGACAGTTGCATGATTGTTGCTAAGCGCTGAATTTTCAATCTTAAATTTTAAATTTTGAATCTTAAATGAGACAGCTCACAAGTTCAACCAATACGTAAATTTGAACACCAGTGCCCGATTTTTACTCGCGAAGTGTTGGGGGAAATAGTTTTCCGTGTACACAATGAAAAGATCCGAAGCAGGTTGATATCTCCATTGAAACCGGACATTCAGATTCATGTTATCCAGAAGATTGTTGTATTGGAAATACGTGGTGAGAAATAGCCTGTCCGTGAACGTCAGGTCGACCCGCGGCCCAATAAGAAACAGCTTTTCCTTTCCATAGTCTCCCGGAAGATCAACATCGTTGTAATCTACCAGCAGCGACACATTACCATAGGGCTGATAGCGCACTTTGAATTGTCCGTTGACGTTGAAGTTCGTTCCGTTATAGAAACCGCCGTAGGTAGTCTGAAGTGTGTAATTGAAGATCCGGCGCGTATTGCTCTTGAAGCCTGCCGTCACCGTATGCCAGTTGTATTCTTCTCCGGTGAGGAACGGTGTATACGGACCCACCGGATTGAAGTCGTTGGTCATCCTTTGAAAGATGTAATTATAGCCTAACTCAAAGATGGCCGTATTGAAAAAATTAAAACTGTAGGTGAGCAGATAATTCCGGTCAGTGAGCGTGCCGTTGGGAATGTAGGTCTGGTTCAGCAGTGTCACGGGCCCCATCCATACGAGCGACTTATGCTGGGGATAGAAACGGTAAGTCACGCCGCCGTGGTAGTTGATTTGTCCGGGATACACGCGTGCGCTGGGAACGAATCCAGCCTCCGCGTTGAAGTTCTTTCCGATATAGGTAGGCTTGAGGCGGATGTAGAGATTTCGTGTCGAGTATTCGAAATAAGTCCCGGCGGCAACGGTTTCAGATTCATTGAAGTCATCAAAGGATTTGGCGAAGAACGAGCTGCTGTGCCACTTGTTGTCCTTGCTTAGCATCTCGAGGTCGAAATCGAGGACGCGGTTAAACGTATTTTTCCTCAGTCCGGGAGTGCCGTTCATATTTGTTTGTGTGAAAATACTTTCATGAAAAAACCTCGACGTGTCCGCCGTGGTAACGCCGAGGCTTTCTTTGTTGACAAACGTGGCGGAGACACTCGACTGGCGCCAGAAGTTACGTTGTATCGTGGCCACGGTATAGTTTTGAGCGGGCAGACCGAGAGACAGCTCTTTTTTGGTTTGCATATTCATGACACTCATGCGCCAATTCTTATTCAGCGAGCCGCTCAGTCGCGCGCCATAGATGATGGGCACTTTCTGGTAAAGACCGCTGGAGTCCCTTACGAGACCGACCCGTCTCGAAAAGAAAGGTCGCGCTTCCGGCAATCCGGCGCGGCTGAAAAGATCGCTGTTTTCAAGGAAGAATTGTCGCAGCTCGGGGAACTGGAATTCAAAGCGCGTGAGGTTGATCACCTGCTGATCGACTTCCACCTGGGAAAAATCCGGGTTGAATGTCAGGTCAAGGTTAAGCGAAGGCGTGATGCCTACTTTGGCGTCGAAACCGGCCTGCACCTCCGACGCAGTTTTTTGCTCAGCTGTCATGGCATCGCGGGAAACAATCCCCGCGACGTAAGGTATGACCGATATGTTGGCCCGTGCGGGCGGGACCGGGTCGTCCCAGATAAGCTTTCCGGAAAAAGCGAACATCCCGGTGGAGAACTGGATGGGTGTACGGATCCACGAAGAGCGGAAGTTTCGTTTCTTGTCGGAGCGGTCAAAGATGATGTTCCATTCCCTGAGCCCGTCTTTATACCGCAAGCTCTTCCACGGAATAGCCGCTTCGACGATCCAACGGTTGGGCTCCCGGACGACCTGAGAATACCATTTGTTATCCCAGATGGCGTTAAACGCATCGACTCCACCGGATCCGCCGCCTGAGATGATACCCTCCCGCTGTACACCCGCCGGTGTGATGCTGAAGAAGAAGCCGTTGAGCCCGTCGTTAAAAGGTCCGAGATTTATGCCCACATTATCATTTAACGGGAACTCAAAGTCGCGCCGCAGTGAATTGATGAGGTCGGGGCTCTGGTCGTCGTAGCATACGAAGGACACATAAAAGAACGCGTCATTGAAGGTCACCCGCGCTTCGGTCTGGAAAGGAGAAGGGATGGTGTCGACCGGATAATTGAGGAACCAGTTACCGGCTACCTGCGCATCCTGCCACGCCGGTTCGTCGAGTTTGCCGTCTAGGACGATGTCGCCCAATGCTTTGCGGATGTGTAGTGAAGAGCCCGGCGCATTTTGCGCGGCCAGAAAGGAGGGGAATGCAATAAAAATCAGAAACAGGACTCTCATCGGATTAGGTGTAGTAATCGGTACGGGATTGAAATTATTTTCTTTCTGTTAGAAATACAATCCCGTTAGTACAGGCGGCAGATATGGCTGAGACAAGGCATCCATGTCGCTTAGTCAATAGTCATTAGTCATCAGACATTAGGAATTAGGAATTAGGCATTAGGAATTGGGAATTAGGAATTGGGAATTAGGCATTAGGAATTGGGAATTAGGAATTAGGAATTGGGAATTAGGCATTAGGAATTGGGAATTAGGCATTAGGAATTGGGAATTAGGTATTTGGCATTAGGAATTAGGCATTGGGAATTAGGCAGCAGGGATTAGGAATTGGAAATTGGGAATCAGGCCCTTTAGGGATTAGACATTAGGCGCAATGTTCAATTCAAATTCTTGAATTGAAAACTGGTCTTCCAACAACCACCAATCCCAATCTTGAATTTTAAATCGAACACTAATCTTCGAAACCCCACGAATCTCAATCTTAAATCTTGAATCTTGAATCTTGAATCTTGAATTTTAAATCTTAAGTTCACCTCAACCCTTCAAAACTATATTTCGCATTCTCCCAGAAACTGTCCAAAGCAATGATCCGCGACTTGAAGAATGAAATCAGTTCAGGCCAGTGCTCCTTATTAAAAACAGAAACTCCGGGAAGTTGTTTATGGATCCTGCTGATCACTTTGCCATCAACGGTGGCGTGCAATTGCCAGTCCCACGCTTCCTGGAGCGTGTTATGGAGGAGACTTTGAAATTCCAGGAACTGTTCGTAATAAAGTTCCTGAATACCAGGGTCCGAATGTTCAATTGAAATAGAGATGGCTGCAGACTTCTGTCCTGCCTCCATCCTGAAGTGTACATCCTTTAATCTCGTATGATAATTAACCCAGTTGATCTTCATACCCTCCGCTGAAGGTATAGGACTCATGTATCTGCCGAAGGTAGTCCAGAATTCATGCCTGATGCGCGATGCTTCTTCCCGTGAAAACATATGGCAAGATAAGGTTAACGGGTGATCCGCGATGCAGGGAGTTCCACGATCGTGCGCATAGCATCTGGCCCGAGGTGCTCCGACGCCCGGTTACCGGAGTGGCTGTTCGTGCAGCAACGGCAGTAACCTGCGTACCCGATTGACAATGACTACCAGCCAATGTGTTCCATCTCCTTGTTTTCAAACCATCGGCAGCCCTCACAATGATCGGGGCCCTTCACTCATCCTTTTACCAACTTTTGGACCTTTCAACCTCCGATCGATCATCTGGGCTTCATACGATTACCTTGGCTTTCTCATCTTCACTTCCCTTTTCCGAGCAAAGATGAACAAAATGAATACTTATGCGTAGGGTAACGACCAAGTACTGGTAATAAGGTCAGGATGCAGAACGGCGGTCGGGCAACGCTTAAAAATTTTATAACAACCACGGCTCATTCTGTTAGGATTCGGTCGCGTTATAGCTGAAATTGGTGTTCGACAGATAACAAACGAATGAATAATACAAAAACACATACGTTTCGGAAGCATACTTTGTTAATCCTGATGATGCTTATTGGTTCAATAAGTAACGCGCAGGTAGCTTCTGACGCTACAGGTGTCAGTTTGACGAATGCCTATGATGCCTTCGGAAAACAAAATAAGTCACTCACTCAGGATTTTGGATTTTCCTGTATAGTGGAATACAAAGGCACAACAATTTTGTTTGACGCAGGTACAGACACCAAACTGTTCGAGCAGAATATAAAATCACTTAAGATCGATCTGAGGAAGATTGACGTTGCCGTTTTATCGCATGGGCACTATGATCACATGGGGGGGCTGGATCATCTTATCAGTGTTAATCCGAATGTGAAGATCTATCTCCCTTACGATTTCTTTTCGCTGGGTGCGCCTACCAGGTTTCCCTTTAAAGAGGATGAACCTGCTTTGGCAAAGACACTGGCGAAGGACGAACAATATTTCCGTGGAGAACAAGTGATCGAAGGAATGGTGACGGTCCCAACAGGAAGATTTTGGAAAGGGAACGTAGAATATCTCAAGGATCCAAAGGAAATCCTGCCGGGTATTACCCTGATACCTAGCACGTCAACGCTCATGGGTACTTTCATAAAGTACCCGCCTTTTGAGGACAACCCGCAATTTATCGGAATGCCTGAGTTATCCGCTTCGTTCCTGACAGAGAAAGGTCAGATCATCATCGCAGGATGCTCACACAGCACAATTGAAGCGATCATTGAGGCAGTACTCAAGGTGAGTAATAATAAGATATATCTGGTCGGTGGGGGGTTCCATCTTATACCGTATAACAGGGTCTATATCGAAGGCCTGGCGCAACGCATGAAAGATGTCTATAAGATCGAACTCGTAGCACCTGCCCACTGCACAGGTCACCTGGGTTTCTCTGTTTTTCAAAAGACCTTTGGAGAAGGTTATAGATTTTTCGGGCTGGGTGAAAGTATTAAGTTATAATCAGTATTGGCAATTGCAGGCAGGGATCGCCTCACTGATCCTGTCAATGGATCATCCGCAAGTGTAAGAAGGGACGCCTGAGTCTCCGTCCTTCTTTTTTTTCGAAATTTTAAAAAAAGGCTGAAGCGACGCAAAAAGGGTGCGCACTGCTTGCCGATCTTTAAAGCTTCAAGTACAGATGCATGAAATTAACAGGAAACGACTTAAAACAGATTGGATTTCGAGAAGGCAAGGCGCTCGGTCTTGCACTCGATCTTGTCGCGAAACAATATACAGATCTGAGTTTCGATGAGAAGCTTGCCTTGTTAAAGCAAATATTCAATAATCCGTCGTCTTTTATCAACGACAGTATCCTGGCTCCGGTCGCTGCCGCGTTATTAAAGCCAGCGGATGAAACAATAGCACTCAGCGTGGAAGGCAAGTCTTATCAGATCTATGGAGCGGAAGCGATAGAACAAGGCGCCCTGCAACAAATGGAGACCGCCATGAAACTGCCGGTCACAGTTGCAGGCGCGCTGATGCCGGATGCCCACCAGGGGTACGGGCTTCCCATCGGAGGAGTTCTGGCAACGAAGAATGCTGTGATTCCCTACGGTGTGGGCGTGGATATCGGCTGCAGGATGTGCATGACGCTGTACGATCTTCCTGTGACGATGCTCGATAAAAAGAAAGCGGATCTGAAAGACATGCTGGTAAACAACACGAAGTTTGGACTGGCTACTTTTAAAAAACCAAAGGATCATGAAATATTCGAAAGAAGAGAGTTCAGTGAACTTGGGATCGCCCGTGAAATGAAAGACCGCGCATGGCAACAGATCGGTTCTTCCGGTGGCGGAAATCACTTTGTTGAATTTGGTATCGTTGAGATACTGAATCCGATCAATGAATATAATCTTGCTCCTGGCCGGTATCTCGCCTTGCTTTCGCATTCCGGCTCCCGCGGACTTGGCGCCAACATTGCGCGTCACTATACGAAAATCGCTATGGACACCTGTAAACTACCTCAGGAGGCGAAGCACCTTGCATGGCTCGATCTCAATTCTGAAGCCGGACAAGAATATTGGCTGGCCATGAATCTCGCGGGGGATTATGCATCGGCCTGTCATCATCAGATCCATGAACGTATGGCTACCGGTCTCCGCGAAACGCCACTGGCGATGATTGAGAATCATCATAACTTTGCATGGAAAGAGAAAGATGCGTCCGGTAACGAGATCATTGTCCATCGCAAGGGAGCCACTCCGGCAGGTGAAGGTGTTCTTGGAATTATCCCCGGCTCGATGGCCACGCCCGGCTTTATTGTTCGTGGTAAAGGATTGTCAGCATCGATCAACTCTGCTTCGCATGGCGCCGGGAGAACGATGTCGCGTACAAAAGCAAAGCAGACAATTCTTCCCGGGCATGTAAATAAATTCCTGAAGCAAGCCGGAGTTGAATTGATCGGTTCTGGCCTGGATGAAGCTCCTATGGCTTACAAGGACATTCATCAGGTGATGGGCTACCAGAAAGATCTGGTTGAGGTGCTCGGATCGTTTATGCCGAGGATTGTGAGGATGTGTGGTGATGAAAGGTTTCAGGAGGTGGATTAGTCAGGCGGATGTGTGGATGGGATGCGCGGATTGGTCTTGTTTCATCGAACCGTCCGATCACCGCATCTTCTCCTTGCGCATCTTGACCAGCATGGGAGGAGAAGTCAGGGCTAAAGCCCATTGAGCCATATTCTACCTGAGGCCTCCAGCTAAAGCAGGAGGCAATTGATGGTGAAGCCCAATGGAAGTTTGCCTCAGACATCTTCACAACGACCTTTAAGTTTTATTGTATTTAGACATGGAAATATTCCTTTTTCCGATTCTCATTCCTGCGGGCCTGCTATCGCTATGGATCAAGAACAAACGAACAAGATCCATAGGTTATATTTGGGAAGAGCATGATATCCATACTATTTCCGCCGAAGGCATGGGACTTCTATTGGGCACATTTTCTGTTATTATGGGGATATTCATTCTATTGGTACTCCTAACTATGATCATCTTGTTTGTGTTTCGAAATTTATCTTCAGGTTAAATATCGAACGGTGCAAGAAAGCCTGGACGCACCCGGTCAGTTGTTGGTTGCAGTTGCCACGAAATTGTCTTTAAAAATAATAACAACCCAGATGAATAATACAAGAATATTCAGAACCCCGTTTGCAAATATTTATCCCTTGTATATTCAGAAAGCGGAGAAAAAGGGACGCACAAAAGCGGAGGTAGATGCCGTCATTTTTTGGCTGACCGGATATAATAAACAAACATTGCAGCAACAGATCGACAAGAATAGCGACGTTGAAACATTTTTCGCCAAGGCGCCACAGATTAATCCAAATGTTTCAAAAATTACAGGCGTCATTTGTGGATATCGCATAGAAGAAATCGAAGACAAACTCATGCAGAAGATTCGTTATTTAGACAAGTTGGTTGATGAACTGGC
>JBARAD010000005.1:0-10493 GCA_049791675.1 Chryseosolibacter sp.
GCGCTTTGCCCGGTTGGGACCCGACGTACAGACTCGATAGGAACTGTATGGATCAAAATTTCCGAAAAGGAATGGGTGACAGAAGGTTACTACGATAAAATGTCATAGATGGGGGAAACTTGCCGTAGACATGGACCTCATCAGTTGACTCGAATGATTTGAGCAGAATGATAAAATCTACAACCTCATGAACAAAGTAATTTCCCCTCTGATTCTTAACGAAACCTCTCCGGCGGTTTCAGATCTTCAGGCTGCCCTGAATAAATTGGGCTTTGACCAGATCAATGGCGATGAAATGAACAGGCCGCTCTTCGGCGCGACAACCTGCAGAGCCCTCACTGCTTTCAAGGAAAGATTCCAAATAAGGAATTCCCGCTGCCTGGTTGAAAGCCGGACAGCAGAGGCCATCAACGACAGATTGCATCAGCTTGGCGTGCAGGAACCCGAGCTCCGCATCGCCAGCCCACTCGTGTTTGGAATGAGCTCGGAAAAAGTTTCCGCTCTCCAGAAAGCGCTTCGCCTCATTGGCTTTGGCGCCGGAATCGACCCGGCGGAAAATTCGACCTTCGGCAAAACGACATGTGAGGCGATCGTTGCCTTTCAACGTGAAATGGGAATAGAGGTAATCTCATGCTATGTCGACAATGAAACCGCAGATAAGATCAACGCCCTGCTGGAATCTTCCTCCAATGGACAAGCGCCGCAGATGAACACGGACCGATATGCTGTCAGCGGATTTGTGATCGATTCCAATGGCGAACCCGTTGATCAGCAACCGGTCGTCGTATATGATATCGATCTGACAGGTTCTGCCGTGTACAGAAAAGCGGGAACGATCATGGAACTCACGTCAAAAGGAGGTGTTCAACCGCTGGGCACTGGTGTATCCAACGCCGACGGGTTCTATCGTGTTGAGTTTGCACGTGCGACATTTAAAACAGATGAACCAACTGACCATGATACGGCCGACGTCCTCGCATTGGCAGTGGATGGCGAAGAAATTGTTGGTCGCTCTCGATTGTCAAAGCGGAGAGACTACGAAGCTAATGAATTGAAAAAATGGGATATCCATCTTTTGCCGGTCAATAACAGAAGAAGAAGCCCGGAATATACATTGATAGCAAAAGCCATAACCCAATATCTCGAAAGCCAGATCAGTAAAGTTCAGCCATGGCAGATCAGGATGAGTGCCGATATGTTGGAATTCGTTTCGGATGAGCTTTCGATTTCCGGTGACAAGGTCGATGCATTCGCGGGCGCTGATTTTATAATTCACGATGCAACTTCGCCCAACGGAGAACTTCCAGCCTTTGCATCACAGTGGCCGCAGGCCAGAGAATTCCTGTATGGATTAGCCAGGCAGTCAATAAAACTGGATTGGCAGGCCCTGTCCCTGACCAGCACGACCTCGATTACCCATTATATTTCCGAATCCTCGGAGGCGAATATCATATCGAAGCAAGATGAACAAAGTGTCGCGTCATTCGCAGAAGCGTTGCATGCATTCGCAACAAAGAAGATGCTGAATCAAAGCGCATCCCTCAAGACTACTTTGTCGATCGCACTCAATCAGGAGCAATTGATCGAAAGATTTCACGCGGCTTACACGAACAGATCGCTATCGCCCGGCGAATTCTGGGATGCCCTTGCCCATGACGACCAACTCAAGGAAGCGATACCTGCACTTAAGCTTACGAACCAGTTATCAGCCCTGACCGGAAACCACGCGTCGCTGATGACGCGTCTGGCCCCGCTCGCACAGGGCAACGCCGTTAGATTGCTCGAACTGTCAGATGACGAATGGAAAAACGCTATCGGAACCGATTTTCCGTCGTTCGTAACAGGTGAGTCTGACGACGAAAAATCCGTAAGGTATCGTAACTATATGCGGGGCAAACTTCACGCTGCTTTCTACAATGAGAAGGTAGGTCTGATGGCGAGAAAGGAAGAAGAAATCAGGATTCCAGATGCCACGCTTCGCGACATGATCAGCCAATTCCTGTCGTCGACAAAATTCGACCTCCGTCAAAGCCGGTTGCATGACAAAATAAAAGATTCGGAGGATACCTTTCAGCAGAAGCTCGATGAAATAGGAGGGGACCGGAAGGACGCCCTAAAAGAGTCTCTGAACAAAATACAACGCGTCTTTCAGTTCAGTCCATCACCGGAGGTGATGACCAAATTACTGGAGGCAGGTATTGACTCAGCAACCATGGTCGTCTCAATGCCTTTTTCAACATTTAAGGCAAAGTATAAAGCAGTGGGTGACGACAACACCTTACTGGCAATTTACCAGCGCGCAACACACATCGTTTCAATGATCGAATTTTCAGTTCTTTCCCTGAACCGTTTCTCTCAAAGTGCCAGAATTTCCGCGATCGGCGGAGTGAAATAATATTAAAACAATTAATACCCCATGGCAAATTCCCAATCCTCGCTGACCGATGAGCTTATCCGCATCCAGATTCCCTCCTGGACACAACTCTTTGGTCAAAACTCCCAATGCGCATGTGATGAATGTGAATCGATGACTGGTGCCCCGGCATACCTCGCACAGGTGCTGCATTTTGCAGGACACTGTATGCCTAACAGTAACAACGAGACACCTTATGACGTCCTGGTCAAACGGGTTCCCTATCTGCCGCATCTTCCGCTAACGTGTGAAAATACGAACAGGGAGATCCCTTACATCCGGGTGGTACTGGAGATCCTTGAGTTCTACGCTGTCCATGAGAAGCTGAACGGGATACCAGCCTATGACAGTGGAAGTGAGGATTGGAAATCCGGTTATGAAACGATTTCCAGGAAGGCGTACGAGATTTTGGCAACACAGTGTTATCCTTATTCGTTGCCTTATCACCAACCCCTTGACGTGATCAGGACGTATCTGTCAAAAGTACACACCAGTGTTTCGGAACTGATGACTACTTTCAATCCTTCCGCCAGCGATCATGACCTGCGTATGCTGAAAGAACATTTTGGATTTTCCGATGATGAATACACCTTATTAACCGAATTCAGGATCGGAGATGCAGCCCCCGATGTTTTTAAGCTCTATGGTTTTGAAACGCAGGTTGATTTTGAAGCTGCCCTCTTTGGGAAAAAGGGAGTGGGTGAGTTTCTTGCAAAAACGGGGGTATTGTACCGGGAATTGATTGACATTCTGAAGATGTCATTTGTCAATCCAGGAAACAATTCGGTGACGTTCATTCAAAATTTGTTCACAGGCGCAACGTCGGCCGGTAAATCAATTTTTTCGACGCTACAGGAGATCAGAAATTCTGCAATAGATGACACTTTTGATGCCGTATTAAAGATAAAGATTCAGGGCCTGCTGCAGGAATCACAAAATCCTGCGCTGGACCCGATGCTGTTTAAACGGTGGCTGGACCAGAGGTTTGATGATTTTCAGCACACCATGATTATCATACCCGATGCTGATGATCCTTGTAATTACTCAAATGCCAGACTATCGACCATTCTGGGATCATATGATGACACGGTGGCAAAGCCTATCGCCGATGACCAGTTCAGGAGGTTATACCTTGTTATCAGACTACTCAAGAAAACCAATCTTACTACCGTTGATCTCGATACGATGCTGATGCCTGCAAAGGGCAAACCCAATGCTGCGGTTATCGAGGGATTGTATGCATCGCAAATGCTGATGCAGGGGCTTCAAATGACCGCCCGGCAATCCGCATCGCTGAATGGAAACATGGATGTCGGTCATCAGTCGACGTATGCGGAATTATTCCTGAAAGATAATATGAAAGAGATCAATGCCGGTTTCAGGCCGGACATACTTGGGAATGTACTGACCGATATCCCACTCAGGGTTGGGGCTCAATATAACGGGGTACTGACAGCTGCGCTTTCATTAACATCCGACGAGTGTGATTCGATTGTACAATACCTTGGTATCGCCGATCCGACAGCGTTCAAATTGTCATTGGAAAGTGTGAGTGTTTTTTACAGCTATGCATTGCTTTCCCGATCGATGCGGATTCCCATTACGGATTTGCTGCACATGCTCACTGCCTATGGTAATCGTAGCGTGCTGAGAACATGGGACAACGCCAATAGTAAGTTCCTGGATCCGGATACATATGCACAACTTTCATTTATCGATTTCATTGAACGTGTCAGAGAATCCGGTTTTACGGTAGGTGAATTTCTTTTCGTGGCCGGCATAGGTGTTGCCAATACGATCACCGACAAAATTTCGGATCAGGTACTCCGGGAGGCGATCGTATCCCTGCAATCGGGGTTCAGTACCATTGATCAACAGCATCCTGCCCCGGGCGAAGATGAGGTGGATGAAAATTTTGTGAAAAGCGAGTTACTGGCGATCTATTCGAAGGACGTGGTTAGTCTGTTGGCAGGTATGCTAGGCGGTACGATTGTCTATGGAATAGTGTTGCCGGATAAACCCGATCTGCAGATCCCGGCGGATTTGCAGTACAAAGTGACTTATAACAAGGAAACGGGCCGGCTTGAAGTTAAAGGCGTACTGGGCATCAATGATTGGAACCTGATGCCCAATGGCAGTGATCTGAGAAACAGGCTGCAACCCATATATGAGAAGCCGTTCCTCTTTTTGAAGGATAAGTTTTCGGATTTCATTATCTCGGATCAGGACAGAAATATGCTGCTAGACCGCGTCAGCCCGCAGCCAGCCGCTATTGCTGTGAAGTTGAAGAGCATTTACAATTTCCTCAGGCCACATTTGCTGAAGGAATTGAAAGGAGCGTTGATTCTTCAAAAGATCGCAGCGCTGATTTCCCTTGATTTGGGCGTGACAAGAATTATTACCAGACCGCATGCAGACAGCCTGTATCAAGCCATGACAACAATGGCTGCAGAGGTTTCGGTAGCGGCAGACTATTTTCCAGAAGCTCCATTAGCAAACCTCAGGAACACCGTTGTTTCACTTTACCGGAAATCGGTTTTTATTTCCGGATTCGGTTTGACAGCAGATGAAGTAGGGCATTTTGCAGACAGGTCGGCCGACTTTTCAAATATTGATTTTAATAATTTCACGGTGGAGCAATGGCACCGGATCAACAGCTACGTTCAGCTGAGAAAATTTAACAAATCTTCTCTCGTATCATTTCTGGATATTTTTCGATTGGACTCCAGTACCGTTTCCTTGAAGGATGTTGTTAGCTATATTTTGGTTGCCACCGGTTGGAATAAGGCCGACGTCGAGGATTTGATTCAGGCCTGCGGATACACAACGAATGATTTTAGAAATGAGAAAGCGTTGTTCGCACTCGCACAAATGATGAAGGTCGTCAGCAAGAGTTCCGTCAAGGGATCCCAACTCGTGAAATGGTCCCGGTCTGACCGGAAATTCGAAACGCTAGATTCACTGGCGAATGAGATCTGCGAGTCGATCTTGCTGCAATACGAGATAAGTCAGAGGGTCAGTAACGACGAGGCAATCAGCGAAGCGTTATTAGAGCGGCAACGGAATGCGCTTGTGGATTATATCCTGACGTTGCCTGAAATAAAAAAGCAAGGCATCAGGAACGTGGAAGAACTGTGCGGATATTTTCTCATCGACGTGCCCATGAGTTCCCGGATGAAAACCACGCGCATCAGGCAGGCGATCTCTTCCTGCCAGTCGTTCTTCAAAAGATGTCAGATGGGCATCGAGTCGGTTAAGGATGCATCCGGTAATGAGGCAGGTGTTTTGCCTGATTATATTGATAATAAAGTCTGGGAGCCTAAATCCTTCTTCCGCACCTGGCAAGTAACGATGCAATTTATGACCAATCCTTATCCTTACCTGAGCTATAAATACCTGGTCGATAAAAGCGGCGCGGCGCGGGCACTGGAGGCACGGTTACGGAAGTCCGACATCATCGAGCGAAATGTAGAGGAAGCTTACCGTTTATACCTTCAGGAGGTAAATGCGACGGCCAATATGGAAATTGCTGCCATGTATATTGACGATAGTGTCAACGTCGATGGAGATTCGTCTTCAAAGTTTATACACGTTATTGGTAAGACCAGGTCGACCCCGCATGTGTATTATTATTCCACCAAGAATGAATCGGATCGGTGGTCATTTTGGGAGAAGATACCTGTTCCGATTAAGGAGAATGACAGCGCGGGAAACCATCGGTCTGGAGCGCACCTGATTTTTACAAGGTTCAGGGGACGGTACTATTTGTTCATGCCCGAGTTTATTCTAAGAGGGGAAGCCAGAGACTACGGAAGCGATACGCCCACAACACAGTCCACCAAGCCGACTTCTTCGCTTGCGGCTTCCTCTTTTTGGGAAATAAAGATGGCCGTCAGTGAATATGATCATGGGAACTGGGGAGCCAAGCAATATTTGCAACCGTCGGGAAGCTTGAGTCTTTTCCAGGCAATCAAAAATCCGGTGGGCAATTATTTGTTCACGCAAAAAACCGAAGTGGGTGCCGATGGCAGCGATACGCTTGTGCTATCGCTCATAAACAGTAATGGCGTGGGTGTTATGTCGTTTTCTTTTAAGAGCCTGCATGCTGCTATTGTCATTGGCGGAGGAGTGGGTAACATTACCAAACCGCCTCAAGGTGTATTCTATCAGAACCTGCAAATGCGGCAGCTGAACTATCCCATGCCGGCCGACAATGGCATTCCGGCAAATGCAACGCCGGATGTCCTCAAGGAAATGCGCCGTGAAAAACTGCTGAGCTTTTCGCCGCAGTATCTTCAGGGATTGACGTCCATCTATGATCAGCCTTTTTTCGTTCATGACAGTGACCGGAGCTACTATGTGAAAACAGTGCCGATCGACTTTTCAGTAAGTTACACTTACGAGGAGACGGATAATCATTATCTGAAAAAATTCAGCGACATCACTGTGGCCACGTTACAGCATCCCAGTCTCGTTTCATTTTTGCCCATCTCTCTTTATAGCAAATAAATCCGCTAAAATCATCTTTTATGCCCCTTGAATCAATCGCCTCTGCTGTAGCTTCATCTGCAAGCTTGTTTGCAACCGCATCGTCGAAGAAATCTTTCCTGGAACCGGCCTTCAGGGGAGAGGTTGATATTGAATTGAACCGGTATCATATTCTGCCCTATACGCATACCTACCAGGTAATCC
The DNA here is from genome assembly GCA_049791675.1 of Chryseosolibacter sp. Classification (GTDB taxonomy): domain Bacteria; phylum Bacteroidota; class Bacteroidia; order Cytophagales; family Cyclobacteriaceae; genus Chryseosolibacter. Next base: position 7,106 of record JBARAD010000005.1, read on the forward strand.
AAAAGATTCGCGGATTTCTGTTTCAGCCTTGTTACCATCCGTATATGGAAAAGGTTCTTGAGAAGCTGAACGAAGAAGGATTTGAATCCATCTTTGGTTTGCTGGACGCGACGGATGGGGGTGCCGTATTCTCGCGATATCAACCGAATACGGCTACAACGCCGCCCCTGGTTCAACTGCCCCTTCCGGAAGAGCGGTTTTATTTTGATATCAATAAACCCTATGCACAGGACAACTGGATTACCTTTTACCATATTATTGTTTTTATCGTGGAAACACTGTTGGCCAATAATAAGATTGACGAGGCCATTGTATGGATAGAAAATTGTTTATACGATCCCAAGGCGATTGAATCGGAGCCCGACCCCCTGCATCCGGGTGAAAATGCGAAATATTGGAAGCTTCCGATATTTAAAGATACGCCGGTCGAAAGCACGACAAAGTTTTTCAAGGATATCAATAATCAAACACTTCAGGATCTGGTGAACGACCTGCAAGCGAATCCTTTCAATCCCTTTGTCGTCGCGTATCGCCGCCCTCAGGAATTCATGATGTATGTCGTGAATCTGTACGCAAAGGCGCACATCGCGAAAGGTGATATTAATTTCCGTATGGCCTACAATGGCGGTGGCATGGACTACCTGAACCTTGCGCTGGAATACTACAAGGTTGCGAAAATTCAACTGGGGGAGCGGCCCGAGACGGTTCCGAACCTGCTGAAGAAGAAACCTGAAACGTATCAGTCCCTGAAGGACAAAGGACTCAGACCCGACGTTAACGCGCTGGTCCAATATGAAAACATGCTCCCTTTTTGCAGCCAGAATACCTTGGAGACGGGAGACGCCGCAGGGGTAAGCCTGTTAGGCGGTGGCCCGGCGTTTTACTTCAGCATCCCGCCCGACACGGCAACGCTGGCGCTGTTTGATCTGATCGATGATCGTATGGGCAAATTAAGGAGCTGTCGGGATATCGATGGCAACCTGAGAAAGATCGACTTGTTTGGCACTCCGATCAATCCCTCATTAATACTTTCCGCGCTTGCAAAAGGCCTGAGCCTTGGGCAGATCCTGGGCAGCATGTATGCACCGGCGCCGGCATTCAGATTTGGTTTTATGTTTCAAAAAGCGCTAGAGGCGTGCAATGATGCCAAGGTGCTTGGAGAAGCAATTGTCAACGCCATCGCAAGGCAGAATGACGAAACGCTGGCGTTGATGCGCGCGACGCACGATACTGAAGTTTTAAACAGTCTGACGACGATCAAAGAGCGACAGGTATATGAGGCGCGCCTGCAAAAGCAAAATCTGCTCAAGGTCAGAGAGTCCACGATGGCGAAGATGCATTATTATGAATCCTTGCTTGGCATAAGCGACCATGTCGATCTGTACAAGGATTTGCCCCAAGAAGTAAATTCAGAATCAATACTGCCAACCACTGCGATCGTTTGTCCGACAACGGTTGATGTCGACGTGACGCTCGTAGATTCAGCCGAAAAGGGTGTGAAGATCATTCCTAAAGAGCAACAGGAAATCAAGTCGCTCGAAGAGGCAGCTTCAGATCATTCTTCGGCTGGCGATCTGGAGCAGACAGCCACGGAGATGCAAATGATGCCGGGCTTTTCGATCAACGTGTCTCCCTTCGGCGTAGGAGTGGGCACAAGTTTTGGCGGCAGTAATGTGGCAGCGGAGTACTCCGGGAGGGCTAAGGGATACCAGAATGACGCGGACAAAAGTAATCATGACGCGGCGCTGGCCGCAAAACTGGCCGGGTACATCAGACGTGAATCTGATTGGACATTTCAGGTAAATACCTGCAAGAATGAGATTCCGCCACTCGATTTCCAATTGAGCGTCGCAGATCTGAAAATTCAAATTGCAGCGCAGGAATTGGAGAATCATAGAAACCAGGTGGCGAAAAGTCTCGAAATTCAGAATTTCCTGGCCACAAAGGAGAGTAACGGGCTGAACTACCAGGAGATCATTGAGATCCGTAAACCCATGCATAAAAGCTACTATGACCTGGCGATGTATTTTTCACGATGTGCCGAACAGGCTTACAAGCTTGAAAAACCTGAGAAGGAGGTCGATTTTATTACTTATGATTTCGACAACAGTATCACAGGTTGCGCCACCGCTGCCGAGAAGCTGCACCTCTCATTGAAGCAAATGGAAAAATCGTACCTGGAAGATTGCCGGCGTCCGAAGGAGATGAAGAAGACAATCTCGCTGATGAGACTTGACCCGGTGGCAATGATGCGGTTGCGAAAGGAAGGGAAAACAACTTTCAGGATTCCGGAATGGCTGCTCCTGCTCGACAACCGCGGCATCTACAACGCAAAATGGCTTTCTGTAAATTTTTCCTTCCCGATGATCGTGGGGCCAAATAACAACTTTAGTGCGCGGGTAAGTATGGTCAGGAACTACATTCGGACTAAAACCACAGGCGTCGGATCTGCGGCCGAGTTCGCCATGAAGACAGGCGCAGATGGTACCGATAACCGTTTTGTGCAAAGCAACACGCCGTTCCGGGAAATAATCGTGAGCACAGGAATGAATGACAATGGCGTCAACCTGGATCCCTCGTCGAACGTAAATGAGACTTATCAACAACAATATCTCCCGTTCCAGCACGCAGGATTTATCAGCGAATGGAGCATCGATCTAAATCAGAAAGACGCTGATCACGATTATAGTCAGGTCAACTGGAATACGTTAAGCGATCTCCTGATTACCGGCATCTTAAGCGTGGATACTGACTACGGCCAATATGCGGCCGGTGCTGGTAAGTACCTCGAGGATATTTTCAAGAAGTTTGATCGTGAACAGCCATTCTCATTATTTAACTCCATAAAGAACGACTACCCGAACGACTTTCACCGGTTTGAGATTGCTACAAACGGTACGCCATTGTCGTTCTCTATAGACAAGTCCCGTTTTCCGTATATCGCTCAGCATCATAAAATCACCGTTAAGGAAATTGAGGTGAGTACGAAGTCGGGCCAGTTGGCGGACAACGCATTTGGCGAGGGACTGTTGAAGTTCGAGATCAAGCAGTCTTTTGGCGGATATACTGTTTTTAATGCCAGGAAATGGATGGATGGAACGGATATAAATATAGTGGTAACGGAAACACCTGTAGTTTATAAATTGAAAACCGAGCGGGAAATCGCGGCCGACACCTTCATCAATTTTAAATACATTTTGGAAAAGAATTCTTAAGGGAATATTGAGATGCCGAAGTCACCCCCCGGGCTTGTAAGGTAAAATAGGTAAATGGGTAAATGGGTAAATAGGTAAATAGGTAGATAGGTAAATAGGTAAATAGGTAAATAGGTAAATAGGTAAAAGGTAAAGAGGGCTGGGAAGTGTAAAAGTTTAAAAAGTTTAAAAAG
>JBARAD010000006.1:0-7750 GCA_049791675.1 Chryseosolibacter sp.
AAGGGTAGGTTCTGCGGCGTGAAGCGACGGTAACTGCCCCAGACAAATCTGAATTCGGGCCGGTCTTATGCACATAATTATTTCCAGACAAGGATGAGCATTCCTGCGAGGATCAAAGAAGCGCCCGCAAGGATCTTCGGCGTGACAGGTTCCTTTAATAATAGAAAGGAGAGCAATAATGTAATTACGATACTTGCTTTATCGATGGAGGCAACGTAAGAAACGGGGCCATCCTTCATTGCCCTGTAATAAAATATCCAGCTTAAAGTGGTTGTTATTCCCGACGCGATAAGCAGGCCGAGTTGTAGGTTGGTCAGGTTTGTGAACTCTTTATATTTGGCCCCGACCAGGTTTATAGCTGTAATGATCAAGAAAATAATTGTTGTCCTGACCCCAAGACCAAAGTCTGCGCTGATGTTCTGAAGGCCGTATTTGGCAAGTACAGAGGTCAGCCCGGCAAAAATCATCGACAGGATTGCATAGATTATCCACGTTTGCATGTTTCTAAAATTTGTAGTTGTAGCCGACTCTTACCACCTGGGTTTCGTAGTAGTCTGAGCTCACGTACCGAAACCCATCTCCATTAACTTCGCGCCTAATTATCATGGTATTGGCGATATCTGTTGCGTTCAGGAAAATTTCTCCTTTGCCCTTCTGGATCGCACGTTTGACACCAAGGTCAATCGAAAATCGCGAATAGGTTTTTCCCTGAGGCACAACGTCCGGGGCAAGGTACGCGCTTGATAGTTGAATGTCTGTTTGCTTTGGCAAGTGGAAAATGCCATTCAGTTTGATGCTGCCAGAAAATATTTCCTGTCTTTCTGCAGAGAAAATGTTTTCTGTAGGATATTTGTTGAGAACTGAAAATGCATCGATTGTATTTTGGTAGCCGTTGAGGTTGAGGTTCAAAGTTGCCCATTTCTCAATATTTCTTGAAAGGATAATTTCTATGCCTGACGTGCGACTATCACCAGCGTTTTGAAAAGTGTTATAGATCAGTGTGCTTCCGGGTTGTATGCTTCCAATACGCGTAATAGTCGACTCCATTCGCTTATGGTAAACCGCACCGTACAAATACCCGTTATCTGAGCCGGACTTGTAACCAACTTCAAATGAGTTCGTGAATTGTGGTCTCAGCGCCGGGTTCCCGACCTTAATGATCTCAGCATCGTCATACTTTGGAAAAATCCTAATATCAACTTCATCCGGCCGGTCAACTCTTCGGGTGAAAAAGAAAGAAATGGTGTTGTTAGAGTTTGCCTTGTAGGCTAAACGGATATTGGGAAATGGCTGCGTGTAACGATAGCCATCACTCTTGTAGGTATTGTGGTTCGGATCGACACGGTAATAGAGGTCGACATGTTCGACACGCAAGCCAGCTTCCGCTTCGAAGTTGTCATTTTCGAATATGTAGTTGCCATAGATGGCAGGTATTATCTCGGTATAGTTGGCGTACCCTGCAGCATCTGAGTCAAGTGGTGAATTCAGTCCCGGATGGAATTTCATGTCGGTGGGAACATCCCGGACACGTAATTTCAAACCGCCTTCAATCCTTCCATGTTTAAGTGGATGGATATAGTCAGCCTGGACGTCGGTTACGTGCTGATCAGCAATTAGCGCAAACGAATCCTCTCCGGTAGAGTTCGGAAGTGTATTCGTGAAAAAGTATTTTTCATCTTCCCGGTTGAATGTATAGTTGTATGCTATGCTTAGCGTTCTGCCTGGCTGGAGATATTTATGTTGCCATGCAGCGGAAAAGGTTGTTGCCGTAAGCACCTCATCCTCCAGGAATTGCCAGAGTCTTTGTCGTTCAGAAAGATCCGCGTTGAAAAATGGCTGATCTCCCCGGTCGATGATGGATTCCCTGCTAAATAGGCCTGATCCGGTAAATGTATTCCGTTCATTTGGATAATAATCGAATCCGGCCTTGCCGGTGATGATATTGGTATTCCTATTTCTTTTTAATTGCTGTCGTACGGTGTCTCCATTATCGTAATATCGATCGACATACTCGTTTTTGTTTAGCGTTTCTGTGTACAGATTATCGGCCTGAATAATTATGTTCGTTTTCTTTTTTCTGTAGTTTAGGGAAACAGACGGATTTAACTTCGGAGTTTGCTGATATTGTGGTCGTATGGTAGGATAATTTTCCCTTTTGACCCACAGTGCACCAGTCCCTAACGCAAGTCCTACTTTGCCATTGAAACCTTCGTTCAAGTCCTTCTTGAAAATGATATTGATGATACCCGCGTTTCCATTTGCATCATATCTTGCCGACGGATTATTAATTACTTCAATTCTTTCGATGGCGGAGGCCGGGATGTTGTCAAGGCTTGTTTGATTCCCGAAACCTGTTAGCGCTGTCTGTTTCCCGTCAACCAAGACGGTTACGCGGTCACTGCCGCGCAGCCGGACAGTCCCTTCATCGCTGACGGTGACGCCTGGGAGGTTCTGCATCACTTGTAAAAGTGAACCCCCGCTCTGGCTAATGTTGTCTTCAACCTTGAACACCTTCCTTTCTAACCTCTCTGCGACCGCATCCTGTGTGCCTTCCACAACTACTTCAGCAAGAACGGTTGAACGTTCTTCAAGATCAATGGTTCCGAGATCCAGGAACTCACTCAGTCGGCCGACAAGTATTGGTACTTTCTTGGTGTTGTATCCGAGGTAACTCAATTCAAGCACGTAATTACCTGGCAAGATTCCTGAAAGAGAAAATAAGCCCTCATCGTTTGTAACTGTTCCCGATACGAATACGCTATCATCGGTGCTCTTGATAACGGCGTTTACGTATGGTAGTTTGACTTTTGATTGGTCCAGGACAATTCCAGAAACAGTGACCCTACTTGTCTGTGCGAGCAAATTCGTTGAAAACCCCGATAAAAAAAGTAAGATCAAAAAACGCCTCATGTCTGACTGTATTAAAAATTAACTGAAAAAATGTGGGTTGAATTTGAAAATGAGTACTCAAGCTTATAACCGCAACTATCGCAGATCTTTTTAACGATCGCGAGCCCTAGGCCACTGCTATTGGGGTCGCTGCTCTCTTTGCTGAACCTTTGCGTCATTTGTTCAATATTCATATTCCTTGCGACTCCTATATTTGATATTGAAAGTCTTTTATCATTGAGCGTTACGCCGATGGTTTCTTTTTTTGCTCCGTAACGGATCGCATTGTGCAGTAGGTTACTGATCAGAACCTCTACTAACGTTTTGTTCGCGTAAATTGTCAATGTGGCGAGCTCGGCAGTGATCTTGGTACTTTCCAGGGCTGCCATTGGCGCAAGACTGTCGATCTGACTTCTGATTATCTCATCGACATTCACCGGTTCGGTTTGGAGGAATTGTTCATTGTCTATTTTACTGAGCAGGAGGAGGTTCTTGTTCAGACGGGCTATGCGTTGGGCGGTTGATTCAAGATCCATAATAGTATCAGCCTCCATTTGGCTCAGGTTCGGACTTTGCATCAAGGTGTCAAGCTTGCTTTGAAATATGGCTAGTGGTGTCTGTATTTCATGCGAGGCGTTCTCGATAAACTCCTTCTGGTTCAGAAAGACCCTGCGGTTCCGTTCTGTTAAATGACTTACAGTCTTGTTAAGATCGTTGAACTCATTGATGTTTGATGATTCGATAGCAATGGACTCACTTTTGTCAAGCTCATATGCCTTGAGCTGATCCAACGTCTTATAAAATGGTTTCCATAGGCGTTTCGACAATGACCTGTTCAGGAACAACAATCCGCCAACCAATAAAACTGATACTGTAATTTGAACCAGGCCGATAGCCATAACAAGGTCGTTGTTATCGACCAATGACATCTGAACAGTCAGTATATACGGCTTGCCTTTAACCAGCACGTGGGATGACATCTGGCGAAAAGGCCGTACCGCATGTTCAATGCTATCATATAAGGAAGTAGTCTGATAGTCTTTATTAACAAACTTGTTATTGTCAGCGGGCCTGATGTGGATGTTATTGGAGAGCTTGTCCAGTACCTTCAGATCGGTCTCGAGGTCGTCGAGGTATTCAAAACTTTTTATGTGGGTAAGAAACTGGTCTGCTTGGTGCGCGATTGATTCGTCTACTTCTTCGGCTAGGATTGCCTGAATGGAAAACAATGATACCGGGATACTGATCAACACCAGTACTACGGAATATAAAAGCAGCCCCCTTATGTTTACCTGCAACAATCTCATGTTGAAAATTTATAACCCAGTCCGTATATGGTCTTGATATAGTCTTCACTTCCAGCTTCAGTAAGCTTCCGCTTCAGGTTTTTCATGTGAGAGTAAATAAAATCGAACTTATCCAACAATTCCGCATCATCCCCGGACAGGTGCTCAGCAATCGCATTTTTGGATACCACCCGGTTTTTGTTAGCTATCAGGAACACAAGCAGGGAAAATTCCATGCGTGTCAAATCCAATTCCTTGCCCTTAACATTCACTGACTTCCCAAGGAGATCAACCGCGATCTCATGGAATACAACTTTGTTGCTCCCATCGAAACGTTTCCGCCTGATGATTGCAGACACACGTGCAATTAGCTCGGGCATGAAAAACGGCTTGGCAAGATAATCATCTGCTCCAAGATTAAGACCCCTTACCTTGTCGTCCAGCGAATTTTTCGCAGTTATTATGATGACACCATCCGTTTTTTTGTTGTCTTTAATACGCTCAAGGATATTAAGACCATTGCCATCTGGAAGGTTGATATCAAGAAGGATACAGTCATACTCAAACAATACTATCTTCTCGTCAGCCTCTGCTGCAGAATAGGCTACCTCGCAAACATACCCTTCGTTGCGCAACGCTAAGAGGATGCTCTTTACCAGTTGTTTTTCGTCTTCAATGATAAGTATCTTCATTTTCTAATAGCGCGAGCCAAAATTAGGGTATGACTTTGTCAGGTGGCAGAATGCACTTGTCGATCCGCCTTAAACCGGCTATATCAGGTTACGCTTAAGCCTCCTGGACTTTTTAAGCCACCGTACTACCAAATAAATTATTGAAACCAGCAGAAAGCATATTAGTGAAATCCGCGTCTTTGCTTGCAGGGTTAGTCTTACGAGCGCCGGATGGTAAGTCATAAGTACGATAAGTATTGACACCAAGAGAAGGTACACGGTATTGTACTCGCTGATCACATATCTTTGCCAATTGAATTTCATGGATGTTACCGTACCTGAAAGTCCCTTCAAATTGGGTAGCCATCTATTTACCTTCCGGGTATATTCATCATATCCGGCACCAAATTTCCCTCTTAGGTAATTTTCCTCCGCGAGAACAATGGCCTGATAAATAAAACAAAATAACGGGACCATCACGATGATAAAGATCAGGGAATTGGACATTAATCCCACCCCTGTCAACATCAAAATATTACCAATATACAATGGGTTTCTACAGTGGTGAAATAGCCCCTCAGTCACCAGGTCTTCGGCATATACTTTTTTATTTTTGCCACCCCTGACAATATACTTTAACCCTACCGTCAAGGCCCGAATGATTTGCCCTGTTATCGCTATAGTGAGGCCAGCGATCAAGGGAATAGCGTAGTAATTTTCGCCGAAGGCCCGTACAGAAAAGAGGGGAGGTGAGGGAATGAAAATCAGTAGCCCGAAAATCGGAAATATTAAATTACGGTATTTGAAGAAAAAGTTTCCGATCGCAATCATGAGTTTATTGGTTTTAATTGAAACAAACCCTGAAAGTCATCCCGCCAAGGTTTGGAGTCATTGACACATTAGACTTACGAAGTTTCTTGAAGTGGTTGCCCAACAAATGCCTATTCGTATTAGATGCCGTGAACCATCCGATTGCTCCCCCAAGCGCAACATCGGACAACCAATGTGCATTGGTGTATAGCCTGCAAAACGCTGTCGATGCGGCCAATGTGTAAAAGAAGATTTTTAGAGACGTATTATTAATTCGCTTGGCCAATACAAGAGATAACGTACATGATATGATTGCGTGACCCGAAGGAAAGGCATGAAACCTGCCTTGGCTTGTGAATGGATGAAATTCATAGATGTCAACTCCGTTGCCTGGTCTCGTGCGGCCGACAAGCGGCTTGAATACGGATACGATCAGTGTGCTTGTAGTGAAAGCAGTTCCCAGTACCAAGCCCGTTTCTCTTGCCCATTCATTTTTGAATATCAACCCTGTCACATAGAATCCGCCGGTCAGTATCATCCCGGAGTAAGGAGTGCCATACCAATACCCGGCCTCATTTGCTACATCAAGAAAGGGATCTTGCTTTCCTTCCCAAAACCTGTTCACAGGTTCATCCAGGAGTGAGATTGCGGCTGTGCTTCCAAGGACAATGGCTGTTGTAGTCCAATCCTTTTTGTTCCATCGCAGGGCCGAGCTAAGGTTGTGATAAACACCCTCCGCGACACGCCTCACATCGTTCCTTCTTGCCGTGTCAACTTGTGCAACTAGTGATTGACAGTTGAAGCAAATGGAAATAAACGTGACCAGAGTAATCTTTGACGAAATCCATCGCATCACTTAAATGCTATCAGGCCTGCAAAATTGTACCACTTAAAAAACACTTCTGAATGGGAGAAGCCTGCAACGTGAAGCATTTCTATGTCTTCCGAAAGTTTGTAGGGAACCAAAACATTTTCCAGGGCCTCCCTTTTTTGTGAGATTTCCATTTCACTATAATGATTTCGTTTTTTGAAGTCATAATAGTATCTGATGAAATTCCGGTTTAACCCTGGGTCCTCGGCAAGTATTTTTTCAACAAGGATCAGGCAACCGCCGTCGAGCATGCCTGCTCTTATCTCTTCCAAAAGTTTCACTCTGTATAGCGGTCTAACGAACTGTAGCGTCAGGCAAAGAACTACAACCGAAGCGTTTGATAGTTTCACCCCTTTGTTGAGATCCGCATTGATCAATTCGAAGTCGCGGGAAATTCCGCTTGATCTAAGGTTGTCTTCGCATTTTCTCAGCATTTCAGCGGAATCGTCTAGCCCTATAAACTTTACGTCAGCAGCAACCGTTGTGTCCATATTTTTCAGCGTGGTTCCCGTAGAGCAGCCGAGATCGTAGATCACGGTCCCTTCCATTGCATATTCAGCCGCCAATTCGCCGATCATCCTTTGGATCTCCAGGTAATATGGAACCGACCGGGCTACCATATCATCAAATACAGTTACAACCCTCTTATCGAACTTGAAATCGGATGACTGGGTAAGGGGGTCCTTGAACACTTCATCCTTGATCTCCATAGTCTTGGTTTTCGGCTTGAAGGAAGGGCGAGATTTTGGAGGAATTCTGGATTTACTTTATAGAGTCGGTTAAGCACGATTAGGCTTCCTAGACTGATATAGCGGCTGTTAAATGGAGACGGGAGGTGATTGAAAGGGATGGTCAGAATCCGGAAAGTCTCCAGATTCTGCTGCCACCTTTCAAAAAAGGCCGATTATGAAAAAAATTATGTCACCAAATTTTGCAGCATGTCTGCTTTATGCGTGCAGTGAAAAAGCAAACGAAATAGAAATTCCCGGATCAGTGGAACGGGCATTTGCGGATCGATTTCCAGGCGTAACGGGAGTTGATTGGTCACAAGAAAATGACTCGGAATTCGAGGCTGAATTTAAAGACAACGGTAAGGAGCAATCCGCCAATTTTAGTATCGGCGGTGTTTGGAAGTCGACTGAAGCAAAAGTGATGGAGGCCGACGTTCCCTCAATTGTATTGAGCTCTATCCCAAGTGAGTTTTCAGGATATAAGATTAAAGG
>JBARAD010000007.1:0-10051 GCA_049791675.1 Chryseosolibacter sp.
ACTCAGAAACCGGGCAACTGGTCACTGGTCACTGGTAACTGATCACTGGTCACTGGCAACTGGTCACTGATCACTGGTCACTGGTCACTGGCAACTGGTCACTGATCACTGTTCACTGGTTAAAAGCGTCGCCTTCACAGGATCCCAGTGAACGATCTTCTTCTCGAACACACTCTTATTAGATGCGAGGGCGGGGCCGGCGGCGCGCATGCTGAAAAGGGCATCTTCTACGATGCGGGTATTTTCGCGGATGCCGTTATAAAAATTCGTATGGTGATGAAGGTCAGTGTTGTAGCCCTCCGGCGCCCGGTATTCGGTTTCGGGCTGGAGCACTTCCGGCTTCTCTTTCGGATGGTTGGCGATATACCATTTTTCGTATTCCTTCTGCTGTGCCTCCGTGAAAGTGTCGAACGAATCCCATCCGCCGTAACCGGGGTACTTCGGCGTCTTGTGGCGTTCAACCTTCAGGCTATTGCCTCCAAGGGTAATCACGCCATCCGTTCCGACCAGGCGGAGCAATCCCTTACCACCGCTGCCGTCGACAAAGTTTACCCGCATCTGCAGGGTAAATTCAGCATGCTTGTCAGTGGCGGGATAATCATAGAGACCGCAGATGATATCCGGAACATCCCGGCCGTCCTTCCAGTATCGCAAGCCACCCGTCGCGTAGATGCGGTTCGGGCCATTCGATTCCGTTGCGGCATGGAGTCTTGAAAACAGGTGTACGAAAAGGTCGCCGGCGATACCCGTACCATAGTCGCGGTAATTTCTCCAGCGGAAGAAGCGGACGGGGTCAAACGGAACTTTCGGCGCGTCGCCGAGAAAGTTTTCCCAATCTACTGTCCGCGGACTGGCATCCCGGGGAATGGAATACTGCCAGGCACCGCTTCCGCCCTGACGATCGTTCCAGGTCTCGACGAGCACCAGGTCGCCGATGGTTTTGGAGGCGATGATCTCCCGGGCTTTCTCCGTCACGATGGAACTCACCCCCTGGCTTCCGACCTGAAATACTTTGCCCGTCTTCTTCTGCGTTTCAATGACGGCGGCGCCCTCCTCCAACTTGTGGACCATGGGTTTTTCACAATACACGTGCTTTCCCTTATTCATCGCGTCGATCGAGATCCGGTCATGCCAATGGTCGCTGGTGGCAACGATTACGGCGTCGATGTCTTTCCGGTCGAGGATCTCCTGATAATTGCGCGTGGTGAACAGATCTTTGCCGAACAGTTCTTTCGAGCGCTCCAGTCTGCCCGTGTAGAGGTCGCATACACCGACGAGCTTGACGCCGGGCACCTGGATGGTGGTGCGCAGATTGTTGAAGCCCATGATGCCCATACCAATTACGGCAATGTTCACCTGATCATTAGCCGCGTATTTTTTTTGCCGGTTTTGTCGTGGTAGCGTTACAATACTTTTTGAATTTGCGAGAGCTGGCGTTGCAGCTGAGGTGATGATCGCAGTACTTAAAGCTTTTTTCAGGAAACTCCTGCGTGATTTTTCTGGTTGTGGAGACATACGGTTCTTTGTACTGATTTGAAAGACAAGCGGAAGTTACGATATTTGAGATGAAAGCGAAGCCCCCCTTTATACGACATGGTGAAATTTGATTTTATTCGAAAAAAAAGTTTTGCCATCGACCTGGGCAATACAAATACGCTGGTGCGTGACGCTGAAAGGCTCCTGGTCGACCAACCTTCCTACATCGTACTGGATTCCAACCGCGCGGAAGTGAAAGCCGTTGGTACACAGGCGTATAGCATGTTCGAGAAATCGCACAACGAATATCGTCCCATCAAGCCATTGCAGGGAGGCGTGATTGCCGATTATGATTCGGCCACCAAAATGCTGCATGCGTTGATGCAACAGGCTTACGGCGAAAAATCCGTTCTCAACGGATATGGTGATATCATCTCCGGGGTCCCGTATTCGACTACCCATGTTGAGCGTCGCGCTTTGCTGAATGCGCTTGAAACCTTACATGCGCGCAGTACTTATCTGCTCTTCGAACCGTTGGCGGCAGCCCTTGGTATCGGACTGGATATCCAGGAACCCGATGGCAAGATGGTGATTGATATCGGTGGAGGCATTACGGAAATCGTCGTGATCTCCCTTTCGGGGATTGCCGGCTTTCAGTCACTGAAGGTGGCGGGCGACTCGATGGATGAAACCATCCGGCACTACTTCCGGAAAGAATACAACATGGCCATTGGCATTAAGACGGCTGAGCAGGTCAAGATCGGCGTTGGCGCGGTGTTGCCTGAGCTGGCAAATCCCCCTGCAGCGATGGCTGTGAAAGGCAAGGAGCTGTTAAGAGGACTGCCCATTACCCGTAAGGTTGAATACCAGGAGATTGCCAGCGTGCTGGAGAAGTCCATCATGGCGATCGAATTGGGTATCATACAGACCCTGGAAACGTGCCCTCCTGAACTGTCCGCCGACATTTACAGCAATGGCATCCATGTTACCGGTGGTAATGCCCTGCTGAGAGGACTCCGCGAGCGTCTTCAGCGCAAGTTAAAGTTGCCGGTGCATATCGATGATGAGCCCCTGAGATCGGTCTCTAAAGGCGTGGCTACTGTACTCCGCGATACGAAGAAGTACAGGGGTATGCTGATGCAGTAAGGATCCCTTCATGGAAATAAAAAAAGCGATGAGAATACATCGCTTTTTTCTTTAGGACGTTCGAATGCGACTACTGATTCGAAGAACCTGAAGCATTGCCTTCATTTTCGTTGGTGGTGTTGACGTCTCCGGCGGTTGTTGTGCCGGGAGTTTCCATGTTGCCAAACAACGAAGATTGTGCTGCAGAGGGCTGTGAGGTTGTAGCGGTGGAAGGCCGGGACGCGGATCTTCTGGCCGCGGCTTTCTTTTTAGGAGCTGCCTTGCGGGCAGAGGCTGCTTTCTTAGGGGCGGATTTCTTAGCAGATTTTTTCACCGCTTTCTTGGCAGCTTTTTTAGGAGCTTTTTTGGCGGACTTCTTCGCTGCCTTTTTCGCCGTTTTCTTAGCAGACTTTTTACCTGCCTTCTTAGCTGATTTTTTCGCAGCTTTCTTTGCTTTTTTTGCCATAGCTAACTTGTGTTTTAAGGTTTAATCCGTTTGGTTTTTCAAGTTCCCTGAATGAATTAAAGTTTTTCTTTCCCCTAATTTAAATAACTGTTGGCTTTGTTGTGTCATTCGAATGAAAATATTTTCGAAAAGCACGCAGTGAAAAGCGTGCGCGCCGAGGAATTATGTGTGACGATTGATGGTTGCGCGCGCAAAAGATGAAGGTGTTCATGCAGAAGACCATGTAGGGTTTCCGTAGTGTGAAGGCAACAACGCGTGAATGGCCGACAGCGATCGGCGCCCGTCTGAAAGGGAGATATCGTGATGATCACCCTTGTATACCCCTCAATGTGCATCGCTTCATCTGCCTCACCCTGTGCCGGGCGGTATCGGGACTGCTCTCCGCCCACCGAAGTTGGCGCGAAGTGCAGGAGGGAGGAGCGCGTTTTTTCCTCCCGGGAAGAGGGTGGCTTTGAGGGGTGTTCGTGGTGAACTGAAAGGGGAGTGATCGCCGGAGATCACCTGGAAGGAGGACGGGGCGAAGCAAGCCCGCGTCCCTACGAGGCGTACAGCGCCTCTTTTTGCTGTGCCACCTTTTCGTTCTCGATGTACTCATCGTACGTCATGAGCTTGTCGATGAATCCGTTCGGCGTGATCTCCAGGATACGGTTCGCAACGGTCTGGGTAAACTCATGGTCATGGGAGGTGAACAACACCGTGCCGGGAAAATCTTTCAGCGCATTGTTAAAGGCGGTGATGGATTCAAGGTCGAGGTGGTTCGTCGGCTCGTCGAGGATGAGTACGTTGCCTTGTGCCAGCATCATACGCGAAACCATGCAACGCACCTTTTCTCCGCCCGATAAGACATTGCACTTTTTGAACACTTCCTCGCCGGAGAAAAGCATTTTGCCCAGAAAGCCGCGGATGTAAACCTCGTCTTTGTTCTCATCTTCCGCGAACTGCCTCAGCCAGTCAACCAGGTTGTCATCTGACTGGAAATATTTCTCGTTGTTGGAAGGTAAATAAGCCGTTGTAATGGTTTGCCCGAATGTAAAGGAGCCTGCAGAGGGCTGGAGTTCTCCGATCAGGATCTTGAAAAGGGTTGTGATGGCAAGGCTGTCTTTGCTGAGGACGGCGATCTTGTCGCCCTTGTTCACGTACAGGTCGAGGTTCCTGAAATGGGTAACGCCGTTTTCCGAGTACCCCAGGTGCTCCACCTGGAGGATCTGATCGCCGGCAGTGCGCTTTTGCTGGAAGATGATGGCCGGATACCGGCGTGTCGAGGGCTGGATGTCGTCCAGGGTAATCTTTTCCAGCAGTTTCCTGCGACTGGTCGCCTGACGCGACTTGGAGGCGTTGGCGCTGAAACGCGCAATGAACTCCTGTAATTCCTTTTTCTTTTCTTCCGCCTTTTTATTGGAAGAAGACCGCTGGGTCAACGCCAGCTGGCTGGATTCGTACCAGAAGGAGTAATTGCCCGTAAACAGCCTGATCGCCTTGAAGTCTATGTCGACGATATGGGTACATACCGTGTCGAGAAAGTGACGATCGTGTGACACGACGATTACGGTATTCTTGAACTCAAGTAAGAAATCCTCCAGCCATGAGATGGTATGTATATCCAGGTCGTTGGTTGGTTCATCCAGGATGAGGATGTCGGGGTTACCGAAGATGGCCTGTGCCAACAATACGCGCACCTTTTCATTACCGCTGAGTTCTTTCATCAGCTTGTAATGGTCTTCTTCCGTAATACCGAGACCGCTGAGGAGGGCGGCGGCATCCGACTGTGCGTTCCATCCGTTCATCTCGGCAAACTCGCCTTCCAGGTCGGAGGCGCGAAGGCCGTCGTCTTCGGAAAAGTCGGGTTTTGCATAGAGCGCATCTTTCTCCTGCATGATACTCCACAGTTTGCTGTGGCCCATCATCACGGTATCCAGGACCGGTATCTCGTCAAACTGGTAGTGGTTCTGGCGGAGAACGGCCATGCGTTTGCCGGGATCGAGACTGACATTTCCTCCCGTCGGATCAATGTCGCCGGCGAGGATCTTGAGGAATGTTGATTTACCCGCTCCGTTGGCGCCGATCACACCGTAACAATTACCGCCGGTGAATTTCATGTTCACCTGGTCAAAGAGCACCCGTTTGCCGAACTGAAGGGATAAATTATTAACTGAAATCATAGTTGCTTAAAAAATAAGCTGCAAAGGTAGGGTTTTATAGGGTTAATTCTGCATGGGATTGAGAGATTGGTTTTTGGTTGGTTGTTGGCTGCTTGGGTGGGGAGCGACGGTCAGGACCCGGTTTCGGGCAATTCATTTGTGAGAAAATACTGTCCACGCTCCATGAGGTCATTGCGGACGATCTTTATATCCCGGTAGGAGGTGATGATGACTTTTTCGTCCTGGCCATTCCGCTGGCGGAGCGCATCAGTCAGTTCGTCGGCTTCATCTGCTGACATGATGCAGTAGAGCGGATTATCCCCTCCATGCTGAGACTTGTAATTTTCAATGGCCTCGTCGATCTGGGAGTTTATCGTGGTTTCCATAATTCTTTTTTTTGAACAACGTAAATATTCATACCAACATTTCTTCCGGATGGAAGGGAAGATGGTCGTTCGCCATTGCATCGGACAGTGGGGCGCTGTAGCTGAAGCCTGGCGGTATGGAATAGTCAGGGTAGCGTGCCGGGCAGGGGTTTAAGGCCCCGGTGTTACGCTTTCAAACACAAATCTGTTTTCCACACCAGTACCTTACATTTTTTCAGAAACCTGATCTGTCGGGCAGGCTAGTGAAGCAATATCGCGCAATCCGGCATGAGGATGTATCCTTAAAATATAAAGATCTTTCCGGAAGATTCAAAGGAGGTCAGTCCGGAAACCGGCGTTCTTGCACACCATCGATGGTCGTGTACGCGCTTCGTGCCGGAGGTAAAATTTTCTATTTCATACATTTTCTTACATGTTACATGAAAAGTAATAGGGCGTCTGGGCACGGATGCCTTTTAGCTTTTATCTTGGCCTTGTATGAGTTTCAGGGACATCGTTTTAGGAAGCAATGTTTTCATTCCCTCCCGGGTAGATTACAGGAACGCAATTTTGAGAAGCCAGCTGGCCATCATCACCTTTGTGGTGGGCATTGCCTATGTGTTCGTCGATGTGTACCACGGCGTCAGCGGGAATGAGCCGTATTACCTGGGCGTGGCCATGCTGGCCCTCATCACCGTTGTTCTCAACCGCTTTCAAAAATACCGTCTTGCAACAGTACTTTTTCTGCTGTCGATCAATTTCTTCATTTTCTATTTCTCCGTTGTCGACCCTTTCGGCAGCGGGGTCTTTATGCTGTTTGCCGTGTGCAGCCTCATGGCCTTTGCGCTGCTGGGTTTCAAGCACAGGAACCTCGCTTTCCTGTTCATCCTGCTGTCGGTCACTTTGTTTCTCATTTCCTACTGGGTTGACTTTACTTTCATTGAGGAGCGCGCCTATTCCAAAGAATATCTCCAGTTCAGCTATACCATCAACTTCCTGGTGACACTGATCTGCAGTATTGCCATCATGTATTTCCTGATGGATATCCACTACCATTCCGAAAAGTCGATCCTCGATAAAAATGACCAGCTTCAGAAGGCAAATGCGGAGCTCGACCGGTTTGTATACAGCGCCTCGCATGACCTTCGCGCTCCGCTGAGTTCGCTTTTGGGGCTGATCGAAGTGGCGAAGATGGATCACGCCGGCGTGGACAATTACCTCGACATGATGAAGGGTAAGATCCACGACCTCGAGGACTTTATCAAAGAGATCATTTCGTACTCCCGGAATGCCCGGATGGACGTGAAGAAGCAACCGGTTAATCTGAAGAAGACTGTCTCCGAGGTGACCGAAGCCCTCACGTTCTCTGTGGGAAATCCCGATATCTGCATTGAAAATCTGGTGCCGGAGGATCTGATCCTGCATACCGACAGCATGCGGCTGAAAATTGTGCTGTCGAACCTGATCGACAACTCGCTCAAATACCGCGATGTCAAAAAAGAGAGGCCTTTCATTCGCATTGAGGCCCTTGTGAAAGACGACGTGAAGATCATCGTGGTAAAAGATAACGGCCTGGGTATTGATCAACTGTACGTCGACAAGATCTTCAATATGTTTTACCGCGCCTCCGAACAATCCAAGGGTTCGGGTCTGGGACTTTACATCGTCAAAGAAACCCTGAGCAAGATCAATGGCTCGATCAAGGTAGAATCCAGTCTGGGAAGTGGCACCACGTTTATGGTGAGTATCGAGGGGTGATTAAGCCCGTAATCAGTAATCAGTCATCAGTAATCAGTAATTAGTCGTCAGGGATCGGTGATGGGGCATCGGTCATTAGTTAGGAATTGGGAATTGGGAATTAGGCATTAGGCATTGGGAATTAGGCATTGGTCAGAGTCCGGGGCATGGGTTGAATGTGCGGCGGGTGGTAGGGACGCATTATCATGCGTCCTGAATCAGTCATCAGTAAATCAGTGGTCAGGCATGGTCAGCAATCAGATTGAACACAGTCTTCCAAAAATCCACGTATCCCAATCTTGAATCTGCAATCTGAAATCTTAAATCTTAAATCTTAAATCTTGAATCTGGAATCTTAAATCTTGAATCTGTAATCTTGAATCTGAAATCTTAAACCTTAAATCTTAAAATTCCCCTCATTTCCCTTAAATTGACGTACACAAAAACACCAGCCTTATGCATTTGACCGTATTCATTCTGGCACTTGGATTTCTTGTTCAGCGTGTTGATCCGCCGAAGTTTGAGGCGCAGGTTTTGGATGATAATGTAGCGATCGGATACGGGCTTGCCATTGGCGATGTGGATGGCGACCGGAAGCCGGATATCCTGCTTGCGGACAAAAAGCAATTTGTCTGGTACCGCAATGGCGACTGGAAACGATTCGTGATGGTGGAGGACCTTACGACATCCGATAATGTTTGTATCGCCGCCCGTGATATCGACGGCGACGGAAGGGTGGAGGTGGCGGTGGGCGCGCAATGGAATCCAGGCGAAACGTCGGATACTGTCAAGTCGGGCTCAGTTCATTATCTGATCCGGCCAAAGGACCCCACACAAAAATGGAAGCCGGTGCAACTGCATCATGAACCTACGACGCACCGGATGCGGTGGGTGAAGGCGTCGGGCAACAAATTTCATCTGGTGGTATTGCCGCTTCACGGCAGGGGAAATAAAGGGGGCGAGGGCAAGGGCGTCAGGATATTTGCCTATGAAAAGCCATCGAATCCTGAAAAAACCTGGAAGCTACAGTTGCTCGACGACAGCATGCACCTTACGCATAACCTTGACGTTGTGCCGCATGGCGATGGCGAGATGATCTATATCGGCGGCAGGGAGGGGATCAAGGCCTTTACTTTCCGGGACAATAAATGGGTTGCTCCTGCGTCCGGAGCGTGGCTGGTGCAAAACGAAAGCTTCGGCGAGGTGAGGGCAGGGGGCAGCAAGTTTGTCGCCGGTGTTCAGCCCATGCATGGTACGGAGCTCACGGTTTATACGCCCGCCGATAATACATCGATTTCTTTTACAGGTCAGACTGCGCTTACCCGTACCGTGTTACTATCCGGCATCAATCAGGGCCATGCGCTCGCCACCGCTGACATGACCGGCTCCGGAAAATTGCAGATCGTGATGGGGTGGCGGGAACCTGACAAGGACGGCAAGGTAGGTGTAAAACTCTTTGTTCCCGAAGATGAAAAGGGTACCGCCTGGCAAAGCCACTGGATCGATGACAATGGTATGGCATGTGAAGATCTCCAGGTGGCCGACCTCAACGCTGATGGCAAGCCTGAGATCATCGCAGCAGGCCGTGCGACACGAAATCTGAAGATATACTGGAATAGGAATTGATTTAAAATTCAAGATTCAAGATTTAAGATTTAAGATTTAAGATTTAAGATTTAAGATTTAAGATTTAAGATTTAAGATTGATGCAAACGTTGAGGGTGGATCAATTGAATTTTAAATTTTGAATCTTGAACTTTGAATCTTAAACTTTGAATTTTGAATTTCCCCTTTATTCGTTATCTAGCTGGTAATTGTAACTAACCATCATCCAGTATGTTGAGGGCATCGGGAATACAGAAATCATATGGCCCTTTGAAGGTCTTGAAGAATATTGACCTGCAGGTGAGTAAGGGCGAGATTGTTGCTATCGTTGGCGCTTCCGGGGCGGGGAAGAGCACCTTGCTGCACATACTGGGCACGCTCGACAACCCCGATGCAGGCAAAGTTTATATTCACGATACGGATGTCTTTGCGCAGACGTCACGGAACCTGGCCGCCTTCCGAAACCAATCCATAGGGTTTGTCTTTCAGTTCCACAATCTGCTTCCCGAATTCAGTGCGCTTGAGAATGTTTTGATCCCCGGCCTGATCGGCGGAAAGGATCCCCGGGAGGTACGCAAACGTGCGGAGAAGCTACTCGAGATGCTGGGAATCAGTCACAGGCGAGATCACAAGCCCTCGGAGTTATCGGGCGGTGAGCAGCAGCGCACGGCCGTGGCGCGCGCCCTCATCAATTCACCTGACCTCATCCTGGCAGATGAACCCAGCGGGAATCTTGATTCGAAAAATGCCATCGAGCTTCACAATCTTTTCTTTCAGCTTCGCAAGGATCTCAACCAGACTTTTATCATTGTCACGCACAACAGCGATCTCTCCAAGATGGCCGACCGAAGGGTGGAGCTCAGGGATGGGATGATTGTGAGTTAGTGGTGAGTAGTGAGTGGTGAGTGGTGAGTGGTGAGCTGAATCCGTGTCCAAGTTGCGTGTACCGTATCAGAGATAATGCGGGGAAAACTACCTGGTGCAGCCCTGAAGGGGCGACATATATCAGCCCAGGGTGTAGAAGCGCCAGCTTCGAGCCCTGGGTTAGCAGATTGTCCAAACCGGCATAGCCCTGAAAGGGCGTAAGATGAAATTGACACGCAAGCGCGAACGTTGCAACTAATCCCACACGTAACGCT
>JBARAD010000008.1:0-1777 GCA_049791675.1 Chryseosolibacter sp.
TCCAGGTGGGGCCAATGGCATCCGTAAGGATTAAACGGGAACGATAGCGTTCGTCCTGCATCCGGTGGTCACCTGACCAAAGTCATCGGCTTGCCGGAATTATGCAGCGGGGAGCTCAAAAGAAAAATCACTTCCTTTGCCGGGTTCACTCTCCACGTTCACCGTGCCACCCTGCGCCTCGATGAATTCTTTGGAAATGGCAAGGCCCAGCCCTGTGCCAGTGGGTGTTCCGGGGACCTGAAAGAACTTTTCAAACAACCTGCCAAGAAATTGTTTTTCAATTCCCGGACCGAAATCCCTGACCGAGAAGGCGACTTTTCCGTTCTCAGCCTCACACCGGATGATCACCTTTCCATGCTCAGGCGTGTAACGAATCGCATTTGCTAAAAGGTTCACGAGTACCCAGATAGTCTTGTCCAGGTCTGCCTGGATCAAAAGCGCCTCTTCCGGAACTTCCGTTTCAATCGCAACATGCTTTCGCTCCGCCTGGAACTTAACAGCTTCCACAGCCGGGCTGACAATATCCTTTGCATCTGTCTTTTTCAAATTAAGCTTGATATGACCTGTCTCTACCTGCGAAAGATCAAGAAGTTCATCGATAATATTGGATAACCTTGCAGTTTCCTCAGCAAATGTTCCCATGATATTCTCCTGCTCCTTGTTCAATGGCCCCACGCGTTTATCCAGTAAAAGCTTGATACACATTTGAAGCGACGCAATGGGCGTTTTCAATTCATGCGATATCGTGGCAATAAAATTTGTTCTGGCCAGATCAAGTTCCTTAAACGGAGTAATATTTTTAAGCAGGATAACCTCACCGATATTCAGAGGCTCCTTTTCCCCGGTGGGGTTATGGCGGATCGAAATATGCTCACGGGAATAATAGTTTTCTTTTCCATTGACGGCGATCTTGATCAATCCTGAGTCGCCATCATTCGGCGCGCCCGCCCTTATCAGGGCCCGGAAAAGGTCATTCTCCAGTGCAACATCGGGAGCGTACCGCCCGACAAGCTGCGCTGACGCAAGGTTTAACAGCAGCAGCGCCTGATCATTCGCGAAGACGATCTTCTTCTGCTCATCCAATCCAATAACGGGATCTGACATCTTGTTAATAATGGTCTCAATTCTCTTCTTCTCAAACAGGATCCGGGCCAGACTGCTGTGCTCGTACTCGTCAAGCTTTTCCGCCATTTGGTTAAAGGCCTCTGCCAGCTCTTCAAATTCATCCTTCCTGTCAAAATGAAGTCTTTCCTCGTAGTTCTTTCCCGCAATGGATTTAATACTTTGCGTAAGTTGAATGATGGGGTCGGCGATATAGGAAGGAAAATTCACAATGAACGTAAAGGCAATCAGGGAAAATACTGTCACGATAATGATAACGTAGGTGGATGCATTTGAAGCAGTATGCTGCGTGACGGAATTCTTTTTTACGATCGCCTGCATGTTCAGCTCCTGAATGTCGAGGCACGCGTTCCTGATGGCACGAATGTGTTCAGGACTAGTACCCATAAGTCTTAACTTCTCGAACGCCTGTCTTAATTCAACAGTTGCCTGCTTTTCCCCGGTTTCTGTCACGTTCTGTTCCTGCAGTTGCAGTCTTTCCTCAATGACACGCACGGCTTTCGCAGAATCGATCAGCAAGCTGTCGCAATTCCTGATAATGCCTTTTGTATATTCAAGTGATTCGTAGTTGTCCTTCAGAATATTTTCCGAATCTCTTGAAAGAGCAGAAAGATAATAGACGCCCACTCCGCCGATCCCAAGGATGACAAAAAAC
>JBARAD010000009.1:0-9295 GCA_049791675.1 Chryseosolibacter sp.
CGATCATATTCTCGGCTATGGTGAGCTGGTGGGCCTGTATAAACGAAGCAAAGCCAAAAAGTGAATGCGTGGATTTTACAAGCGCGTGGTTACAGGTATCGTGATCGTTGGTTTATCCGTAGGGGCGGTGTTACTCGGTCCCAGCTTTTTTTTTGGGTTTTGCCTTCTCGTCTCTGTTTTGGGGCTGTGGGAGTTTTACCGGCTGTTCGAGGTAACCCGGGACCGCGTTCGCGCGATCGCGGGTTTATTACTTTCCGTCAGTTTGCTGGCCTCTGTATTTTTAGTTACGATGTTGCGGACGGGCCCGGAAATTCTGTCAATGAATCTTCCCGTGATTAGTTTTATATTCTCCACTGTTCTTTTTACAAAGACAGCCAACCCGTTTTCATCACTTGCCTATACCTTTCTCGGTCAGGCATATATTACCCTGCCCTTCGCGCTCCTGTTTTTGACACCTTTCGCACTGAATGGTGAATGGTATCACCAACGTATTGTGCTGGGTTATTTCTTTCTACTCTGGTCAAATGATTCAGGCGCATACGCATTCGGTTCGCTGTTTGGAAAAACTCCGCTGGCGCCGGTTATATCGCCCGGGAAGACATGGGAGGGAAGCGCTGGCGGGGTATTGCTGACAGGCGTGACGGTGTATATTCTTTGTCGGCGCTTCAGGGATATTGAGTCGGCCGACTGGATCGTTTTAGGGGTGATTGTGGTCGTCTTGGGCACGCTGGGCGACCTGGTGAAGTCGGTGATGAAGCGGAATCTTCATGTAAAGGACAGCGGAACAATCCTGCCCGGGCATGGTGGCATCCTTGACCGTTTCGACTCCATGATCGGGTCAGTTCCATTTGTTTTCCTGTATCTTTCCCTTGTCTCATCGGGCTGAGAATGATCACGATCATCACGGGAACACATCAACGGTCATTTCAGTGTGAACGCGTGCGTGCTACATTACCACAGATTATTTAATATTCTTATGAAGCCCAGGGTTCGAAGGGATTTTCATGAACATCATGTTCGCGCGCCGCATCTCCTCTATTTTATTATTTCTGTGTTCACCGCATTTCTGATTTCGCTCATCGCGATGATGGGCGTTGTAACCATTCTTCGGATATTATACCCGCTGGGTTAACGACTTAATTTTTCTTATGGCCGATCATTTCAGGAAAGCCTTGTTCCATGCCGATTTTAATGACTTTGTGCGGGAATTGGAGCGTGAGCTTCATAAAGAAGGATTTGTTATACTTTCTTCCACTGACGTCCGGGAAATACTGCAATCGCACCTGCACGCGAAAATTCAAGGATACACGATCATCAGTGTCATGATTCCCCACCTGTTTAATGAGATGCTTTCGTTGCAACCTTTCACAGGATTTGTTCTTCCATGCCACATCACGGTACGTGAGGCGTCTAATCACCACGTTGAAGTGGCTGTGGCTGATCCGTCTTCGCTGATGGCCAGGTCTGTTGATGATGCAAGCCTCCGGAACATTTCGGATGAGATAATCCGGCGTTTGAATCTCGTGATCGGATTTTTGTCACATAAACCTGCCGGCATGCCGGATGGTCTGGTTTAACCAGGCCTTTGCGCCGGTCATCGGGCATGCTGTTGCAAGAGCATCTCCACTGACCTTTAATGAACTTGGGAGGAAAGGGTGATTATCCCTTGATGGAAGGAGTGTCTTCATGTAGCTCCGGTGGCAAGGCTTCTACATGCGTGTCATCATCATGGGGCACCTTGAGCTCATCCACCGCTGCCCGCAGATGATTGTCGACCTGTGTTGCAAGTTCCGCGAGCATGGTGGTTTCCTTAGCCTGGTCAATGGTTTCAAGCGGGCTGATTGCCGAAACCTCCACTTCTCCGTTCTCGTGTTGCTGGACGACCAGGTGGCAGGGGAAGAGCAAGCCCACATGTGACTCGAGGCTGATGGCCTTATATGCGACTTCCGGATGGAATGCTCCCAGAATTTTATACCTTCGGAAATCGATGTTCAATGTCTTCTTCAGTGTATCCTGAACATCGATACAGGTGATTACAGCGAAACCCTGATGGAGCAGTTTTTCACTGATCTTTGATACCACTTTATCAAAAGGTGCATTTAATTTTCTGGAATAATGATAGGCCATGGTCTATTAGATTTGATCCGGATTCAATTGCATATTAAAGCCTTGTATTCACGATATCCATGACCAAAGTCTCTGCCATTGAGATATTGATCGGTGCATGGATGTTAAAGATCATATGATCTCCGGGAATCCATCGTTGGATTGAATCAGACCGGTGATGATTTTGCATAGGAAGTTTGTACATCGGTTTGTAAGGCGGTGTACAAATTTTACAAAAAGGACCTCAGACTGATGGATGTTATTGCTGATTACCTAAAGAACGTTGACCCGATATATGCAGCGTTGATGGCGACGGTGTTTACCTGGTCCGTTACTGCCATGGGGGCCTCGCTTGTCTTTGTATTTAAGTCGATGAGCCGCAAGGTGCTTGACACCATGCTGGGTTTCACCGGTGGTGTCATGATCGCTGCCAGTTTCTGGTCTTTGCTTTCCCCTGCCATTCGGATGTCGGAAAATTTATGGGTGCCCTCCTGGTTTCCGGCTGCTTCCGGATTTCTTACAGGTTCTTTATTTCTCTTGTTGCTCGACAAAATTCTACCCCATCTTCATATTAATTTTCCGGAAGTAGAGCAGGAGGGAGTCAGGACAAACTGGAACAAAACAATCCTGCTGGTTTTAGCGATCACCCTTCACAATATTCCGGAAGGCCTGGCGGTTGGCATTGCTTTTGGGGCGGTTGCGGCCAATCTTCCGGGAGCTGAAATCGGCGCGGCACTTGCGCTTGCCATTGGTATCGCTTTACAGAACTTTCCCGAAGGTACCGCCGTTGCGGTCCCACTCAGAAGAAACGGACTGACTCGTTTCAAAAGTTTCTGGTGGGGACAGTTGTCTGCCATCGTGGAACCTTTTGCCGGCGTGGCAGGGGCGATCTTTGTTATTCATGTTACGGCGGTCCTGCCTTATGCATTGTCATTTGCGGCAGGCGCAATGGTATACGTGGTAGTCGAAGAAGTGATCCCCGAAACACAACGGGACAAATACACAGATTTTGCTACGATCGGATTTATCGTCGGGTTTGTGGTCATGATGATATTGGACGTAAGCCTTGGGTAAATTGGTCGCGGGAAAACTGAGACACTCATGTGGAGATGGATATCATTGCCATTCAGGTTCATTGCTTTCAATCTGACATTTGCACGGCCCACTTCGCGCCAGACCGTTCGCCGCCTGCGCGTTTTTTTCTTTACAGTTTGGTGGATGGGCGCGGGGAAAGTTAAAGGCTCTCTGCGTTTCACAGACGCTGAGAAGTCGGCCTGCTTTTCCTGCCTCACTGCAAACATTGCGGGATAACCAAAGTCTGTACCGGAGATGATCGTTGTTACGACGATTCCGGCGTACGTCCTCTATTTTTGGTTTGATAGCTGGTAAGAATATGCGACTTTTTGCGCTCGATGGCAGCAGAGATTTTGGTGGGAAGGTCGCTGCCTTTCTTGATTGTTCCCTCGATGCCCACGAAGAGCGGAATTTTGACGATGGGGAGCATAAAATTCGTCCGCTTGTAAGTGTGCGTGACGAAGATGTTTATGTGGTGCATTCCCTGTATGCGGATGAGCGCCAAAGTGTAAATGATAAGCTTTGCAAGTTGCTTTTCTTTATTGCTGCCCTTCGGGACGCCGGTGCCGCCCGGGTGACTGCTGTCACGCCTTATTTATGCTATGCCCGAAAGGACCGCAGGACGAAGGCGCGCGATCCGGTCACAATGAGGTACGTGGCTTCGCTGTTCGAAGCAGTAAACGTCGACAGGGTGGTGACGATCGACGTCCACAACCTGCAGGCTTTTCAAAATGCCTTTCGCTGCAGGACGGAACACCTGGAGGCACAGAAGCTTTTTGTGAGTTATTTTCAGAATATGTTTTCCGATGGTGAAGCGGTGGTGGTGATGTCTCCTGACATTGGTGGCGTGAAAAGGGCTGAGCGCTTTCGCGACAGGTTATCGAAAGCCATGAGCCGGGAGGCCGGCTTCGCGTTTATGGAAAAGTCACGCAGTAAAGATGTTGTGAGCGGAGACGACACGGTTGTAGGTGATCTCCAGGGAAAAGCCGTCATCATCCTTGACGATCTTGTGAACAGTGGCGTAACGATGGCACGGGCGGCAGCTGCCTGTAAACGGTCGGGCGCCAATGCTGTTTATGGGGTGGTAACCCATGGGGCCTTTATTCGGAAAACCAATCAGGCATTCATGGAAAAGGCACTGACGCAGGTCGTAGTCACCAATACTGTTCTCAGTGCGTTCATGGATGATCCTGTTCTGAAAGAAAAAGTTGTCGTGCTCGATGCTGCTCCCTTGTTTTCCGAGACCATACGCAGGCTGAGCACTGCCGGCTCACTGGTTTCCTTAATGGAACTTGAATAAGTAATCATGACAGCAGCGACCTCTCTTCTGGAACACCCGGATTTACTGGCGGATAAGATTGCCTTCCTCAGCCATGCGGAAGCTTATGGTGCCGATACCACGAAAGTAGAAGTGATCGAGACACACATGTCGATGGTGTTTCTCACGGACCGGTTTGTCTATAAACTAAAAAAGCCTGTCTGGTTTGAGTTTCTGGATTTCAGCACGCTTGAGGCCCGGCATCAATTCTGTCTGAAGGAAGTCAGGGTCAACCACCCTCTTGCCGGGGATACTTACATGGGAGTTGTTCCGCTGACGTTTGACCAGGGACACTTTCAATTAAATGGAGAAGGCCGGGTGGTTGAGTGGATCGTAAAAATGAAACGTCTTCCCAGGAACCTGATGCTTCACGAGGCTATCAGGGATGGTATGGTTCCCAAAGAATGGGCTCAGCTGGTTGCCGAAAAACTGGTAACGTTCTACCTGACGGAAGTGCCAGTGGACGAAGGTAGTCTCAGATTCCGCAACAATATTATTCAGGATGTTGAACTGAATAGCGCAGCGCTACTGAATCGTCATTTTAAGTTGAGCATTTCGCTTGTCGTTGGAATTACAACTGACCTTCTCTTGTTTATCATTAAGCATGCCGACCTTTTTGAACGGCGTGTCAGGACGGGCCGGATCATCGATGCGCACGGCGACCTGAGACCTGAACACATATGTCTTGGTCCCGATCCCGTAATCATTGACCGCATCGAATTCAACAAGGACCTTAGGATCATGGATGTGGCAGAGGAGTTGTCGTTTTTCGCCCTGGAGTGCGAAATGCTGTCGGCCCCGGATATCGGTCAACTGTTCCTGCATGTTTACCAGCGGAAAGGCCATGATGCAATTCCCGGTGAGTTGATTCATTTTTATAAGGCGAAGCGCGCCTTTTTGCGGGCGAGACTTTCAATTGAACACCTTCGGGAAAAGAAATATGCTGCCAGTCCGAAGAAGTGGACTGATCGGTGCGATATGTACCTGAGGGCCGCATCCTCTCATTGTAAGCATCTGATATAAAAAATAGTCGATTAAATATACCATCATGATCATGGACAAGGAGAAACTGCCGCATAAGATAACTGAATACATTACCGGCCATTTCAGGGAGGACTTTCTTTTTGAGGTGAAAGAAATAAAGCAGTTGAAGGATCACACGTTTTACACCATTGAGGTCTCAAAAGACAACTATATCGATACCCTGAGGTTCAATGAAAACGGCGTTTTAGTACAGGATGAATCGGATGAGGCATTTCCTGCGGAGGCGCATGACGAAGCTGGGTTTGGCAACGTGCCTGATTAGCGCGGGACCGGACTTTCGTGCTTGAACCGATTTGGTTTTTGTTCATTGCGCCGTTCGGCGTCGACGGCTATGAAAAGTACGAATGGAGGTTCAGATCATCTTTGGGGCGATCCGAACACTCCATTTATTGCGCTGAGGGGTTTGGCTCAGGAAACCGCAATTTTTTTAACGCCCTTGGTCGGTGTCTCTTTGACCTTTGGAACGTGGATCATCAAGATCCCGTTTTCATATTTTGCGTCGATCTCATTTTCCTTAATATTTTCAGGCAGGGTGAAAGAACGCATGAAAGAATTGAAGGAGTATTCTTTTCTTGAGTATCCGTTGGCTTCTTCCTTTTCTTCCTTCTTTTCTTCTTTTTCCGCGCTGATCTTCAACGAACGATTTTCAACTTCTATACGAAAATCTTTTCGTTCCAGGCCAGGAGCTGCTACTTCCAGTGTGTATTCCTTGGGCGTTTCCCTGATATTTACAGAAGGGATGGTCAAGCCAAGGCGTGCAGGAGATAATCCTGATTCGAAATCAAAAAAATTCCGGTCAAATAATGGGTCGGGACGAAGCCAGTCTGAAAGCAGGCTTGGCATCCCGGTTGTTCTTGTTAAGTTCATAAAACCTCCTTTGTTTTAGTTTTCAAATAGTGAAACAAAAGTATAAATGCTCATGGTAGCAGTCGATGATGAATATTGGCAGATCCAGTGATTTTGATCGCGACCGGAATGGTTGTTGACGTCATTCCGGTCGCTGTTTTACGCGGTTTGCATGTTAGTCTTCGTAACGCAACAGCAGTGCGATGTGGTTGAAATTCTGCAGCTGGCCGGGCTCAAGGATGGCGACACTTCCTCCTTTTTCCTTGACGATCTCAATCACGTCATCGGCTGCGTCAATGATGATCTGATATTTGCCGGCGGGAGGTGAAAGTGAAATGACAGAGCTGTTCTGCGCATGCTGATAGGCCATCACCTGGTAATCCTTTTCAACCAAAAGGATCAGTCCTTTGCCTTCTTTCGCCGTTCGCCATACATCGATGATGCCTTCAACGGCAAGTTGTCTTCCGGTATATTTCTCCAGTTTGATCAGCAGGGCCTGATTTTCATTTTGTACGGATTCCTGTATTTTTTTCCACATCGTCTCGGCCAGGGGATGCAAGGCATCATAGTCGTAGTTGCCTTCAATCTTTCCGGCGATATTTTTCAAATGGTGGCTTGCGTCCTGAAAATTTGCAATGGCTTCTTCCACCCCTGCCACAAAAAGAGATGTATTTTCCTTCAGGTATTTGTTGAGGATAGCATCGGCGTTTCTGAAAAAGCCTTTCTCGCGGCTCTCCTGCAAAATGGATTTATCGCGTTCGTAAGATTTTAGTGAGCTACCGGATGAGCTGCCGAGACTGGGGCGTTCATATTCATATTCTTCAACATAATCTTTCGGGAAGTCATTGTTGATCACCTCCTGGAGGTCGCGTCCGCTCCCCTTGAACAGACGGATTCGGTTTTTGCTTAAGGCCAGCAGGAAGTAGGGCTTGAGAAGCTGGCCGAAGTAGACCAGGTCGCGTATTTCAAAAGTTTGTCCCAGCATTATTTTTTCCTTCACGGCAAAAGGCAGGAAATGGATTTTCATCATATTCGGGGAGATAAATATTGCCATTCCCTCCTGCAGTCGCATGTTATCGACACTTTCAAGCAGCGCGTTGAATTTGCTTTCCATCTGCCTGATCTGGTCTTTTGGCCACGCACTGTTGGCCAGCAGCGATGTTGCTTTCTGAATGGCCTTTTCAATTATTTCCGGGTTTTGCATGCGATCTCTTGAGTACTGATGGGTGGGGATCACGATGGAAAGACACGGCTTGCCTTTTTCGGCCAGCATGAGATCAATATCTGATGTGTTCATAATGCAATAAGTTTGTTTGCTGACATTTGACTTAAATTTTGTTTAAATGAAAGTAGGTTACCCCGCAATCCATCCGCCATCCACTGGCAGGGCATGTCCTGTGATAAACGAAGCTGCATCTGAGCAAAGCCATACGATTGCTTCAGCAACTTCTTCGGGTTTCCCCATACGGCCTACTGGTTCCATATTCTCATATTGTTTTTCGACGGTCTTGTCTTTTCCGGTAATCCTGTCAATCATGGCGGTTTTAATCACTCCGGGACAAACTGCGTTGATGCGTATTCCCTGCTTTGCATTTTCCAGTGCGGCGGTTTTCGTCAGGCCGACAATGGCATGCTTGCTGGCCACATAGGCAGGGAGTCCGGGAAATCCAATGAGGCCTGCTACCGAAGCGGTGTTAACGATTGCACCCCTCCCTTGTTTGAGCATGATCATGATCTCATGTTTCATGCAAAGCCATATTCCCTTCAGGTTGATGTTGATTGTTTTTTCCCAATTTTCCTCCGTGCATTCATGCGTGGGAGCTGTCGCTCCTTCGATGCCCGCATTGTTTACAGCGAAGTCGATACTTCCGAAAGTTTTCATGGTCTGGTCAACCATGACATCGACATCGTGACTTTTTGAAACATCGCATTTGACAAAGATTGCGGACGCGCCTGTGTCCTGAATTTCTTTAAGGGTGGCGGGATCTTCCAACCAGTCGGCGATGACGATCCTTGCGCCCTGCCTGGCGAACGCCAGCGCGGTCGCTTTGCCAATGCCGAAAGAACCACCGGTTATGATAACAACTTT
The DNA here is from genome assembly GCA_049791675.1 of Chryseosolibacter sp. Taxonomy (GTDB): domain Bacteria; phylum Bacteroidota; class Bacteroidia; order Cytophagales; family Cyclobacteriaceae; genus Chryseosolibacter. The sequence goes on from JBARAD010000009.1 coordinate 8,478, forward strand.
ATTGTCGAAGTATTTGGCCATGGCCCATTGTTTACCCAATGATACACGTATTGGAAAATACAGCCCATGACAACGGTTCCGACAGGAACGTGATTGATATCATGTGGATCAGGCAGGCTTATCCGGGTGAATTGATCTGCTTCCTGGTGAGGTAGTCCAGAAGGCTTTTCAGCGTTTCTATTTGGCCGTAATCTTCTTCAGGGGTTTGCAGTCCCAGCGCTTCATCGAGTGCTATGATGAACTGAAGATAGTCGAAGGAATCAATGGCCAACGTACGCCGGATATTATCATCCGGCTTCAGTCGTGCAGGATCCGAGTCCGGTGCAATGCCTTTGAGAATTCTTAATATGGTTGGTCTGAGGTCTTCTTCTTTCATAGCGATCCGGGGTTTCCGAGGAAGTCTTTTAACAAGGTAAGAAATTGATTGCCCGTGATTCCGTCAGTAGCGCGGTGGTCCGCGGAAAGTGTCACGGTCAGGACGGGCCTGACACCCAACATTCCATGCTCTGCCCATGGCTGTTCCGTGATTCCGCCAAATCCGATAAGGGCAACCTGCGGTGGATAGATTACGCCGAAGACTGCTTCTACTGACCCGTCACCGAGGTTCGTGATCGTAACGGTAGAATCAGCGAGTTCCGAGCTTCTTAATTTAAAGGTGCGCGCCCGGGGAATGATATCTGATAATGCCCTCATCAGTTCATCCAGGGATTTCTTTCCTGAATCATGAATGGCAGGGACCAGGATCCCCCCGCTGCGCAACGCAACAACAAACCCGATCTCGACGTGCTCCTTGCGCTGTAATCCGTCCACGCACCACG
>JBARAD010000010.1:0-6397 GCA_049791675.1 Chryseosolibacter sp.
CTCCGGAGAGACCAGCTTTCAATTCCAAATGATCCCTAATTCCCATCTCTTATTCTGCCACGCCTAATTCCTAATTCCTAATGCCTAATGCCTAATGCCTAATGACTAATGCCTAAAAGTCCGACCGGTTTACCCCGCCTCTGTTCTGGAAGGCGGCGGCGTGGCGGTTATACATCGCTTCCATTTTTTCGGCCATCTCTGTTTCTCCGTATTCGAATAATACACGCTGCAGTTCACCCAGAATGACGATCGGTATCTGCAGGTCACGGCCATACTCCCTTTTCCTCAGGTAGTAATCCGCAAGTTCATCAGAACGTCTGCTGAGGATGTTCGCGATCTCCAGTGCCTTGTCACGCTCGCCGAGCGCAAGGAGCAGCTGAACAGACTGTGTGTTGGTGTAATCGAACGGCACACCCTGATCAGGCATTTTTTCAAGGCTATGCATGAGCACTTCACGCGCACGGGTGCTGTCGCCACGCGCGATCAGTGCAGTAGCCAGCGCGTTGAAACTGCTCCGATGATTCTGAACAAACTGGCGGTAGTCGTTTGAATAATAGATTGTCGGATCAGCCAGTCCACGGAATTGAAATTTCTCCGTCATGTTCGTATAGGAAATCTCTGTGTTCACCAGCTCATTCTGCGGATTCGGATTCAGTACCGGGAGGATCCGGTAGGCATTCCCTTCCTGTACCACAAAAGGTGAAAGGTCAACATTGAATTGCGCAAGCGACGTGTTGTTGACGTATAGAGGGCGTTCCCATTCTGAGGTAGCCAGGACGTCCAGCATCGCCAGGTCTTTCTTCTCCAGGCCGTTTCCGCGAACGCGCAATCGCATTTCAGGAACAATCAGGCTCTCCATCTCCTTCGGTACGATCCCGAGTGATTTCACCTTCTCTACATCAACTTTCAGAATGAGTTCCTTGGTGGGAACAGCATTCGCAGACGCGTAGAGACGCAGGCCCTTGTGATCCTTTTTCAACAGTTCAAGGTATTGCTTCAGATCAACAGAGCTGATCTTGGCATCGTAAAAAGGCAGATAGTCATTCGGTCCGCCTTGTCTGTAATTTGCCTGCGTGAGCGTGTAGGGGAAGGGTTCTGACCCATAGGTCTCGCGCATGGTTTGATTGATGTACCAGTCGGTATTGTAATAGCTCAACACCACGACACGCACGTCGGTACGCACTCCTTCGACTTCCTGTGAATACCAAAGCGGGAATGTATCGTTATCCCCGCCCGTGAACAGGATGCCGTTAGGTGCACAGGATTGAAGATAATTGATGGCAGAGTCAACGGAGAAGTAACGCTTCGAACGGTCGTGATCGTCCCATCCATCCTTCGCCATCAATACCGGCGCAGTAAGACAGACAAGCGTCGCCACGATGCCGGCGGTGCGTAAATTTCTGGTTGCTTTTAAGAATGTTTCGGCCAGTGCTATGACAGCGAAACCAATCCAGAAACTGAAGGCATAATAAGAACCGGTGTATATATAGTCGCGTTCCCTGGGTTCTGTCGGCGGGGAATTCAGGTAAATAACGAGCGCCACGCCTGTGAGGACAAACAACAACGCGACAACCACAAAGTTTTTCGTGTTGTGGACGGATTGATAGAACATTCCTACAAGGCCAAGAATAAACGGGATCATGAAGAAATTATTTCTTCCCTTGTTTTCGGCCAGGGCCTCCGGCAACTTTTCAAACCATTGACTGGGGCCAATCCAGTTTGCGTTCTGATTATCGCTTTCACGGCCGGCAAAGTTGAAAAAGAAATACCGCACATACATCCATCCGATCTGGTGGGAGAACATGTAGTAAAGATTATCCGTAAAAAATTTCGGCTTCTCACCTTCGCGCAGGCCCAGCAGATCGCGGTAGATCTCCTGGTGCTGGGGGTCAGTACTCCAGATTCTTGGAAGGAGGGTCTGATCTTTTGCCGGGTACCTGTAAGAGATCTTGCGGTCGCTGATCTCGTATTTTTCTTTCCCTTTTACGTAGATGGGTTCGCCCTCGTCGTAGCCCTCCAGTTGTGCGGTAAAATACTGACCATACATTAAAGGGCGACTGCCATATTGCTCACGCTTCAGGTACCGCACGAAGCTCATGACATCCGAAGGATCGTTCTCGTTGATCGGGGGATTGAAGTTCGCCCGGATGACGATCATTGCATAAGATGAATAACCGATAAGGATAAAGGTAGTTGCCAGCAAAAATGTATTGAGGATAGGCCTTTGATGCTTTTGCGCATAGTGAATGCCATACACAAGGGCCGCGATCAGGATCAGGCCAAACACGATCACACCGGAGCCAAAAGGCAGGCCGATACTGTTTACAAAGAAGACTTCAAAACTTCCGGCCATCGTCGGCAGGCCCGGAATGATCAGGTTGTTGATGAAGAAAATGATGAAGAGGCTGAACAGCATGGTGGCGACAACGCCCCATGTTCCGGGTGTATATTTCTTGAAATAATAGATCAGTGCAAGCGCGGGGATGGTTACCAGGTTCAGCAAGTGAACGCCGATGGATAAGCCCATCATGTAAAAGATAAGGATCAGCCAGCGATTGGCTTTCGATTCGTCCTCAATGACATCCCATTTCAGCATGGCCCACACCACGAATGCGGTAAAGAAAGACGACATCGCATAGACTTCCGCCTCAACATTTGAAAACCACGCTGAGTCGCAGAAAGTAAAACTCAATGAAGCGACCAGGCCAGCGCCCATAAGAACCCAGGTGCGGTCAGTTGTCAGTTCCTCAGGCGTGCGGATCTTCATCAGCTTCCGGCCGAAAAGAACCGTGGACCAGAACAAAAAAAGCGAGGTGAACGCCCCGGCCAGTACACTGCTGAAGTTGATCCAGTACGCTACCTTGGTGACATCTCCGAATGACAGGAAGGAGAATAAACGCCCGATGAGCAGATAAAGTGGCGCTCCGGGGGGGTGCGGAACCTCAAGCTTGTAGGATACGGCGATAAATTCACCGCAATCCCAATAACTGGCGGTAGGTTCCATGGTAATCCAGTAGACGATCAATGCTATGGTAAATACCGTCCAGCCCGTCAGATTATTAACCTTTTGAAAATGATGGTTCATGATGAGATCTTTCTAAACTTAAGGCGCGAAAATAATTAGGATTCTCCAGATTTGTGGTTTATCGGGTTTCTTATTTGCCCGGTACCCCCGCTTTTAGTCACCTTTCTTATGAAACCCGTGATCCCGTATCTAACCCAACGGTAGTAATTGGCAGTTATTTGTACACGATCACATAAAAGCCCAGCCACAGGAAAAACAGCAGAATATAGGAGCAGGCGACGATCAGCCAGACAATTCTTCGTTCTTTCCGGGCATAATGATGGATGCCGGACACCAGCATAACCCAATATGCCAGCTCAAAAAGGTTGAGGGCCCGGAGGGGATAGGCCCATCGTGTATCCAGGGAATAGTAATCGAAAAAATGCATCAGTGAAAATGGGTAGAACCCGCGGATCTCGTAATAATCCGGATCGGTTTGAACGGTCATAAACCAGATGATCTTCAGTATTTCGGGGATCAGGAATATAAACTCGGCGCCGATGACCACACCCCAGCATTGTGAGTACGTGACGCGGTAGCCGTACATGAAGCATCCGACCCAGATGACAAACGCAATGACTGTGAACTTCCACAGATACACAAAAGGAATCGAAAGGTATTTCACACCGTTAATAACACGCAGGACGGCACCCTCAGGCCTGTCCTGAAGGAATTCAAAAGCGGCGGTTTCATTCTCGATGAAGGAAATCTTGATGAATAGCAATGCCAGCGTACACAGGCACAGGAGAATAAAAAGCAGTCTTTTGTCGGCAGCAAATAATGATTTAGTTTCGCTTTCGTTTGAGGCTGGAGAATTAACCAATCTGATTGTTTGTTTAGGGTTTATGATGTTTTCAGGCAAATATAAGCGGTTCGGAATGCATACCTTTTTTACGAAGATAGTCAGGTCGCTGTTAGTGTCTGCTTTTATCTTATGGGTCGCCGGCTTTCCAGTATCGGCACAATCCGGTGACAAAAATGAAGACACCACCATTATTCTTCTGGCGGATAAGCAGGTTCAGCTTGAATGCACGCAGGGGCTCAACGATTTATACAACTTCCGGTTCGAGAAAGCAGAGGCCGACTTTCTTGATTTAAAAACCCGCTATGGATGGCATCCGCTGCCCTATTTTCTGATGGGTTTGAGCGATTGGTGGAAGATCATGCCGAATACCAAGAACACGGCGTATGACGATTCTTTTCTCGCGTATATGGATACCACCATTCAGGTGGCGGAACGGCTTTATAATGAATATCCAAAGTATAAGGCCGAAGCTGCATTTTTTCTGGCGGCGGCGTATGGCTTCAAAGGAAGATTGTATTCAGATGAGGAGCGGAAAAACTGGCGCAAAGCCGCTACCGTCGGTAAAAATGCCCTGAATTATCTGGAGGAAAGCCGTGGCAATCATCATCTCAGTCCGGAGTTGGCCTTTGGCGATGCTTTGTACAATTATTTTTCGGTATGGGTGCCTGAAAATTATCCGGCGTTGAAGCCGATCCTCTGGTTTTTTCCCAAGGGGGATAAACAGCTGGGACTCAACCAACTGAAAGAGGTGTCATACAACGCCTTTTATACACGCACAGAGGCCATGGTCTGGTTGATGCGGATCCTGAACAGCTACGAGAACGACCAGTTTCAGGCGCTTCAGATCAGTGAGTACCTGATCGAGAGCTATCCCAACAACCCATATTTTCACCGCTACTATGCCCGCATGCTTTATTCCGTCGGTCGCTATGCGGAAGCGGAACCTGTGTGCAGGGAGATCCTGGCGCGGATTGACAGCGGGATGACCGGATATGAAGCCACCAGTGGGCGTTATGCCGCCTTTTTTCTTGGACAGATCTATGAGTCGAAGAAGGAACTGGATGAATCCAGAAAATATTACGAGTTGTGCGTGAAATTTGCCGAGGAGATCGGGGCTGTAGACTCGGGTTATTATCTTTATTCTCTTATTTCATTGGGAGAAATCAATCAGGCGCAGGGCAATAAGGCCGAGGCAAAGCGTTACTTCCAGTTGGTCCGCAAGAAAGCCGACCGCAAGGATGTAGCTTTCAAGGATGCGAAGCGCAAGCTGAAGCGGCTGGAGAGAGAGAAAGGCGACTGACATTCCGCAAACCTGCGTATCTTTAAAATTCGTTCCGGGCCCCTGTGTTCAGCGATGCTTAAAGCGCCGGCTGATGGTTCCGGCGACCGATAAACCTCAATTGAATTGGAACTGCGTGATTTCATAGTAACCCCCCTCGTGATCTTGGCCGTGTATGCTTTGGCGTATGCGATCAGGCCATGGGTTACCGATGATGTTAACCGCAGGTATTTTTTTCCGGCGCTGACCGTTCGTATTGTTGGGGCGTTGGCGGTGGGGTTTTTATATCAGTTTTACTATCAGGGTGGCGATACGTTTGCGTATCATACGCATGGAAGTCGCCCGTTGTGGGAAGCGATCATCGAGTCTCCGGCGGATGGGCTCCGTCTTTTGTTTTTGAATGGAGAATATGGTCCGGGAATATGGAAGACTGCCAACCGGATATGGTACTGGAATGATCCGCAATCCTTTTTTATCATCAGGCTTGCTGCGATATTGGATCTCTTCACATTTTCCGCTTATTCCGCCACCGCTGTTTTATTTGCCGTAATCGCATTTATCGGGGGCTGGATGTTCTTTCTTACTTTCTACAAGTTGTATCCGGATCTGCATCGATGGATTGCGTTTTCCGTCTTGTTTGTTCCGACCGTGATCTTCTGGGGGTCGGGCATTTTTAAGGACACAATTACCCTGGCTGCATTGGGACTATCGACATACACTTTTCACCGTGTATTTATAGAGAAGCGTGTCAAGGTGATTTCTTTCTTGCTTTTGTTATTGAGTTTCTGGGTGATCTTTTCGATCAAGAAATATATTCTTCTGAGCTTTCTACCCGCCCTGTTGTTATGGTGGATGGCGGACCATCTCTCCCGGATATCCTCAGTGATGTTGCGGTGGATCCTGGCGCCGCTTACCGGTCTCGTTGCTATTTTTCTTGCGTACTACGCAGTATTGAAGGTTGGAGAGGATGATCCGCGTTATCATATCTCCCGGCTGGCGGAAACCGCCCGTATCACCGCCTATGATATCCGTTACGGCTGGGGTGCGCGCATGGGGGAGGGATCGGGTTATACGTTAGGAGAACTCGATGGTTCCTGGCAGAGTATGCTACGGCTTGCACCGCAGGCGATCAACATCTCTCTTTTTCGGCCCTACCTGTGGGAGGTGAAAAATCCGTTAATGTTGCTGTCGGCCCTGGAGGGGTTGTCGTTGCTGGGGTTAACGTTGCATCTTTTGGTGAGGGTGCGGT
>JBARAD010000011.1:0-52216 GCA_049791675.1 Chryseosolibacter sp.
CAAAATCATCGGCGGTTTGTTCCAGGATATCGCGCGCGGGTTTATCTTCTTTCTCAAGCGCGGCAACAAGTACGCGGGCCTCGCCCCGGGTGAGTCCCTTCGTCAGCTTAGCCATCAGACTATCGGGGTTGAGCCGACTAAAGTTCCTGATCTTCTCATCCACGGCCCAGCCTGAACAGGACGACTCCACGGTCCTTCCGTTTCTATCCAGGCGGATGTGGCCGAATTCCGTTTCGGCTGCTCCCGACCCGTGGTAGATCTCTTTGTTCACCACGAAGCCTCCTCCCACACCACTTCCCATCGTGATGTAGAAAACCTGGTTCGAATTTTTCCCGGCGCCATGCAATGCCTCACCCAGCGCCGCGACATTGGCGTCATTATCAATCCACACAGGGATGCCTGCAAGTGACTCCAGCCAATCACGGATGACGAAATCGCCCCACCCCTGCACCTGATAAGAGGTTAGTATCTTTCCTGTCTTGTGATCCACCGGACCGCCAAAGCCAATGCCAATAGCCCCGACGCTATGAAGCATCGTTTTGTCAAGGGCTTGTTTGATCTGACCCTTGATTCCTTTCGCCCCCTGCGACGGATCCACCTGAAACCGGAAGCGTTTCAGGATCCGCGCCTCCTCATCGCCAACGACAAGCTGAAGTTTTGTGCCACCGATTTCAATACCGAGATAAGTCCGCATAGAGAGAAAAGAAAGGCGGATTCAATCCGCCTTGTATTAGTTAAACCCGTTCTTCAATTTTGTTCATCACGCGGGTTTGCACCTGGATGGACTCCTGATGGATAAGCTTCAGAAGATCATTCGTGAACTGTTCATTCAGTCCCATCGCTTTACCCAAAGATATACGCGTTTGAATGATCTCTTCCCAGCGGGTAACCTGCAGAATGGTAACGTTGTTTTCTTTCTTGTACTGACCGATCTTTTCGCTGATCTTCATCCTTGATGAGAGTTTTTGCATGATCTCGTCATCCAGCACGTCAATCTGGTCGCGAAGGATGCTCAGCGTATCTTTAAAGTTCTTGTTATCGGAAGAAACGGAACGTACCACGAGGCCGTCGATGATCTTTGACAATGCCGCGGGCGTTACCTGTTGTTTGGCATCGCTCCATGCCGCGTCCGGATTGATATGGCTTTCGATCATTAATCCAGCCATGTCGAGGTCGAGCGCCTTCTGACAGATGAGCGCGATCAGATCGCGGTTACCGGCGATGTGGCTCGGATCGCAGATGATATCAAGGTCAGGAATACGTGTCTTTAATTCAATGGCGAGATCCCACATCGGCGCGTTGCGGAAAGGACCTTTTTCAGAAGAAGAGAATCCGCGGTGAATGGCAGCAAGTTTGGTGATCCCTGCCTTATTCAGACGCTCCAGCCCGCCGATCCAAAGTTCGAGGTCCGGGTTCACCGGGTTCTTTACCATGACAGGAATATCAACACCTTTCAGCGCATCGGCAACTTCCTGTACGGAGAAAGGGTTCACCGTGGTGCGCGCACCAACCCAAAGGATATCCACGCCGGCTTTCAGACATGCTTCAACGTGCGCGGCATTGGCAACCTCTGTAGTGACAGGCAGTCCGGTTTCTTTCTTGGCCTGGATCAGCCACTGCAGACCTTCTGCGCCTGCGCCTTCATATTGCCCGGGCCTCGTGCGTGGTTTCCAGATCCCTGCCCGCAGGGCATGTACTTTTCCGGTCGCGGCAATCTGCCTGGCGGTAGCCACCATTTGTTCTTCCGTCTCTGCGCTACAGGGACCGCTGATGATGAACGGTTTGTTTTTTGCCGGGAACCAGGTGTTCATTGACTCGTGTTGCAATACCTTTTTCATTGTAATGGTTTTTTTGTTGTTAGTGATACATGACTGGCACTCATCTCCCTTCCCCGCGGGTCTGTTCGCTGCGTGCAGATCGATGTTTTTTCAGGTTTTATTTTCTATTAGTTGACTGGGTTTCTGTTTTACATCGAGGCCTTCCAGCACCTTGCGGATATGGTTAGCCCCCGTCATGATGCGATGCAATTCATTCACATCACGCTTCATGAGATGATACTGGAATTTCTGCAGGTGCATGATGTATTCCAGCAGCGCCTGACTCAGATATTCCGCGTTTTGTTCAAAGATCGGAGCCCACATATCGGGAGAACTTTTCGCCAGCCTTACCGTGGAAGCGAAACCGCTCCCGGCAAGATTGAAGATATTCTTTTCATCTTTTTCGATATCGAGAACAGTCTGTCCCAGGAGAAACGCGCTCACATGCGAGAGGTGAGACACATAGGCAACATGTTTATCATGCTCTACCGGATCCATGAATATGGTGCGCATCTCCAGTGCGGAGAAGATCCTGGCGGCGACAGCAAGCGCCTTTTCAGAAGATTTCTCCTTCTCGCAAATGATGTTGGTTTTTCCCGCAAACAGACCACTGAAGGCTGCATCAGGTCCGGAGTTTTCTGTTCCGGCCAGCGGATGCGCCGCAACGAACTGACTGCGCTTCGGATGTTTTTCAATAGCCTTGCAGATCATTGACTTGGTGGAACCGGTGTCAACGACGACGGCACTCGCAGGAGTATAATCCATGAGCTTGATCAGCACGTTCCTGATCGCATTCACCGGAATGGCGGTGATGATCAGATCGGCCTGCCCCACCGCATCTTCCAGCCCCGCGACTGCATCGACAAGTCCCAGTTCCATCGCCCTGGTGGCATGCTCCGAATTGTTATCGACACCGATCAGCATGGTGGCCACGCCGGCTTTGCGCAGGTCGATTGCCATGCTTCCCCCGATAAGACCCAGACCAATTATTGCAGTTTTCATTTTACAGCGTTCATTATCTTGTGACCCTCACCTTTCAGACCTTCGCTTTTGAACTTCCGGATCCGGTCCAGCGCTTCTTTCAGTTTCTCCGCGGTGCAGCATAAAGAGATGCGGATGAATCTTCTTCCCGCCTCGCCAAAAATGAAGCCGGGCGTAATGAAGACCTTCGTTCCATACAGGATCTCGTCAATCCATTTCTCCACATCCGGAATGCTGTCGGGGGCCTTTGCCCAGACGAACAACCCGGATTGTTTTTCAGCATAGGAACAGCCCAGCTCATCCAGGAGCTGTGATGCGAGTCGCTTCCGTTCGCCATACATTTTATTCAGCGCAGTAAACCATTCCTTCCCGTTGTTGTTCAACGCCTCTGTCGCCGCATGTTGGAGGCCGAGGAACATCCCCGAATCCATATTGCTCTTCACTTTCAGAACGGCATCGATGAAGTCCTTCTTTCCCGCTACCCAACCCAGGCGCCATCCGGCCATGTTGTGTGATTTGGAAAGCGAATTCAACTCAAGAGCGACATCCTCAGCGCCTTCGATGGAGAGCAGACTCATCGGCTCATCATTCAGGATCATGCTGTAGGGGTTGTCATTCACCAGGAGGAATTGGTTTTCCCGCGCCAGGTCCACCAGCTCCTTCATTTCCTTCCGGGATGCCGTGCGGCCTGTAGGCATGTGCGGAAAATTGATCCACATAAGTTTTACATTTGACAGATCGCTGCGCTTCAACGCGGCAACGTCAATGCCCCAGTTCAGTTCCTCCTTCAGATCATAGGGACGCAATTTTGCGCCGACGAGGTTCGCGACCGAAGAATAGGTCGGATAACCGGGATTGGGAATCAGCACCTCGTCGCCGGCGTTCACAAAAGCCATCGAAATGTGCATGATGCCTTCCTTCGAACCCATCAGGGGAAGGATCATCGATTCCGGATCCAGTGCGGCACCGTACATGCGTGTATAGAAATCTGCAATGGCTTTGCGGAAGGCAGGAATGCCTTTGTAATTCTGGTATCCATGGTTGGCCGCGTTTTGCGCCGAGGCGATGAGCGCATCAATGGCATTGGATGAAGGAGCCTGATCGGGACTACCGATACCCAAATTGATCACGCGCACTTCACCGGTATCAAGACCCCGCACCTCGGCAAGCTTCCTGCTGAAGTAGTACTCCTCTACGTTTGCTATCCTGTTCGCTGTCTTTATCATTTGACTTTTTAATCTATATCTTGAAATCTCATCAACATCGCACGCCCTGGTCCAAGCTTGCCTTCAATACTCGATCCTGGCCTTCTTGTATTCCCCAAGAATATTCAGGTTCTTCACCTTCCTCAAGACCTGGCTTATGGCATCATCGTAGTGCTTCCTTTTTTTCCATTCCACATCCACATGAATGGAGTATTCACTCGGTTTTCCAATGATGGGAATGGATTGGATCTTGGTAAGGTTGATGTTATTGTTCTTGAAGATCATCAGCGTTTCAGCAAGGCTTCCCACCTCATGGGCAACTTCAAAGCTCAGCGATGCCTTATTGCTGTCGATCTGGTCGGTGCTTCTTTTTGCAAGGATCAGGAACCGCGTAAAATTCTTCTTGTGGGTCTCAATCCGCTTCTCGAGGATCTCCAGCCCGTACTTTTTGGCGGCAAACTCATTGGCAATGGCAGCCGTGTCCTTCAGCTTCAGTTCCTTTACGCGCTTGGCCGAAAGGGCTGTGTCATCGCTTTCGCGAACCTCGATACCCGGGATGGAATAAATGAAGTCCGAACACTGGCGTATAGCCATGGGGTGAGATTCGATCACCTTGATATCCTCGCGCTTCACACCGGGCAAAGCCAGCAAGTGCATATGTATTGGGAGATACAGTTCTCCGATGATACTGAAGTGATAGCGCTGAAGCAGAAAATAATTCGGAAGGATGCTGCCGGCGATTGAATTCTCGATCGCCATCACCGCGTAGTTGGATTCTCCCTTGTCAAGGCTTTCGCAAAGCTGATGGAAGGAAAGGCATTCCACCGTTTCCACCTGCTTTGCGTCGCCAAAAAAGGTCATTGCCGCCACCTCGTGAAAACTTGTGGCAATGCCCTGAATGGCAACACGTATCTTACCTGGCGCAGCTGACTTCACAGCTCTGGCGGCGCCGTTGGTGCGGGCAACTTTGACTTCTTTCTTTATCATTTTATCCTGATCGCTCATCTGAGAGCATTGTTTATTCTTTAACCTTCTCCCGGATTGCCGGAAAAGCTGGGCACAAAAAAAGTCCCGGTTTTTCCGGGACTTCCTGAGTTTATCTGTTATTTTTTTTACAACAACACGCTACTCTTAAAGTCCCGCCTGGGTCTTAAAGTAGTAGTAAAAATAAAAAAATGTGTTGCCGCTCTTCATTTTCTGTTCCTGTGGCGCTAAGATAAAAAGTTTTTATTCTTTAATCCAAGTGTGCTTGCGCTTTCTCTTGATTTATTTTTATGAACTAATGGTTGTTAGGACTATCATTCCGCGCCATTTCCCATCCGATCATACTTTTCTTTCTGGCAGCGCTCCACCGGTATTCGCCAAGGATCCCGTCTTTCCGGATCACGCGGTGACAGGGAATGAGGTAGGCGATCATGTTGGATCCAACGGCAGTACCTACTGCCTGCAACGCTCCCGGATTATTGATGCGTCGTGCAATATCCTGGTAAGTAGTCAAAGCACCCGGGGGAATACGCAGCAAGGCTTCCCACACCTTCACCTGGAAATTTGTTCCTTTTACAAAGAGGTGAAGCTTATCTGCAGGCGCTGCATCAAAAACGTTTGCGATGACGTCGCTGGTCAGCTCCACATTCTCATGAAAGACAGAGTTATGCCAGCAAGCTTTCATTTCCTCCAGTGCGTGACGGCCATCCTGGTCAGAAGAAATAAACGACATCCAGCAAATACCCCTTTCGGTTACACCCAGCAGGCAATTACCAAAAGGTGTTGCATGGAAACCATATTCAATGCGAATACCGGACCCGTGCTGCCTGTATTCGGCCGGCGTCACTGCTTCGAGCGTCGTGAACAGGTCATATACACGTGACTGGCTGGAGAGCCCGGCAGCAGCAGCAGCTTCTTCAAGATTCTGCGACACCTTCAATTTCTCTTTCAGGTAGCCCGTCGTGAGGAATTGGAGAAATCTCTTCGGGCTGATGCCCGCCCACTCGGTAAATATCCGTTGAAAATGAAACGGACTCAGATGAACCTTTTCCGCCACCTCCCCCAATTCCGGCTGACGCATGAAATTCTGCTGCAGGTATTGAATCGCTTGCTCAATACGCTGGTAATTGATATGGTTTTGTTCGGTTGACAAGATCATAAAAGTATCATTTATGATTCAAAATTGCCGGACTTTTTCGCCAAACCCAACCCGGTTCTTGCGAAGTTGATGCGTAGCGGTGTTAATAACAGCGTGGTGTGCGATCAGTGCATTATCCGGAATTTTATTAACTTCATCACCTAAACCCGTTTGCCATGAAACCACTATTTCTTCTCACCCTTTCAATGGCCATTGCTGCCAACGCGCCCGCCCAGCAAAACTGGGATTCCATCAAGGTAACATCGCAACATGTAAAGGATAATATCTATATGCTGCAGGGCTCCGGGGGTAACATCGGTGTGCTGACGGGCAAGGATGGCATCGTGATGATCGATGATCAGTTTCTCGAGCTCGGCAGCAAGATCAAGGATGCGATCGCCGCGCTCGACAAAGCCCCGATTCGTTTTACACTCAACACACATATTCACGGGGACCACTCGGGAAGCAATGAATATTTCAGACGACTTGGATCCACCGTTGTTGCACACGACCTCGTTCGCGAAAGGATGATCAAAGAGCCCCGCCCCGAAGATGCATGGCCCGTGATCACATTTCCCAACAAACTCAGCCTTCACCTGAATGGCCAGGATATCGAACTGATTCACTTCGAACCCGGGCATACCGATGGAGACGTCATCATTTACTTCAAACAGGCCAATGTATTTCACATGGGAGATGTTTTCGTGCGTTACGGATATCCTTACATCGACATGTCAAGCGGAGGCAATATCAATGGTCTCATTGCATCGGTTGACAAGGCACTGAACATGATGAATGAACAATCAATTATCATTCCGGGACATGGAGAACTTTGTAATAAAGATGAAGTGAAGAAATACAGAGACAGGCTCGCCACCATCCGCGACAAGGTTGCATCCGCTTTAAAACAGGGCAAGAAAGTAGAGGACCTCGCGGGCCTTGGCATTACCAACGCATACGACGCTGAATGGGGAAAAGGTTTTATAAAAGGAAAGGATTTCGTGCTGGTAGTGGCGGAAGGGTTGAAATAAAGATTGAAGATCAGGCATTGGTTTGGTGACCAGGCGTTGTGCAAGTATTGCTCATCCCGTATTCCGCGCCGACAGTTTTTTCCACGCTGCATATTCCATCCGCATGCAATGAGCGCAGGGGCGGAAACCAAAATGCAGGGCCTCTGCTTCGGATGAAAAAAAGACGCGGTTGCTCTTTTTCATCCGCTTACCGGAGGCACACGTCAACTTCCCGTATATCCTGAGTCTCAGATTTCCCCCGAAGCAGATGCTGCGCGCACGAACAAGTCTCTTAAACGTTATCGCGTCTATTGTTCCAGGTAACATCACCGTTTTGCCGGAATCTCTTACAAAAATAACAAATGCCATAATCCTGATTTGCGCTGTTGAGAATCCTCTGTATTGCTGACACCATTTCAAGATCGCTTTCAACTGGCATCATGAAAGATCAACCCCGCCGTATAACGGATTCCTTTCTTTACGGGACTGACGCCGTGCTTCATTTTAGCACGGTAGTAACCCCTTGCCCCTTTGACCGGCCGGAAGTTGGTGGTAAAAATAACTGCGTCACCCTGACGGGGCATGACTACTTCAGCCCGTGATTGGGCACGTGGCAATTGCTCGACGAAAACCAGCTCACCGCCCTCAAAATCTTTTCCGGGGTCGCTTAACATGAAAACCACCTGGAAGGGAAAAAATACTTCGCCGTAGATATCCTGGTGAAGTGTGTTGTATCCTTGCGCCTCGTATCGCAGAACAAGCGGCGTGGGTCGTTGTTGATTTCCCGAATGGCATGCAGCCAGAAACGCTTCCAGATTTTGGGGATAGCGGATATCCAATCCCAGGTGCTGCATCCAGTTATTGGCGATCGATACAAGCGACTGGTAAAACGTTTCGCGCAGCTCCTGGATCAGGGGCGGCAAAGGATAACAAAAGTACTTATATTCTCCCAGCCCGAAACGGTACCGTTGCATGTTTATGGTGCTGCGGAACCGATGCGGCTGATCATAAAGTCCGACGATCTCTTCGCATTCCTTTTTCGATAGAACTGTCGGCAGCCTTGCGAATCCATGGTTGTCCAGTCCGGTCTGCACTTCATTCCAGTCAGTATGCATTTCCAATTTCATATTTTCAAATTTCCGAAAGATGCTGATCAGAAACATGCTGCCCAACCCGGAACTTGCGATGATTTAAATCTTGTTTCGTGGATGATTTGTAAACTTGCATCGGATTAAACGAACCGTCCGTCAAAAAAACGATATGCTTCTGACTACGCCGCGCGAATTCTCCTTTGACCTCTGCCTTGATTTTCTGAAACGTTCACCGAAAGAACTCCTTCATCGTATCACGGATGATGGCGTCATCAAGGCCCTGCGTTCAGGTGACGAAGTCGCGGTCTTTCAGGTCCACCCGGATCGTGAGGGCCTGAGGATCTCATTCCTGACGAAAGAACCCCGTGCGCACTTTAAACAGATGGTGGCAGCGTATGTGCGTGACTGGTTTGATCTTGAGACAGACCTTCAGCCTTTTTACAGGCTGGCTGAAAAAGATAAACTTTTGAAGGACCTTGTCACCCGTTTCTACGGTTACAGGATTGTGGGACAGCCCGATCTTTTTGAATCCCTCGTCTGGGCTGTATTGGGACAACAGATCAATCTTGGATTCGCCTATACACTCAAACAGCGTTTCGTACAAACGTTCGGCGAGCGGCTTGCGCTGGGCGATCAGGAGTATTTTCTTTTTCCTTCGCCGGAGACCGTCGCTGTGATTACCCCGGAAAAGCTTCTGGCGCTCCAGTTCTCCACGCAAAAAAGCCGGTATACGACCGGCATTGCAGAAGCATTTGCAGACGGGACGCTCTCAAAGGAGAAGATCAGCGGGCTTCCGTTGCAGGACGCCAAACACGAACTCATGAAGATCAAAGGGGTCGGCAACTGGACTGCGAACTACGCCTTAATGAAAACCTTTCATTACCCTGACGCCTTTCCATTGGAAGATGCGGGGATCCACAACGCCATCAAAAATCTTAAAAAGCTCGACCGCAAGCCAACCCTGCCCGAGGTGACAAAGATGTTTAAAAAGTACAAAGGATGGGAGGCGTATGCTACGCTGTATCTCTGGAAAAGCTTGTGATCGTGAATGGCTACTGGCAATCCGCAGTTCACAATTTCCCCCGGTGCCGTTCAAGGAAAATCCATTCGACATGCTTGGCGAGCCCGTCGATATCGGGATACATGGACGCTGAGTTAATTCCAAAATTGTGAAGCCTTCGCTTACATTCCGGGAAACATTCCCGCTGGATCTTTATCTTAAACAAGCGGTCGCGGTAGTCCTTGTTATGCTCGAATGGAATAAACTTCCTGCCGGATTCCGACTTGTGAATGGTGAACCATCCAAACTGCGCCGAGATCCTTTTCGTAATATGATTTGGCTTGAAGACCTTATTGCCCGCACCCCTGAAGGGATCCTTATCCTCCGTGGAGTTGATGATATCTTCCTTCGGAACGTTAAATCCCCATACGACGGAATATTCTGAAAGATGAACATCCGTTTGTGGTGACATGGAGAACCACAGCGCGATCAGCGGATTTTCAGTCCAGTCCAGGAGACGGGTGGCCATACCGTGATGTTGCGCCAGTGCCAGCCAGTCCCAGGAGTCGCCCGGATGGTTATCGATCAGGTGTATGCTGCGGCGCTGGAAATCTTCCAGCATCTCCCGCTCGATCCTTTCTACGTCCGCAACGTCAAACCGCGCGATCTTGGGTAACAGTGTTTTATCCTGGTTCTGGCCGCGGTACAAAATGAACTGATCGTCCGGGATGCTAAGAATGATATCCTGGTATTCTTTAAAACTCGAAACAGTAAATGTCTGATAACCCTCGTCCATTCAAGATGCCCCTTGGGGTCGTTTAAAACTATGTACCGGCAAGTGAACCTGATAGCAATGACGCATCAGTTTCAGTGAAGCGTGATGTGGCCTTTGCTATTTAAGTTTTTTGAGAAATTCGAGACTTTGCGGGATCTGCGTGACGGAGTGCGATGATTCGTCCTCGATGAAATAATGCTTTACGCCGGCCTTCTTCGCCGCTTTCATGATCCCGGCAATACCAACATCGCCCGTACCCAAAACCACATTGGTCTCGACATCTGCGCGCCCGTTCTGATTCCCTTCTGTCCCATGCTTGCGGTCCTTCAGGTGCATCAGTAAAAATCTCTGCGGATATTTTTTCAGCATGGCGACAGGATCCTGGCCGGGATGTTTGACCCAGAAAACATCCATTTCAAAGTTCACGTATCGCGGATCGGTTGCTTTCATCAGGTAGTCGAACAAGGTGACTCCCTCATAAGGACGGAATTCATATCCATGGGGATGATAGCAAAGGGCAAGGCCATTCTCTGCCAGGAGCTTTCCTGCCTTGTTGAAAACCTCGGCCGCCTCCTTCATATGGTCAATGGTGAAAACATTGTCATCACCATGGGGTATCCAGAAACACACGACATATTTGGCGCCAAAAGCCTTCGCGTTGGCTACCGCCGATTGGGGATCATCTTTAAGCTGGTTGTAATCTGCTCCCACGCTGACCATCTTCAGTTTGTTCTCTTTGAGGAGCTGTTTGAACTCATCCATCGGCAAACCGTAGGTGTCTCCCCCTTCAATCTCGCGGATACCCCAGTTTTCGACCAGGTCAAGGGTGCCCGCCACCTCGGTTTTGAACTCATTCCTCAGACTGTATAGCTGGAGGCCGATCTCCTGCGCCCTGACCGGCGAAGAGAAGACCATGAAAATGAACGCCAAGAGCAAATAATATTTTTTCATAACCTGGTTATTTATGTCCTGTAATATAGATTTTTTCCCAATGATTTCGATTGAAATCCCCTGAATCGGGATTTTCCGGGCTTACTGCCGCAAAAGATCTGGCTTTCCTTGTGCGGTTGCGCCATCGTTGCAACACCCGGAGATAAAATTTTTTTTCATTTTACTTGAATCCTTTCGACAAAAGCCGCAACATCGCTGGCTGAAAAACCGATCATGCGACAAAAATTATTAAGCGAGGGTGCAAAAGAACTCAGTTATGAGATCCGGGAGATCGTAAAGAAGGCCGAACAGTTGAAAAAGCTCGGCCTGGATATCTCATGGGAAAACATCGGAGATCCAATCCAAAAACATCACAAACTCCCTTCATGGATAAAAGATATCGTGGCCGATCTTGTCCAGCAGGACAGCACCTATAGTTATTGCCCGTCCAAGGGAATGCTCCAAACGCGTGAGTTCCTCGCCAGCCAGACCAACGCGATGGGTGGGGTACAAATCACTTCCGATGATATCTGCTTCTTCAACGGTTTGGGAGATGCCATCGCCAAAGTGTATCAGTACATCAACAGCACTTCCCGCGTAATCGGCCCCTCCCCTGCTTACTCGACACATTCCAGTGCGGAAGCTGCCCATGCCAATCATGAGCCGATCACTTATAAACTTGACCCGGACAACCATTGGTATCCTGACCTGGATGACCTTTACAATAAAGTAAAATACAATCCGAATATTGTCGGTATCCTCATCATCAATCCCGACAACCCAACGGGTATGGTCTATCCGCTGGAAACGCTACAACGCATTGTGGCCATCGCGCGGGAATTTAAATTATTCCTCGTCGCCGATGAGATCTACATCAACATCACGTACAACGGTGCGCGCGCTTATTCCCTTGCCGAAATTATCGAGGACGTCCCCGGAATATCAATGAAAGGGATTTCGAAAGAGATGCCCTGGCCAGGCGCAAGGTGCGGCTGGATGGAATATTACAACCGCGAAAAGGATGAAGACTTCAACCGCTTTTGCCAGGCACTCGACAATGCCAAGATGATCGAAGTATGTTCTACCAAACTTCCGCAGCTGGCGGTTCCCAAGATCCTGGGCGATTCGCGCTTCAGGAAATACCGGGAAGAGACCAACCGGAATATTGGGAAGCGCAGCAAGATCATCGCCGATATTCTGCACACGGTTCCGGAACTGACCTTCAATGAGACGTTCGGTGCTTTTTATAATACCATTATCTTCCGCAAAGGTGTTTTAAAACCACATCAGAAAATAAACATCACCCATCCGGAGATAAAAAAACTCGTCGAAAACTGGACAAAAGAAAGCCTTCCGCTGGATAAAAGATTCGTTTACTATCTGCTGGCGGCAAAAGGCGTATGTGTGGTTCCCATATCGTCTTTCTGTTCGGAGCTGGAAGGCTTCCGCGTAACGCTCCTGGAAGAAGACGAAGAAACACTGGTCCGCACCTTTGAAGCGATCCGCGACGGCATCGTCAGCTACATCAATTCGTAGGCCGGCACAAATCCTTCTGTAGAGGCTTGTCCTCATTTTACCACCGGCGCGTGCCGTCCTGGCAGGTATGATTTTGAATCAACCATTCTTTCGCGCGATCATTATGGGAAGACTGGAACAATTCAAGCATTCGATTGGAGCGTCTGAGAAAACAGAGACTTCTTTGATCGAACGTTATTTTGCCGTACGCAAATACAGCGAATTTATTTGCGAACCGCTGGTTATCGAAGATTATGTTGTGCAGCCTGTTGAAGATGTCAGTCCCCCAAAGTGGCATCTCGCGCATTCGACATGGTTTTTCGAGGAGCTGATTCTTTCCAAATATCTCAGGAACTACAAGCGATTCCATCCGCGATATTCCTTCCTTTTCAACAGTTACTATGAGGGCGTAGGAGAAAGGGTCTTGAGACCCGACCGCGGAAACATGTCAAGGCCTACCGTCGACGAGATTCACGAATACCGGGCTTACGTAGATGAGAAAATGATCGAACTGCTCAGTGATGCCCCCGCTGCAGCTAAGTATCTGCTGGAGGTGGGGATGAACCACGAGCAGCAGCACCAGGAGCTTTTATATACCGACATTAAATACATCCTGGGACACAACCCGTTGTACCCCATCTACCACGTTGATTTCCAGGAGACGCCGGAAACGGAGCAAGATCATTCATTTCTGGAAATGCACGCCGGAGAATTCCAGATCGGAAATACCGGTGACGCGTTCAGCTATGACAACGAGCAGCCGCGACATACGGTCTATCTGGTTGACTTCTCGATCCGCAAAAGTCTGGTGACAAACGGTGAATACCTGGAATTCATGAAAGCAGGGGGCTATGAACGACCGGACTACTGGCTCAGTGACGGTTGGGCATGGGTGAAACAAAATAAGATCGACAAACCGCTATACTGGCTTTCGGCACAGGGTACCTGGTACCGTTATGCGTTATCAGGATTGGAGAAAGTCAACCTGCAGGAACCTGTCACCCACATCAGTTTTTACGAGGCTGCCGCGTTTGCTGAATGGATGGGCATGCGTTTGCCTACGGAATTTGAATGGGAAGCAGCTGCAGCGCAATTCAACTGGGGCCTGCGATGGGAATACACGAACAGCGCCTATCTCCCCTATCCGGGATATCGCAAGCCTGAAGGAATCATTGGTGAATACAACGGAAAATTCATGGTAAACACCATGGTACTTCGCGGCGCTTCTGTTGTAACGCCGGCCAGCCACTCAAGAACAACCTATCGCAATTTCTTTTATCCCCAGCTCCGGTGGCAGTTCTGTGGAATACGACTCTGTAAACCCTAAGTAATGGTTCAATCGAAAACAACTTTCAATCAGCCGATAGCCGAAGCAGTAGCCCAGGGGTTCAGCGGAAAACAAAAGACACTGCCCAGCTGGCTATTCTACGATGAAACCGGTGACAGGATATTTCAGCAGATCATGCGTATGCCTGAGTATTACCCCACCCGTTGTGAGTACGATATCCTCCAGCAACATAAAGATGATCTTCTCCAACATTTCACCGGGAATGGCGGTTCATTCCGCCTCATTGAACTCGGCGCGGGGGATGGTATCAAGACAGAAATATTGCTGAAACATTTTATGGCTCATGGCAGCCCGTTCACGTATCTGCCGATCGACATCTCCGCGAATGCGCTTGAACAACTATCAGCCCGACTGCAACGGGCGCTGCCGGGACTACGCATTCAACCTCTAAACCAAAGTTATGACGAAGCGCTGAAAAGTCTGCACGACCATGATGATAAGAAGGTGATTCTCTTCATGGGCGCCAACATCGGCAACTTTACGCTGCAGAACGCGGCGCAATTTCTTAAAAAGATTGCCGCGCACCTGTCGGAAGAAGATCTTGTGTTGATTGGTTTCGATCTCAAGAAAGATCCCCGGATCATTCACGAAGCCTATGATGACCCCCATGGGTTAACGAGCAGTTTCAACCTGAATATTCTGACCCGTTTAAACCGGGAGTTGGGAGCGGAATTCAACCCCGCTGAGTTCAGCCACTACCCTTACTATGACCCTCAGACGGGCACGACCAAAAGTTTTCTGATCAGCCTCAAGGAACAGGATGTGCCCATCGCCTCCCTGGGAGGATCCGTTCACTTTGACCTGTGGGAGACGATCCAAACAGAAATTTCGCAGAAGTACGACCTCGACATGATTGAACAATTAATGGCAACAACAGGACTAAAGGTAGCCGACATCTTCTACGACAACGACAACTACTTTTGCGATGTACTGGTAAAGTTGGCTTGATCGTTTCAATGATTGGCGGGACGGCTTTTCTTCATCACCTCCCCTCTCAAATATGCTTCCAGCTTCCCTTTGTTGCAGACTACCCAGATGATGTCATTCTCTTCGACCATCATGGATGAGTCAGGATTCAGGAGGCGCTCACCATTGCGTTCAAGGCCCACCACCAGTGCGCGGGCCTGCTCCCGCAATCCTGACTTACGGATACTTTTCCTGTATAACCGCGAATCCCTGGTGACCGTTAAATTCTGTAAACTGATCTCCCTGTCCCTGAGTTCGGATTCAGCGAGATCCTTTGCGGGATTTTCGAACAGGTCTTTTATTTTTCCGAGTTGTTCATCCGTACCAATGACAGAGATCCTGTCTCCCGGGTACATGCGCTCATAGCGATCAGGGATGATGATCGACAACTTGCCACGCTCGATCAGTGCGATATTCACTCCGTACCGTTCGCGCAACGCCAGTTCCTGAAGCTGTTTGCCTGCCAGCGGAAATTCAGGTTGTATCTCAAAGTCGGTGAGGTGAGCGTCCCAGGGCGTGATTTCCGGACGCGGAAGCTTTTGCATTTCCCGTTCATTGAGGTTCAGCAGAAAGCGCTTCTCGATCTTTTCATAGAACAACTGAAGTTTATGAGAAAAGATGAGGATGGCGGAGGCCATCGCCGCGATGGCAATGACGAAGGCCACCGAGGGGGAGAAAAAGATATTCATTAAAAATGCCACATGAAGTACTGCGACGGCTATGCGCAAGAGTTCAATGACGATCAGCGGACCGCGGTTCAACTTGCGGTTCAGCCACAGATTCCTGTAAGCGTCACGTGCGATGCGCCGGATCGCGAGCGCCCAGATAAAAGGGACCATCAACATCAGGGTCAACACCACGGTGATCACCGTGGCGGTAAAATAATTCGCAATGATCCCGCGAATGAGGGGATATAGAAACTCCTGTGATAAGAATATGAGCCCGACGATGAGCACGCTGTGAATGGCCAGGTGCACCATGTAAGCATGCAGCAATACCCTCCATTCGCTGTAAGCGGACAGCTGCTGCGTTCCGGAACTGTAACGATTCATTATTTTGACCCATCGCTTCGGTAGCTGCGCTTCGAGGAAACCGTAGAAGGCACCCGACTGCCGGATGAGGAACGGTGTGGTGAACGTAGTCACGGCCGACGCCGCCACGGCGATCGGATAAAGGAATGCGCTGGTCACATTGAGGGATACGCCCAGGGAAGCAATGATAAAGGAAAATTCACCGATCTGGGCAAGGCTCATTCCCGCCTGTATCGCGTGCTTCAGGGACTGGCCGGCGAGCAGCGCCCCCAGCGCAGTGGTCATAAATTTTCCGAAGATGGTGATCAGGATGATCACCGTCAATGGAAATGAATATTCAACCAAAACACGCGGGTCGATCATCATCCCGACAGACACGAAAAAAATGGCGGCAAAAAAGTCTTTTACGGATCTGATCAGATGTTCAATGCGCTCTGCCTGTGTTGTTTCCGCAAGGATCGAGCCCATGATAAACGCACCCAGTGCCGCCGAAAATCCCACCTCCACTGCCAGCATGACCATCAGCAAACACAAAGCCACGCAAACAACCAGCATGGTCTCATCATTCATGAGGTTTCGCGTCCGTTTAAGGAAAGTAGGTACAAAGAAAATTCCTGCGAGGAACCAGAGGATGAGAAAAAAACCGAGTTTCAGCATCTGCATCAGCAGCTCCGTGCCACCAAATTGCTGGCTCACGGCAAGGGTGGAAAGCAGGACCAGTAACAGGATGGCAACAACGTCCTCGACAATAAGAATTCCAAAAACCAGGCTGGCGAATTTTTTTGTTCTCACGCCCACTTCATCAAATGCCCTGATGATGATCGTGGTGGAAGACATGGAAAGAATAGCGCCCAGAAAAATGCTGTCCATGACAGACCATCCCATCACGTAGCCGGCAAGGTAACCCAACCCGATCATCAGCACCACCTCCACCAGTGCCGTGATGGACGCTGCGCCGCCTACTTTCACCAGCTTCCTGAAACTGAACTCCAGTCCGAGGCTGAACAACAGGAAGATCACGCCGATCTCGGACCAGGTCTTGATCCCTGCGGCATCCATGACGGTCGGAAACAGGGAGACATGCGGACCTACGAGGAAACCCGCGATGATATATCCCAGCACAACAGGCTGTCGTATTTTCCGGAAAATAAGGGTAGTGATCCCTGCCACAGCCAGGATGAGCCCAAGATCGGTAATAAGGTGCGGCAGATGGGTCATCGATCAATTGGTCACTATTGCGTGAAACACGGATTCCGGAACGGTGTCCTTTTTCCTTCAGAGACAGATTTACGTGCGGCCGGGTCTTTGTTGAGATAGGTAATTTACAATTTTAAATGTTGGTTTTTGTCACCCTGGATCGTTAGACAAAAAAAAAACCCCGGCTTGTGGCCGGGGTCAGATTAAAAATGTTTGTGTAGCAAATTACCGCGCACTGAATTTCACCGCGGTAACGCCTGCAGGTGATTCGGACTTTGTTTTGCCGGGTGTATAGACCACATACACTGCGTGGAACTTCCCATCATTTACGGCACTGACAGGGATCCGGAGGGTACCGGATTTCTGATCTTTCTTCGGCACGGACATGCGTCCCTTGCCTAATAACTCCCCTGAAGGAGCATCGAGTCTCACTTCAAAATCAAAGCCCACTGCCGGAGACTGCATCCATCCGGTGATAATTTCAACCGCCTTCACACCGGTCAGGTCAATGCTATCCAGTGCAAACCAGCCATCTCCATCCTGAGGAAGTACCAAATAGTTGTCGCTGTTCATTTTGAAATGCGTGAAACTCTTTACGTTTTCCTTTCCGGAAAATGAAATGTAACTGCTCGGCAGCGCAAGTGCATTGCTGGCGGTTAATGCCTTGATGTTGTTACCACCTTTATCGGTATAGGTTGCCGAAATCACCAGCGCTGTATTCGGCTCAACATCCTTCGGAGGCGTGATTGTGCCGGAGGCAGGAAGGGAATTCGTCACTTTCGTGTTGCCGGCAAGTGAAAATATCCAGCTTACGATCTGATGAATGTCGCTTTCCGGCAAGGTAGGATGCGCAGGCATCTGCGTTTCACCCCATACACCCTGGCTACCTTTGAGGATCTTGCCGGTTAAATAATTCATGCCCTCAGAATCCTTACTGTACTTCTGTGCTATCTGCAAATAGGATGGACCAATGGATTTTTCCGTTTCCTTATGACAGCTTTTGCAATCAAGAGACATGACGAGACCCTTACCGATGATATTGACCTCGCCCTGCTGATGGCCCATGGTCGAGGCAGCTTTATCGTAACCACCTTCCGCATAGTCTACAGAGACGAAAAGGTTTTGAGGATCAAATTTCGCCGTATCGCTTTTATCCGATACAATCACTTTATATTTCAGCGGCTCGCCTGCGAGGAAGAAAGACTTGTTTCCTCCGGTCACTTCAATGGCTACCTTCGGCGCTTCGTTCCCTGCATAGACAGCGATCGCATTACTCTTTGCGGCCGCTCCCTGGTCGTCTTTTACTTCCACTGAAATTTTGTAATCACCCGGTGCACTGAAGGTGTAGTCGAGTTGCGGCCCGGATGTCTGCTGAGTGTTTCCATTTCCAAGATCCCATACATAAGTGATCTTGTCATGCTCCGGATCAGTAGCCTTCACCGTTGCGGAAACCTTGAAAGGCAAAACCCCGGAGGTCTTATTCACATGGAAGGCGAGTATCTTGGGCGGCCTGTTTCCGGAATTGAAATCTATTCTGGCAAGCCCCGAATCAGCATTCTTACTGAACCATCCGCTGCCGTATTCCAGCAGGTAAATTTTTCCGTCAGGTCCGACCTCC
Organism: Chryseosolibacter sp.; assembly: GCA_049791675.1. Classification (GTDB taxonomy): domain Bacteria; phylum Bacteroidota; class Bacteroidia; order Cytophagales; family Cyclobacteriaceae; genus Chryseosolibacter. Next base: position 18,607 of record JBARAD010000011.1, read on the forward strand.
ATGTCAATGAGTGAGTTTACATCCAGCGAAGGAAAGAACGGCTCCATCTTGCTGAAGTCCCCGTTGGAGAACATGGTAACAGCCTTCACCCAGCCGCGGATCCAGTCGTAAATAAACAGCTTACCATTGTAATAATCAGGCAGCCTGGTCTCCTTCGGAAACATGTCAGTGTAATATACTGGTCCAGCCATGGCGTTGCGACCACCGGTACCTACCTGAGGGAAATCAGGCGACAATGCATAAGGATACCAGATAAAGGCAGGCTGCGCGGATGGCAATTCCGTCAATCCCGTGTTGTTTCTCGAATCGTTGATTGGCTTCTGGGCGCTAAAGGCTTCGCCACTCTTTCCTGACGCGTAATCAAAATTGCGATAGGCATAATTGTTACCGACAAATAAAGGCCAGCCAAAGTTGCCCGCCTTACGCGCCTGGTTCACTTCATCATAGCCCCGGGGACCGCGCGTGGAGAGACTGTCATTGCTTGCATCAGGCCCCACTTCACCCCAATATAACGTGCTGTTTTTCTGATCGACTGATATCCGGTAAGGATTACGGTTCCCCATCACATAGATCTCCGGCCGGCTCTTGTCGCCATCGGCAGGGAAAAGATTTCCTTCAGGTATTTCGTACGTACCATCGTCCTTCACTTTGATACGAAGGATCTTTCCGCGCAAGTCATTTGTGTTTGCCGAAGACCGGCGCGCATCGTACTGCTGGTGACCGGGAATATCGTTCATCGGACCGAATCCGCTGTTCACAAATTTCTCACCCGGCTCATTGAACGGCGTAGAGTTGTCACCCGTAGAGACATACAGGAGCCCATCAGGACCGAAAGCAATCGACCCTCCGGTGTGGCAGCAGATCTCACGCTGGGACGCAACATCGAGAATCACTTTCTCCGTAGTAACGTCAAGGGTATCGTTCTTGAAACTAAAACGCGACAACCTGTTCACGGAGCTGTCAACAGGACTGTAAAAAATATAGATCCAGTTATTCTTCTGGAAGTTGGGATCCTTCGCCAATCCCATCACGCCTTCCTCGGCATTCACACGGGGAACGGAAGTTTTCCAGTAAACATTCAGAAAGCCCACCTGCTTCATCTGCTTCGTATCATTCTTGTACAACATCACTTCCCCGCGCCGCTGCGTGATCAGCACATCAAGGTTCGGAAGGATGGTCATTTCCGTAGGTTCGAACAAAGTTCCGAAGGAGAGCTGCGTCTTTGTAAACCGGTCTTCGTCGGGAGGTAACAATGTTTTCGCCTCGCGATAATCCAGTTCATCGTTATCGCCAATGGCATATTTTATTCCGCCAAGCAAGTGTTTCAGGTAATTCTCCTCCTGATAACTTTCGTCCGTGTGACCTAACTCGGTATAGAAGGCACGGCCTCCGTCATAGTCATGATACCAGCTCATCGGGTGACTGGCGCCCAACGTTCCGCCTTCGTAAGATGATTCATCCACCGTGATCAGGACATTGACATCGCGGTTCAGATTCTTGAAATTATACAACTCGTCTGTGCGCTGCCAAACGGTGTCGGTGAAAAATTCCGTAGCAGGAAATTTCTTGTTTTTGATAATGAATTTCGCTTCCTGCGTTTTCGGGTGGCTCTCGAAATAGGCGCCTACCAGCTTGCCATACCATCTCCAGTCGTATTCAGTGTCTGTGGCAGCATGCACGCCCACAAAGCCTCCGCCGGCCTGGATGTATCGCTCAAAGGCTGCTTCCTGGCGGTAGTCGAGAACGTTACCCGTGGTATTCAGGAATATGACCGCAGCATAATGCTTGAGGGAATCTTCCTGGAAATAGGCAGCATTTCTGGTCGTGTCGACTACAAATCCATTTTCAGCCCCAAGGTTCTGCACTGCTGCAACACCAGCAGATATGGAGCCGTGAACAAATCCGGCCGTTTTGGAAAACACCAGTACCCGCGGTTTTCCTTCCCGCTTCTTACTGCAGGAAAGGGTGCAAAGCGCACCGGCAATTATGATAAAAAGGAAAATAATTTTTTTCATATAAGGTTGAGATTCAGACAATTCAGAAAGATAAATTTTAACCGCAACACAGGCAAGCCATATTTATTGAATGGATGAAGAATCATCCCCGAGGTTCACCTTTCGTTTTTCAGGCGGTAAGGATACTAAAAATTGATCAATTAAACATGAGTCCGGCATCGACAACTGCTGTTTGAAACAAAATTCTTGAGGAGTGGCGGGTGGGGCAACATCAAGGGGAGGATCTCCAATGAACAGACAGCGCACAGATCATGGATCCAGATGAGCGTCATGGTCCCTGCCAGGTAAAAACATGCATCCCCTGACCAAAAGGCCCTGTCAGGAATTGCTTCCCGCCACGCGCGAAAGATGTTGGCTCAACTGTTTCAATACCTCCCCGGCATAATAGATCTGAACCGCAAACAACCCTCTGTTTTCCGCCTCCAATTTCCCGTGGTGCACGATCTGGTGACGAAAGCCAATGGCATAAAAGGCGAAAAGATCCTGAATACCGAGTTCGGGAAGAGGTGACGCATAACCCGTAATGCCGATCGACCAGTCACTTGAAAATAGCGGCATGGTCTGCAATGCCATCTGGTCCGCAATGATCTGGGATACGCTGTTACAAGTAGTGGCATGGATGGGGTTCACATGAAGGTGTCTGGCTTTTTGTCCCAGGTTATAGGCGGTGATGCCTCCGTGAAAAAATTTGGATGCATCAACGGCCAGCGAAAAGGCGGCCTGCAGATGGCCGGATGTCACACTTTCCGCCACGGCGAGGGTATGATTCCGGGATACCATGTATCCTTTTATCGCTTCAATAACCTGGATGTTGTACATAATTTGTGATCCTCTCCATTGACTCGTAAAAATTGTACCAGCAGGAGTTCATGCAGGCCGTACAATCATAATCAGGATATTTCTTAGATTGTTTAGTTTTATTCCCCGACCAATCTGACAAACATGATGACACCGTTCCCATTACCTGAAAAACGCCTCCGCACAAAACCATTTTTCATTGCCATGATGCTGGCTAGCTTTTTCATCGCCTGCAACAGGCCCGCCGCTGGCCCGGATGAAAATAGCAGCCAGGACAAAGATCTCTTCCCCGACGAACTCGTGCACTTTACTCCGATCGACAAAAATCCCTTGTTTTCAGGTACAGGTACTGACAGCTGGGATGAGAAGATCAGGGAAAGAGGTTTCATTCTCAGGGAAGCCGATGGCTATCACCTGTGGTATACCGGATTCCGCGCAGGTGTCGAAGATGAAGTGATGTCGCTGGGGTACGCAACCTCACCCGATGGAATTGAATGGACGCGATACCAAGGCAATCCGATCTTTACGGAAAGCTGGGTGGAAGACATGATGGTCGTTAAACATGACAGCCTTTATTACATGTTCGCCGAAGGTCGCAATGACATCGCACACCTGCTTACCTCGGTGGATAAAGTTCACTGGAAGGATCATGGATCACTGCAGATCAGGCAAACCAATGACCAACCGCTGAGTCCGGGGCCGTACGGCACCCCTTCAGTGTATGTTGAAGGGGATGTATGGCACCTGTTCTACGAGCGCAATGACGAAGGCATCTGGCATGCAACGTCTACTGATCTGAAGGTATGGAAGAACGTTCAGGACACGCCGGTAATTGAAAAGGGACCGGAGGCATACGACAAATTCGGGGTGGCGGTGAATCAGATCATTCGTCATGGCGACCATTACTACGCATATTATCACGGCACACCGAACGAAGACTGGAGCGAGTGGAACATGAATGTCGCAGTATCGCCAGATCTCAATCAGTGGAAAAAATATGCTGGAAACCCGATCATGGAAGAAAACAAATCCAGTGGCATCGTCGTCCACGACGGAACGCAGTATCGCTTTTACACGATGCATGACCAGATTCACCTTCACCTGCCGGAGCGCGAGCAAAGCAGGTAACATATCGTTTTGAAGACGGTGTTGAAGGGAATGGACTCGGGAAGAATGTAAATGGCCGGTTAAAAACTGAAGATCGTGATACAGCCGCTTCGCCTATATAAGTATAGTGAAGGAACAGACATATTCTCCGCTGCTCAACTGCTTTAAACTCACCTCACAGGATTATTTGCACAGTTCTTTTTTAAAACCGTTGCTAAAGATAAAATTGAAGTATTGACGCTTTATCAACTAAAGGGAATTCGTGATGGGTAGAAAATCGGTTATAAAAAATGATGGGTTGATCATACTGAACATTGATGACGATCCGGAGGATCTGGAAATATTTTACAAGGCTGTGAAAACTGTCAATCCTATGGCAAAATGTCTGCTTGCCCACGACGCGAAGGAGGCGTTGAATATTTTGAGAGACGCCATTGTGCCGGATTATATCTTCCTGGATATTCATATGCCAATGATGGATGGAAAGACGGTACTGACGGAACTCCGGCAGAACAAGAGACTTGAAACAGTGCCGGTGGTCATGTACTCGACCATGATCAATCCAGGTGAAACGGAAGAATATGCCGCGCTTGGCGCAAACCAGTTCCTCAACAAGCACAATGATTTCAGGGGGCTTTGCAATTCGCTTGAGTCGTTGTTAAAGAAAACCGCCTGAACCGGAGGCCATACCTGACACAGCGATCAAAATGCCACGCGCGGGCAGGTTGCTGCTTACGCGTTCGTGCACTGAAGGAACGGCAGAATCTATGCCCCCGTGGCTGCAGACAACTGCATTCTTTGACTCCGATACTTCCATTTGAAAGTTCCGGCTGCGCCTTACTTGCCTGACAGGGGTGTGCTAACGAACGACGATCCCACCCATTTTATAATAGCCGTCTTTCTTTATTGCGCCGGGCAGGATGAATCGCCAACCGGATGGGTGTGTTTTCCCGCCGGCAATGATCGAACAACCCCACGCTGATATTGTATTTACCAGGCAATAAGTCATCGGGCAGATGGAGTTTATAATATTCACCGACAATTCTGCCCGGCATCCACTTATGGTTGTTTGATTCGCCAAGTTCGAACACAGCTAACTTTCCTGACTGTTTGTGTAAGCGGTGGAGCCGCGCGTCATAGCGGTGATATACGGGGGCGACACCGTGATTTTTCCATGTCATCTGAAGGTAATTATGATCCGACGGTTTCCGCAGCGTGTCGCGAAGCACGGCGTACTTGGGAAAGTACCAATAGCCACAGCGGTTGGCCAACCTTTTGGCTACCGCATTGTTTTCGGCCAGCCACTCCCCTTACCTGTCCATTGATGGATCACCGTGTCAATCAGCGTCCAGTTAAATTTCCCTTCTTCGGGTTCCAGGTATGACAGGCCAGCCGGAGGTACACGCTGTTAAGTCCCGGAAAATCTTCCAGCAGATCATCGGGTGTCAGGCGGGTGCCATACTGCCTTATGCCGTTGTCGAAATAATGCAGCTCCCATCCTTTGTGCGGTTTTTCAGCACGGTGGTATCATCCCGGTATTGCTCAAGGTTATACACGTTCTGGTCTTGTATGCACCGCGTCCTTCTTCATTACTGTCCTGGGCAAGACCAGTAGTAAGAACGGACAAGCATGCGAGGAACAATAAGCGTTCGAGGATCATGTGCGGGAGGGTGAAAAGGAGTTTTTAGTTCTTCCGACACCGGGGCCGCGGGATAGCCCGGGCTGAAAAGCATCAGAGTCACCCGCGAAGCGAATGACTCTGATTGACTTTAAGGAATGACCTTTTGAATTGCATGCAGGAATGATTCCTGCAATTACTTTACGTTGTTATTCACAACCTTGGCCAATTCAAACATGGAAATCTGGCTCTTGCCTCCGAAAAGTGTCTTCAATTTTCCGTCAGCATTGATCATCCTTCTGTTCTTGGAATCCTGAAGACCATTCTTCTTGATGTAATCCCAGATCTTCTTGATGATCACTGTTCTCGGCAGTGGCTTGTTGCCAATCACCTCTGCCAGCGCAGGGCTAAGGTTGAGGGGAGCCATAAAGGCTGCGTTGGGTTTTCTCGCCGACTTCTTCTTGGGAGCTTTCTTGGCTGCCTTTTTGGGCGCCTTCTTTGCCACCTTCTTAGCGGACTTCTTTGCTGCCTTTTTAGGGGCTTTCTTTGCTGCTTTCTTAGCAGCCTTCTTCGCTTTTTTTGCCATAGCGTTTTTGATTTAAGAGTTAATTAAAGTTAATGGTTAGTAAATATTTGTGAATTTTCAAGTGCGAATATAATATCCTTCCGGAATCTCTGGTAGTCTTTTTCTGTATGTAAGAAGCGCGTCAAAGTGTTTCTCCCTATGAAAGCTTTCCCTAAATTACGTGTGTTGGTCAAATTATCCTAATGAGCAAATCATCTTTTGTATTCTTCCTCAATAAAAATACCATTCCAACTACCTTCAGCGCCCTCTGTATCCGAGAGTGATGCAGGTTGTAACCAGGGGAACCGGGTTGTTGATGAAGTATATTTGATATGATCGATCGGTCTTAACTGAAAGTTCATGCGCATCGTTTTACCTCGGAAATCACCTCGCTCGGCAACAATTCCCGGTGTTGTTTTCAAAGATTACCCTATGAAAAAACTGATGTATTTCATTCTTACAGGCATATTTTCCTGTCAAACGGAGCAAAAGCCCGATGAAATTTCCAATCCTTACCAGGCGGAGGAAAAGATCTGGACGGTGTACGAAGGCCGTGTTCCCCTCGATGAAAAGAGGAATCTCTACATCGAACTTTCCATGCTGCCCACCGACCAGACGGGGGAAGGCCACTACCAACTGAAGGAGTACACGGAAGCCGACACGTATACCGGCGTCGGATCATTTAAGGGAAAATATTCAACTCTTTACGGGGAAACTCCGGAAGAATTGGTAATTCAATTCCATAACTCCGCCCAGGAGAAAGGCGTGACCCGGGCTTACAGCGTCCGCGGCTCCGCCGGTGACTTTAAGAATTCACAGATAAAGATGATCCGTGAGGAGTTATTCCGGACAACAGACCTTGTTGTCAAAGTTCAGGACGGAAACAAGCTCGTTGTCCTGGATCAGCGCATGAAACCGCTGACCCTTGAACCTGATCTTAACCTCACTAAGCGCACTTCAAAACTCTTTACGGTGGAAGGTTACTTCCGCCATAATGGCGATACCGCAGACTTCGCTGAGATGAACACGAAGGAAATATGGGCCGTTTCCAAACAGGGAGATTACCGGAAGGCGATCCGACAATACCATCAGCTGACGACTGAAAAATTTGAAGTGACCTACATGAAGGCGATCGGTTATTCAATCCGTCACACCGATAAGGCAGGAAGGGAAATCGATGCGCTGGTTTTGAAAAAAGTGTTGCAGATGACCGGTTCACCTGTCCGCCTGGAAGAAAATAGGGAGCCTGTACCTTAAGCGCTGCGCCTTCCGTCCCTGTGAGCCTGTTCCTTCATGGCAATCAAAGGCGATGGAGACGGGTCATAAAAAAAACCCGAGCACATGGTACTCAGGTTTTTTTAAAATTGCGCCGGATTGAAATTCAACCCGGAAATTCTCATTACTTCTTCTTTTTTTTGGCTGCTTTTTTAGCGCCTTTCTTTGCAGTCTTCTTAGCTGCTTTCTTTGCAGTTTTCTTAGCTGTCTTCTTTGCAGCTTTCTTCGCTTTCTTTGCCATAGCGTTTTTTGTTTAAGGTTAAAATTAAATTTTCAATCGCCCACCTGTGTGAACTTTCAGCTGTAAATATACTTACTAAGATTAAGAAATAAAAAAAAATTTGGATTATTATCAATTTATCAACATACACTTCCGTCCGAAAGAACAAACACCCTTCTGATCGAAGAAAGGTTTGGCAGGTATTCCATGCGTTACAAAAAACATCCGGAGCATTTAACATTTCCACCACGCTACCACGCATAGAACAAAGGGAACTTCAGGATGGGCAAAACAAGTCTGTAGCACCGCACTTGTTGTTATCGCTCAATGACGCAATGCATGGCGATCACGCCCGAAGAAAACGTTTTGCTTGTCAGCAACTGAATTGTTTTGGCCCTGAAATATTCTTATTCCCGTTCCCAGCAGGATCGGGTTCACAAACAGCCAGCGTTCGTCAATGAGATCCACTTCCATCAGAGGATGAGCGGCAGACGGGCTTCCAAAAATCAGGATGTTATTTCCCGCATCCCGCTTTCGCAGATTAATTCTTTCAGAAAGGTTACCACTGATGACTTCAGGTCCCTTGTCACCGGTATGATTTTTTGTGCGCGACAAAACGATCTTATCTACCTGGTTGTACCATTTCGAATGTTCGATGTCGTGTCTGGAGGCATCTGGCCTTTCCGCAGTGCTGGGCCAGTATGCCTGCATCATCTCATGGGTAACACGCCCATAAAGTGCAGTGTCGGCAGCGCTGATGAGCCTTTCACTATATAAAAAGATCTCATCATCGACATGGATCCATCCATCTCACCCTGCAGCCCGGCCACAAAGCCGTCCGCAGACATGCACGATCCTACCCCGCACCGGAAGCTTATCGCCATCCGGGGAATCCTTCATACATTGAATGGTCATGAATTCACTGCCGAACATAGGCTTCATAGAAGTCAAAGGCCTCTTCAGTCTTAGCCCTAAAAACTCAAATAAGGTTTGATCGCTGCCGTATGTACGGTCTTAAAATTGTTCCATAAGAATCAAAAGTGGAAAACCTGCGGAATATCATCCGGCAGCACATCGGCCTGGACGCCAAAACTTCTCAACAGCTTCATCAGGGAAGATACGTCAATCAGGCCAGTCGCTGATGCCACCCGTAGTATCCTGTCACAATCCTCCAGATCGAAGGTAGCAGTGTAATCGCTAAAGCTGAAGTGTATTCGCTCAAGCAGCATTTGCGCATGACCTGCATCCTTCACGTTCGTCTTAAACACTTCTATCCTCATGATAATGATTGTTAATTCTGCTTTCTGGGCGGTAATGTAATTTAACGACACCCGAATCTAAATGATCCTTATTTATCAGTATTAAATCGTCAGGTTTTTGCCTGCCTTCAAAAAGGCGCTTGCCGGATCGCAATAAGACGGGATGTACGCGAAGGAAGTAATCATCCACAAGATCAAGTTCAGCAAAAGTCTTCAGGATGTCTGCCCCACCGAACAACCAGATATTTTTACCCTCCTCTTCCCGGATCCTTTTTACCTCCGTTTCAATATTCTCGGTAATGACCATGCCATTTCCGGGCACATGCTTTGCCACTCTTGAAAAAACATATTTACGCATATGACTTGCAGCCGAAAGAAATTGTCGCTGGCCTCCCGGCAGATCATCGGGCACCACGCCCGAAATGCCTAACCTTTCATAAGCTCTTCTTCCGTAAAAGATAGTATCGAAACGCGAAAAGAGATGGTACGCATCACAGCCTGACTGCTCGAACATCAGCCAGTCAAGCTCTCCCTTCGGTCCTTCTATAAAACCATCCATCGAAACCGCGGATTCAAAGATTACCTTTCGCATTTGTTTACAACGGTTATTCATCCAGCGCGCACACGCATCGACCAGATTTCCTTGATGTAAACTTACACTCCGGACACAAATGAGGAATGGTGCATATACGCCAATATACAGGGTGGGTTGCGCCAATTTCCCGGCCCGAAATGTCGTCATTTACTTAGGAGCAATCAGACCGGATCAACAGAGGGGGATAAGACGACATTCTCAGGGGTTGATTGCGACAATACCAATTGATACCTTTGATGAATGAAGGAAGCAGAAGGTAACATTGCACGACGCCTTACGTCAGGCGGTGCACGGATGTCTTTTCTCACTTATAAATCCTCTACCCTATGAAAACTGTAACGATCCTTGTTCCCAAAGGCGCGATTTTAGGAAGCATCGAAGGCCCTCGTCAGTTGCTGACCGGCGTCAATTCATACACTGCAAGCATGGGCAAACCACCCATGTTTAATATAGAACTGGTAGGACTTGAAAAGGAGACTCCGTTGATCCGTGGAATGTATACCATCCGCGCAGACCGGGTGATCAAAGATGTAACAAAAACCGACCTGATCATTATACCTGCCATTGACGGCGATCTGCAACAAGCAATTGAAGCCAATAAGGATCTGCTGCCGTGGATCTTGCAGCAATACAAAGCGGGCGCAGAGGTTGCAAGCCTTTGTGTCGGGGCTTTTCTGCTCGCGTCAACAGGGCTTGTCAACGGCAGGAAATGTGCGACGCACTGGGTGGCGGCAAACGAGTTCCGAAAGATGTTTCCTGAGGTAACGCTCGTGACAGAACGGGTTGTTACCGATGAACACGGAATATACACGAGCGGTGGAGCGTATAGCTATTTAACACTTGTCCTGTACTTGATAGAAAAATATGCAGGAAGGGCGGCAGCGGTCTTTTGCGCAAAAATATTCGCGATCGATTTTGACCGCGAAAGCCAATCGCCCTTTATGATGTTCAGCGGACAAAAAGATCATGAAGATGAGCCCATCAAAAAAGCACAGGCTTTCATCGAAGAGAATTTCCATCAAAAGATCACGGTAGATGAGCTGGCCTCGATGTTTTCGCTGAGCCGGAGGAATCTCGAACGCAGGTTTAAACGGGCGACATCCAATACTGTGGTGGAATATATCCAGCGTGTGAAGATCGAAGCTGCCAAGATGAGCCTCGAGTCAACACGGGAAAATGTGAACGAAGTAATGTACAAGGTAGGGTATACGGATACAAAAGCTTTCCGAACAACCTTCAAAAAAATAACAGGGATATCGCCCATTCAATATCGCACGAAATACAATCCCCAGGTGGTCTGATCAACCTGCTTCCGTGCTGGCGCGTATCGGCATGGATTTTTAAATGATTCAGATCCGGACTTGTGTCAAGCTTAAAAACACCGTTGCACTGGCATTTAAGGATCATAGCTGCTACTTTTACGACTTCATTGAAATTTCTTTTTCACACACATAAACGAACGTATATCATGAAAAAACTATTAACCGGAAATGTTATCAGCAGGAGAACAGGTCCCTCAGGACAAAATGCAATGAGTTTTTTGAGTCTTTTGTTCGTTGCTTTATTCTTATCTCTTTCTGCCTGTAGCTCCGGGAGCAAACAAGGCGACGAAGACCAGGCTGGCACGGAAGCGCAACAGGAGCAGGAAGAGAGCAAAGTGACGGCGAAAGCTACAATGGAACCGGCGAGTGGAAGCAAGGTCACAGGCGAAGCTACCTTCACCCAGGAAGGTGGCTCAGTCGTTTTCGAAATAACGATCGAGAATCTGACGCCCGGCGAACATGCCGTGCATCTTCACGAAAAAGGTGATTGCAGCGCAGAAGATGGATCCTCGGCAGGAGGTCACTGGAATCCGACCATGAAACCACACGGCAAGAGAGGCAACGGCACTGCCTTCCACAAAGGCGACATCGCCAACATAACCGCTGGCCAGGATGGTAAAGGAACGCTGCGTTTGTCTATCAATGATTGGACGATCGGCGGCGCGGACAGCACCAATGTAGTTGGAAAGTCAGTCATCGTGCACGCCAAGCCGGATGATTTTACTTCGCAGCCAGCAGGCAATGCGGGAGACCGGATCAGCTGTGGGGTGATTAAGGCGGACTAGCATCGCATTCGTCTGTATATAAAAAGCCTGGCCCCGGTCAGGCTTTTTCGCTTTCCGGCATTTTCAAAATGAGACAGACAACATCACAGCGGTACATGCAGTCCGGCATTCCATTACTTTAAGGACATTAAAGAAACAGGCGGGCCCGCAAAACAGCCGAAGGAACTCAAAGATCCGTTTAAATTTTTCGTAACTTCCCTTGGCTGCTACTGACCTACGGAGCCCGTTCAGGAATGAAATATTCGCTTTACCTTGGAAAAATCGCCGGAATCAAGATCTCAGTTCACTGGACCTTTCTGATCCTCATTCTCTGGATAGTCTTCTCCAATGCCCGTTCCGGGCTGGCCTTTCATGAAATAGTATGGTCCGTTACTTTCGTGCTCACGATCTTCCTGTGTGTGACATTGCACGAACTCGGTCACGCGCTGACAGCTCAGCGATTCAAGATCAAAACAAAGGAAATCAGCATTTTGCCTATCGGTGGGGTTGCGCAGCTGGAATCCATACCTGAAAAACCGAAGGAAGAACTGCTTGTTGCGCTTGCGGGTCCTGCCGTGAATGTGCTGATCGCCGCATTGCTCTATCCGTTTGTAACCTTGAAAGGCAATGTGGATGACCTCAGTGCGTTGTCTCATATCGGTCCTGAAAATTTCTTACTGCAACTGATGAGTGTCAATCTATGGCTTGCGCTGTTTAACCTGATACCCGCCTTCCCCATGGATGGGGGAAGGGTATTGCGCGCCCTGCTTGCATTTAAGCTGAGCCACGCAAAGGCAACGGCCATTGCCGCATCCGTCGGGCAGATACTGGCAATGGTATTTGTCTTGCTGGGATTTTTCTACAACCCTTTCCTGATCTTTATCGGATTCTTCGTTTTCCTGGGTGCGCAATCCGAAGTGGTCTATGCGCAATCGAAATTGATGCTGAAAGGTTTTACTGTCATGGATGTGCTCATGATGGATATCCCGATTATTGATGCCAATGCATCGGTAAAAGAGGCCGCCGCAAAATTGCTGCAGAGCCAGAATAAAAATTTTGTCGTCCATCAGCAAGGCAAGCCCGTGGGAACGCTAAGCCGGGACCAGATTATCAAAGCACTGGGTGAAAAGGGTGAAGATGTGCGGGTCGACAGGGTAAAAGATGAGAATATGATCATCCTCTCACCCGATATGCCGTTGGAAGAGGCCTGGCTGAAATTGCAACAGGAAAAGAAACCCCTTATGCTCGTAATGTCCGGAGGAAACCTCACCGGTGTAGTCGACCAGGAAAATGTGGCTGAGTTCATCCTGATCCAGACCGCGGCCAATAATCGGAACAAGCATAACTGAGGTAGTCAAGATTTAAGATTTAAGATTGGGTCCACGCTAAAATTTTACCACCGTCCCTCAATCTTAAATTTTAAATCAGCGGCGAGGGGTGCTAAACATGATCCAGGGATTTCCGGTTCTGATCAATTACCCTTGATTTCTTTAATTCGGAAGGCGTGAAGCCAGTAACTTTTTTGAATTGTCCGGAAAGATGGGCCACACTGCTGTAGCCGAGCTTGTCTGCGATCTCGCTCAGATTCAACTCGTCATAAAACAGAAGCTCCTTCACCTTCTCGATTTTCTGGCGGATGATGTATTGCTCAAGTGTAATGCCTTCCACCGAGGAGAAAAGATTGCTCAGGTAGTTATATTCGTAATGCAGGCCGTCGGCAATAATGGATGACCAGTTCAACTTTCTGTTACCGGAGTCGCTGTGGTGGATCAGCTCGATCACCTTATTTTTGATACTCTCGATAAGCCTTGCTTTCCGGTCGTCGATGCGTTCAAATCCTAGATTCAGCAATGCCTGGTCAAGATCTTTCATTTTTTTCTCCGGTATCTGCTCATCTGGCAAGGTCACTTCGCCCAATGCGACCTTCGTCGGATGCAGCCCCAGCTTTTCCATTTCCTGTTTGACCACCATCTTACACCGGTCGCAAACCATATTTTTGATATAGAGTGTTGTCATGGCAGATTTAGCTACAGTTCAAAAGATCAAAGTTCGGGATCTTCCAACCCCTGTGTTTATACAATTCTACGTATGTTTTACAAATTAACTGCAAAGACCTCCGTTTTTCCGATCGATTCGGCCTCCAAAACAAAACGATCCGCGGGGGCGGATCGTTCTCTTTTGCAGGCAGATTAATAACTGGGTTTTACCGGTCAGGGTAGCGGTTTTCGCGGTAATCGACCGTCAGTTGAAGGTAAGTCTGGCAAGGGTATAATTTCTTCCCACAAGGCCAAACATGCACATTTCTTTGGTGGCCGTCCGCTGGAAAGTAAGCGGTTGCACGATCTTCTTCTCTTCATAGGTAAACAGATCCTCGCGGTGCAGTGCACCGTCAGCCCCCACCTGCACCATCACAGCCTTGGCTCTTTGGGGTTTACCTTCGGGAAATTCATTGAACACAAAATACATTTTATTACTGTTTTCGAGCAAAGCAAAAGAAGCGAAGCCGCGGCTTACGCTGTGCGTAAACTGGTGCTTGGAGATCTTACGCTTCCAGGCCACTTCACCGGAAGGCTTGAATGTTACAATGATGACATTGTCGTCATAATAGCGATACTCGGTCGATACATAACTACCATTCCGAACGGTCTTGCTTTCTTCGACGAACTGTTCGGCCACCATCGAAAAAGTGCCGTTCTCGTGAAACTGGATATCCTCCATATTGTACTGATACTTATCGTATTCTTCGCCGGCAGCAAGCCCTTCCAGCACATCCCTTGCGTCTTTATCCTCAAGTCCTTCGACAATAAAATCCTTATCAAAGGGGTGGAATATCTTATCCGTGATCGTTTTGCTTCCTTTTTTGATACGCATGCTGAACGCACCCTTTACGCTGACCATTGCTTCATCGGCATAGAAACCAGTCAGGATAATGTCCTGCTTGCCGTTGATACCGATGTTGAGATCGGTAATGAACTTACCCGCTTCCTCCACGACAAAATCAGCAATGGTCTTTCCCTTGTTTGTATAGGAAATGACCTGGTAAACGTAATTCGGTTCACGCTGCACCATGCGTTTGCTGGACAGGAGCGATTTTTTACGCAAGTTATTTGTTGCCGCGAGATCTTTTTCGCTTTTGAAAAGGAGGCCGAGCAGGTACACATCGCCTTTATTGTCTATAAAAAATCTTCTGAAATTAAATATTGCGCCTTCCTTCACAGGGATCGGCGCATCGTTCTGCCATAGCAGCTGAAAATTATTATCGAGGGCGCAGAGCCCGAAGCGAAGCACTTCACTCTCCTTGTTTACAAGATTATAACGGATCATCAGCTTGCTCCGGTCGGGAGAAAACCGGAATCCAAAGTTGGCGCGATCGGACCTGCTTTCGTCGGACCAATCCACTTCGGCTATTTTCCTAAGATCGTTGTTGAGTCCCAATGATTTCTTGTTAACCGTTTCAGCGAACAGGAAGGTCTTCCGGAGTTTGCGGTTTTGAAAGGATGAGAAGATGTAAAACTGGTTCCCCACCTGGGCGGCAAACTCATAGTTCCTTTCCATGTCATGATCCTTCAGCATCAACTCGAACAGTTCAGGATTGTCGAGGCTTGTATTGTTGTATCGCGCAAGCTGATAATTACGGATCCCCCCGAGTGTATTTCCCCCATACACTTCCTTGGCGGGCATCTGAATGCCATAAACGCCGGTTTCATCACGACCGATGATTTCCATATTGAAGAAATAATTCTTCATGGTCATCCGGATGGTTTCACCAAACTGGACGCCGGTTTTTTGTGGTGCCTGTGCCTGCAAGCAGACAGGCAGTATGAATAAAAAGATCAGGTAGTTTATTCTTCTCATATAGGTTTGCGGAATAAGCGGCGCAAAATCTACGATTGGAAGGGATAAAAAAATGAAATTGCCGCTTTAACCTTACACCAGTAAAGTCAGCAAGCGGATCATGTCATTGTCGCCTGGAGGCGACACGGTCAATGGGTCAGTCGTGTACGATACGATCTCCTGAAATCACAATTTCTTTTCCACAGGTTCTTTTTTGTATTCCCTTTCCCAGAAATCAGCGCGGGCAATACCAAGCGCTTTGGGGTCGAAGACCGGATTCTTCGTAAACTTCCTTTGCTTTTCGTAATCCTTAAATGCCCTTAGCGCAGGCTTTTGAAGCAGTAGGATGGCGATAATATTTAACCACGCCATCAGGCCGACCCCCAGATCGCCGAGATCCCATGCAAGTCTGGCTGTCTTCACACAGCCAATAAAAACAGAGAGCAGGATGCCGGCCTTGAGGATAAACATCAGCAGCGGCCCTCCTCTTTTTTGTGTCAGGTAGGCGACATTGGTTTCCGCTATATAGTAATAGGCCATGAGTGTGGTAAAGGCGAAGAAAAATAATGTGATGGCTACTGCATAACTTCCGACACCTTTATAATTGATATCAAATTCTTCTTTGCCGCTGAATGCCTTGTCAACCGCAGCCTGCGTGTAGATCGCGCTGCCATCAACATGCTTTACACCATCCTGTAAATAATACACGCCGTGGTTGACGATGAGGTCACCCTCGGGTCCCTGAACATTATACATTCCGGTGCTGAGGATCATAAAGGCCGTAGCGGAACACACAAAGAGTGTATCAATGTAAACAGAAAATGCCTGTACAAATCCCTGGTTGGCTGGATGCGTGACTTCGGCCGCGGCAGCAGGATGGGGGCCTGTTCCCTGCCCTGCTTCGTTGGAGAACACGCCGCGCTTCACACCCATCGTGATCGTCGCACCGATGATACCGCCGAAGGTGGCATTCAGTCCAAAGGCGCTGGAGAAGATCAATCCGAATACTTCCGGTAACTGATCATAATTGATAACAGCCACCATCACAGCAAGCAATACATAACCGATTGCCATAAACGGCACAACGTATTCAGCTACACGCGCGATGGTGCGGATCCCGCCGAAAATGATCAGACCCAACAACACCACCAGGATCACGCCCGTATAGGTGTGACTGGTGCCGAAGGCATTGTTTACTGCGGAAGCGATACTATTGGATTGGACACTGGGTAACAGTAGTCCGGTTGCGACGATCGTCGAAATGGCAAAGACAATTGCGTAGATCCTGCCCAGTCTTTTATTTTTGAGTCCCTTTTCGATATAATAAGCCGGACCGCCGCGGTATTGCCCCTGTTCATTTCTTTTATAGATCTGTGCCAGGGTCGATTCGATGAACGCGGAGCTCGCACCCAAAAAAGCGACCAGCCACATCCAGAAGACTGCACCGGGACCTCCGAGAAAGATGGCGGTGGCGACACCCGCGATATTACCCGTGCCTACGCGTCCGGAAAGTGAAACCGCCAGCGCCTGAAAGGATGATATCCCCTCGTCGGATTTCTTGCCCCCCACCATCAGGCGAATCATTTCCTTCACCATGCGCACCTGAAAAAACCGCATCCTGACCGAGAAATAAATTCCCACGGCCATCAGCAAAAAGATCAATGCATTACTCCAGACGATGGCGTTAGCGCCAGCGACAAAACTTTCAACAAAATTCATGTGTCAGGATCAATTTTACTTAATACATGTTCAATTTAAACCGGAACAAACGTCTAATGTAAGGCAATTCTGCGAAAATAAAATTCCTGTCCCGGTGTAACTTTGAAGAACCGGACAGAAAAATAAATCTCGGATTTGTTGGCGTTACTCCTAGGTTTCAGAAGAATGTAACCGGAAGCTGCGAACAGCATCAAGCAATTGATCAAGGCTGCAGGGCTTTGTCAGGTACATTGTAGCACCAGCATCCATTGCCATTCTTTTATCCTCGGGAGTCGCTTTTGCCGAGAGCACAATGATTGGTACCACCGCTGAAAGCTTGCGGATCTCTCTGATCAGTTGAAAGCCATCCATTCCCGGCATGACGATATCAGTAATGACCAGATCAAACTTCTTGCTGACGAAACTATCCAGTCCCGTTTCGCCGTCACTCGCCCAAAACACGGGATATCCTTCCATCGTGAGGATATCACTGATACTCTCCCCAAGGTGATCCGTATCCTCGATAAGCAAAATATGAAACATCATGGGGCAATTGATAACTGAGCGTCGGACCCGAAATACTCTCCGGACAATTCCGGATTCTCGTCATCAATAATAACTCACATGGAATTTAAAAGATAATTTTAACCTCATTTTTTTTAAATTGTTTCCGGATTTGATTCATCAAGGACCCTATTTTTTTGACATTATTAAACCCTTACCTGGATGGCAAAGGACAAAAATCCCTTCCGAATACTCGTGATAGAAGACAATCCGGGAGATTTCATTTTGGTGAAAGAATACTTGCTGGAGCAAATTCACGAACCGGTGATTGTGCATGCAAACAATTTTGCAAGAGCATCGGAGATGCTGTATCGAATCACGGCGGAGTTCGATGTCATTTTATTGGATATCACACTGCCGGATAAAAGCGGACAGGATTTGCTAACGGAGATCCTGGAGCATGCGGGCACTCAACCCGTGATTATCCTCACAGGATTTGCCGACATTGAGTTCAGCATTCAGGCAATCTCCGGGGGCGCTTCTGATTACCTGCTGAAGGATGACCTGAACGCATCGTCGCTTTACAAAAGTATCATGTACTGCCGCGAGCGGAAGAAAACGTTGATAGCGCTCAGCGAATCCGAGCAACGGTACAGCAACTTGTTTCACCTCAGCCCGCAGCCCATGTGGGTCTGTAACATCAAGACGCTTCGATTTATGGATGTCAATTCGGCTGCCATAAAGCATTACGGATATAGTCAGCACGAATTCATGTCTATGACCGTCAACGAAATCTGGGAACCGACCTCTGGGGAGTCGGAGCAGGTCTCATTAAGTGCAGACCAGCCGTTTCAGCGTGGGGTGGTCAGGAACAGAAAGAAAAACGGAGAAGTAATCCACGTCGACTGGCATTGCAATCCGCTTACGTACAAGGGCACCGAAGCCTCGGTGATCCTCGCGCACGATATTACCGAGACAATAAAATATATCCGCGATATTGAGATCAAGAACAACAAACTGATCGAGATCGCATGGATTCAGTCTCATGTGGTTAGGGCGCCGCTGGCGCGGATGATGGGACTGATAGAACTGATAAAAAATCCGCAGATTGCGGCAACAGAAAGAGACGACCTGATAAAGCCGCTGCTGACATCGGCCTATGAACTGGATAGCCTGATCAGGGATATTTCTGCAAGAACGTATGATACAGACAATTAAACGCATGTTGCTTTTCTGAACCACGGACCAATCAGCGCCAGCTGCGCCATGTCCAGTTCCCCTTAAAAATTCCTATGACAATTTCCGGCTATTTGCTCCAAATTTTTCAGTCAAGTCCACTTCCAAGCCTCATCGTGTTGCCGGATGCTCCGCTTTTCAAAATTGTAGACGCCAACGAGGCGTATTGCACAGTCACAAATATGACACGGGAGGATCTGATCGGCAGGGGTATCTTTGAGGCCTTTCCTGACAACCCGAATCTTCGCGATGTTGATGGAGTGTCAAACCTGCGCGCTTCATTGATGAAGGTCATCCGGACCGAAAAAAATCACAGGATGGCCCAACAACAATATGACATTAACGACCAGTCCACCGGTCAATGGATTGAAAAGTACTGGGAGCCGGAGAACATTCCGATGTTCGACGAAACACACAAGCTGACGCATATCATGCATACCGTACAGGATGTCACCACGGTCGTGCTTGCAGCGCGGGCTGAAAAACGAAGCCAGGACAAATACAAATCTGTTGTCGATAATTCGTTCAGCGCCATTTTCATCACAAGACCAGACGGAACAATTCTCGAGGCGAACAGGGCAGCCTGCGAGCTTTTTGGATATAGTGAAGATGAGTTCAGAAAGATTGGCAGGGACGGAGTTTTTGATCAAAACGATGGTTTAAAACAGAAAGTGGCAGAGCGCTCGGCAAAAGGCCAGCTGCGCGGCGAGTTGACCGGCATCAAAAAGAGCGGTGAGCGTTTTCCGCTTGAATTCTATTCGGCCATTTTCCACGACGAGAACGGCCACGCCATTGCTTCAACGATCATCAATGACATCTCCGACCGGAAAAGGAATGAGGAGGAAATATATCAGCTTGTCAACAATACAGAAGAATCGTTCGTTTTGCTCGACAGCGACCTGAATATCCGCTCTTTCAACAAGCAATTTTATGAACTCTACAAGCATTACTTTTCCGTCGAAGTTAGAAAGGGAACATCCATTCTCGAATACGCGTCCAGGGAAAGTGTGGATCACGTCAAGGAAATTTACAACCGGGTACTGAGAGGAGAATCGGTCACTAAAGAACTCACCCTTTCAGCGGATAACGATATCAAAAAGATCTATAAACTGAAATACAAGCCGGTACGTGACAAGCAGGGCAATACAATAGGAACTTTTGTTTCCGCCAGCAACATCACCAGGACCAGGGCTTTTGAGCGCGATCTGCTGGAGAGCCGGAATTCAATTCAGAAGATTCTCGATCAGTCGCTTGACATCATATGCACCATCGATCGCGAGGGCCGCTTCATCAGCGTCAGCGCGGCGGCCCGGCACATTTTGGGATACGAACCGTCCGAGTTGACCGGCAAGGCCTATATGGATCTGGTTCTCGCTGAGGATCGCGAAAAGACAGTGCAGTCTGCAACGGAGATCATGCACGGCATCGAAAAGACCAACTTTGAGAATCGCTATTTGCGAAAAGACGGATCCGTTGTGCCGATTGTCTGGTCGGCACGGTGGGATGAGGAGGACAAAATCATGTATGCGATTGCACGGGATGCGTCAGAACAAAAACGTGCAGCCGGACAGTTGAGGCAAAGCGAGCAGCGCTTCAGGAGCCTGGTCCAGGACGGATCGGATCTCATAGCGATCCTCGATCCGGAAGGAAACTACCAGTACGTCAGTCCGACTTCCGCAACGGTGCTGGATATTGAGCCTGAAGAATTTATTGGCAAAAACGCCTTTTCATTCATTCATCCGGAGGATTGCGAACGTGTCATGGCAAATTTCGGAAAACTGGCAACGGAAAAAAGAATTTACCTCGACCCCTTCCGTTTTTTGCACAAGAATGGTACGTGGCGATGGGTTGAAACTACAGTCACTAATCTGACCAATGACCCTGCCGTTATGGGCATTGTGGCGAACTCAAGGGATGTCACCAACCGCATCACCGTGGATGAAGCCATCCGGATCCAACACCAGAACTATCGTGATCTTTTTAATAACGCTCCCGCTTTCATCTGTATTCTGAAGGGAAGGGACCACGTGTTTCAAATGGCAAATCCCGATTATGAAAAACTGATTGGAAGATCGAACCTGATCGGAAAAACGGTAAAGGAAGTACTTCCGGAATTGGAAGGCCATGGTTTTTTTGAGTTGCTTGATCAGGTTTTCAGCTCCGGTGAAGCCTACCATGGAAATGAAGTGCCACTGGAGGTACATCATCAAGAAAAAGGCCACATCAAACTTTACGTCAACTTCTCGTATCAGGCCTATCGCAATATCGAAAATCAGATCGAAGGAATTTTTGTGTTTGGCACAGACGTAACCTTTCAGGTAGAAGCGCGGATGGCTGTCCATCAGAGCAATGAGCGATATAAATATGTTACCCAGGCAACGTCAGATGCGATCTGGGACTGGGACCTGGTCAGCGGTACGCTCTATTGGGGCGAGGGCTTTAAGATACTTTTTGGGTACCATCCTTCAACGCTTCCGACCGACATCACTTCCTGGACAAGGCACATCCACAGAGACGACCTCGACCGGGTCCTGGCACAGATCAACAAGGCGATCGACGGCTCAGAAACCAACTGGATAGACGAGTACCGTTACCTGAAAGCCGATGGATCATATGCTTTCGTGCTGGACAGAGGCTTTGTAATTCGCGACAGGAACGGAAAAGCTGTGCGCATGGTCGGCGCAATGCAGGATACCACGAAGCACAAAAATGAAGAGATTAAAAAAAACCTGGTCACAGACACAAGTGTCCTGTTCAGCCAGCAGCTTCCGTTTCACCAGATCCTGCAAAACGTGCTTAAGAAGCTGATGACCTTCGAGCAGTTTGACCTTGCCGAGGTGTGGCTCGTGAGCACGGATAAAAACAGGCTGGAACTGGCCGCAAAGCTCACGTCAGTGGAGCAACTGGAATCCTTCTATTTCGAAACTGAAGGAACAAAGAGCTTCGAGCCTGACCAGGGCTTGCCGGGAAAAACCTGGAAATCAAAGTCCATCGAGCATTGGGTAAACCCTGCCGGAATGGAAACCTTTGTTCGCAGGGATGCCGCACAAAGAATAGGCCTGAGAACCATGACAGGATTGCCGGTGATCTTCAGCAATGAAGTGATCGGCGTGCTACTCCTGGGCCACGTGTATTCGCCGGGAAAAGCAAGCTCATTGCAACCACTTCTATACTCCGGATTCACCGAGCATCTCGGCGCCGAGATCAAGCGCAAGCAACTCGAAGAAGAGTTGGCGCAGATCTTTCACGCAGCTCCGGATATCATCTGCATTGTCGGAACGGATGGCTACTTTAAAAAGATCAATCCGGCCGCCTGCGAAATGCTTGAGTATGCTGAAGCAGAATTGTTGGCGCAGCCCTGGAAACAATTGATCCATCCTGATGACCACCACCTGACTTTCAACAGCAAGTCATCACACCAGCACGGGCGATCGACATTTCACTTTGAAAACCGGGTCATTACCCGATCTGGCAAGACCAAGTGGTTCCTGTGGTCCTATTCCACTGACACAGAAACCGGCGTCATCTACGCCCTTGCCCAGGAGATCACGGAGAAGAAGAATCTTCAAAATCTTCTCGACAGCGCCACCAGTCTGGCCAGAATCGGAAGCTGGGAACTCGTTCTCAATGATCACGAAAACGATAATATGTACTGGTCGCCCATGACGCGCGAGATTCTGGAGACAGACCCGGACTATAATCCGTCCTTGACTGGAGGATTTGAGTTCTATACCGAAGAATTCAAGCCCGTGATTGCGGCGGCTGTCCGTAATCTTATTACTGATGGTGAAATTTTCGACCTCGAGCTATGTCTCATTACAGCGCGAAACAATATCCGCTGGGTGCGGTGCATCGGAGAATCTGAAAGAATGGATGGGAAGTGCACGAAGATTTTCGGCAGCTTTCAGGATATCCACCAGCGCAAGGTCGCTGAGCTGTCACTGATTGAAACCAACAAGAAGGTGCTCTCGACCCTCGAAAGTATTCAGGATGGCTTTTACGCGTTAGACAGCAACTGGGTAATCACGTACTGGAATAAAGAAGCCGAGCGATTACTGATGACAAAACGCGAGGATGTCATCGGTCAGGACCTGTGGCAGAAATTTCCGGATCTCCGTTCATTAAGATTTTATCCCGAGTACCACCGCGCCCTTACCGAGAAGATGTCCGTGCGTTTTGAAGAATACTTCCCGCCGAGAGACAACTGGTACGATATCGCGGTCTTCCCTTCTGAAGATGGACTTACGGTTTACTTTAAAGACATCACGAGTCGCAAGCAGTCAGAGCAGAAAATGAAGGAATTGAATGAAGACCTTGTTCGTCATGCAAAAGAGCTCGCCGCCTCAAATGCCGAGCTCGAACAGTTCGCCTATGTGGCTTCTCACGACCTTCAGGAGCCGCTGAGAATGGTCAGCAGCTTCCTTACCCAGCTGGAAAAAAACTACAAGCCCCTGCTCGACGACCGCGGCAAACAATACATTCACTTTGCAGTGGATGGCGCACAACGAATGCGACAAATCATTCTGGATCTTCTCGAGTTCTCAAGGGTCGGAAGAATGATGGCCGAAAACGAATCCATCGACTTGAATGCTCTGATTCATGAGATTTTGTTGCTTTATAAAGCCCAGATCGAGGAAAAGGAAGCCAGCATCCAGGTATCACGCCTACCGGTCGTCATTGCACCCAGGAGCCCTGTCAGGCAGATATTCCAGAACCTGCTGAGCAACGCATTGAAATACCAACCGGGCGGAAGGAAACCTGTCATCCGCATTGACGTCAAAGATGAGGAAACCAGCTGGGTATTCTCGATATCAGACAACGGTATCGGCATCCATCCTGATTATCACGACAAGATCTTTCTCCTGTTCCAGCGGCTGCACACCCGGACCGATTACCCCGGAATCGGAATGGGCCTGCCTATCTGCAAGAAGATCATTGAGAACCTGGGAGGAAGGATTTGGGTGGAATCACAAGAGGAAGCCGGGAGTATTTTTTATTTTAGCATCCCGAGGAATTCGTCATCATGAAACATCGGAAAAAGTGCAAGGAAGCGTTAAGGACTCTCCATCTGGAAAACCGGGACACATCGCATTTAACACTGAGCGATCATTTCATGCGAACCGGATCCATTATCAAAATCTTTTCTTAATAAGAAATTATGAAAATTGTACACATCCTGCTCGTTGAAGACAATGAAGGAGACATTCTGCTGACCACCGAGGCGCTGGCCGAGAGCAGGATCAATAACCGGCTCAGTGTTGCCCGCGACGGCGCGGCCGCAATTGACTTCCTCCGGAACACCGCCGGGAAAGACAGACAGGAGTTGCCGGATCTGATTCTTCTGGATGTCAACCTACCCAAGAAAAACGGGCATGAGGTTTTAAGCTACATCAAGAATGACGAATCCTTTAAACATATACCGGTCATTATCCTGACAACCTCGTCCTCCGAAAAAGACATTCTTACCTCCTACAACAACTACGCAAACAGCTACATCACCAAACCAATTGACGTCGATAATTTTCTGAAAGTTGTAACCAGTATTGAAACCTTCTGGATCAGTATCGTTCAGCTGCCCTTGA
The DNA here is from genome assembly GCA_049791675.1 of Chryseosolibacter sp. GTDB lineage: Bacteria > Bacteroidota > Bacteroidia > Cytophagales > Cyclobacteriaceae > Chryseosolibacter. The sequence continues at coordinate 42,999 of JBARAD010000011.1, forward strand.
TAAAAAAAACGGAGTGAATGATCGGACTCAGGTAAACCGGATGACGGAAAAACTGGAAGAATAAGAAATCGACTCAGGCTTTCGGCGTAATCGGCAATGAAATTTTGATGCGCGTGCCTGAACCAACCTGACTTTTCAACTCAAGATCTCCGTCTAACAACTCCGTTGCCCTTTTTACGATAGACAGGCCAAGGCCGGTACCGGAGATGGTCGTCGCGTTGCTACCGCGATAGAAAGGCTCAAAAAGTTTCTCCTGCTCCTGCTCGATTATTCCGATCCCGTAATCCTGAACATCAACAATAAGCCGGTCATCTGACTGATGAATCGTAAGATCGACGCTTTGTTGACCAGGCGAGAATTTAATGGCGTTTGTCAGAAGATTAATAAAGATGTTGCGCAACAACTTCTCGTCTGTCTGCACCAGGCGATCCGTGACGTGGCAGGAAAAACTGATCGTGTGAGTGTTCTTTGTCGAGTAGAGAACCTCCTCAATGATTTTGTCAACCACCATTCGGATGTCTATATCGGATTTGCTGACGGGAGGCTTGTTGATCGTTGGGCGTCCGGCCAAAATCACGTCCTCCAGCAAAGCAGCCATATGGATCACCTGGGTCTGGATCTTTTTCAGCTTCCGTCTGACCTCGTCGGCATTGAGTTTCTCCAGGTAATCATGCAGATAATCAGCGGCAAACCGGATCGTGGAGAGCGGGGTCCTGAATTCATGAGAGGCAATGGCGACGAACTGGTTTTTCAGCTCGACAAGTTGTTTCTCTTTTCTCAGGGCTTCGTGCAACTCCTTCGTCCTTTCCTTTACCAGGGCTTCCAGTTTTTTCCGCGAGTCCTCCTCGGATCTCATGACCAGTTCCTGGTTTCGCTTCCGCTCCAGCGCATAGCGTATCGTTTTTTCAAGGAGATTGACATCAAATTCGCCTTTGATCAGATAGTCCTGCGCCCCGAACTTGAGCGTGCCCAGCGTGACTTCCTCATTCACCAACCCTGTCAGCACAATGACAGGTGCACGACCGGAAAGGGGAAATATTTTTTGAAAAGTGATGATCCCGTCGCTGTCCGGCAAAAACAGGTCTATAAAAATCAGGGTGTATTCGTTGACATTCAGCTTATCAACCGCGCTCTTAACCGTCTCCGCCTTATGAATATCATATTGGGGAAGCTTCGTCTTTTTCAGCAGTTCTGTAATGAGAAAAAAATCACCTGGACTGTCTTCGATAATTAGAATCTTCTCAAACTGATTCATAAGGGATGGAATTGGTGGCGTACGCTAGTGTCTCGGAAGCTTGACGATTCCAAACCAGTAATCCTCAATTACACCAACGAGATCCCGATAATGGTCAAAGTCGGCAGGCTTGGTAATAAAACAATTGGCATGGTTTCGGTAACATTCAATAACATCCCTATTTGTCGAGGACCCGGTAAGAATGATCACAGGAATCGCCCTGAGCACGGTGTCCTGCTTTATTTCGCAGAGCACGTTCATGCCATTGATTTCGGGAAGGCCAATATCCAACAGTATCAGATCAGGCTTCTTCGCATTGCTGTACACCCCTTCCCGGCGAACGAAATGAATAGCTTGCCGTCCGTCGCGCACAACGGAAACGCTGATGCTCAGCGCTGACACGGCCAACGCTTCAGATATCAGCTGAATCTCGCCCTCATTATCCTCTGCCAGCAAAATGTGAACCTCCATATAGTTGATCTGATCAATAAAAAAGAACGCGCATCTCCGGTAATAACAAATTTTCTTTCAGGATCCAGGATCAAGTTAGTGATCCAATGTCTTTTGACAAATTTAGTCAATTTACCAAAAAAACTACGTGGCGGTGGAATACGCAGGATGGCCCGCAGTCTTGTTCAACGTGAAGTAGAAAGTACTTCCTTCGCCAGGTAACGATTCCACCCATATCTTTCCGCCATGCGTTTCAATGATTCGTTTGCAGGTAGCCAGACCGATGCCGCTGCCCGAATAGGCGGACCTGCCATGCAGCCGCTTGAATATCTGAAAAATTTGCTCGTGGTGGGCCGGCTCGATGCCAATGCCATTGTCCCTGACAGCCAGCCGGAAAGCAGAACCCAAATCATCCATGAAGATATGTATCACGGGGTGCTTATCCCGCTTGTACTTGATGCCATTTTCGATCAGATTTTGAAAGACGCGCGTGAGGTTCTCGCCATTCCCCCGCACGATGGGCAGCGTCCCGGCAACGTTGATCTCGGCCTGAGTCTGGCTGATCAGCAGTCTTAGGTTATCCAGTGCTTCCCCCAGGTTTACAGAAAGATCACACTCCTTCCATTCCGTGTTGAATGAACCCGTCCTGGAGTAATGGAGCAGGTCTTTTACCATAATATCCATTCTTTTAGCCCCGTCGACCGCAAAATCGATGTATTTAACAATATCCGCGTCTAACTTTCTATCAAGCTTCCGGTGAATGAGTTTCAGAAAGCTCGTTACCATCCGCAAAGGCTCACTCAAATCATGCGAGGCAGCATATACGAAATGCTCCATCTCAGCATTCTTCTCTTCCAACTGCCGGTTAATCGACTCAATCCTTGCATGAACGTCTTTCAGGCTTCGAATGTCCCGCATAACTGACGAGTAATAGCCTTCGTGTTCCGCGCTTCGTGTGTGATAATGGATGACGTGAGAGACGGGAATTTCGTGCAGATTCAGGCAAAGCGTTGTTTCGCCCTTCCATGTGCCCTCTTTCTTTGCATGATGGAACGCCTCCTCCATTGCATGATCCGATACCCCGAAGAACATCCTCATATTGAACTCGGACAGTCTGTCGGATATCCCGGCCCAGGACCGCATCTGTTCATTGCAATACATCAACGTCCCGTCCTGGCTATACACGGTCACAAAGTCAGGAGTTGTCTCAACGATTGAAGCCAGCCTTCTTTTCTCTTCCTCAATCGTGGCGATCCGCTGACTGATAAACCGTGACAGATAAATGGTGACAATCGTCACCAGGATCATGGCAATGATCGCAACAATGGAAATTGCCAGGGCCTGATTTGCAAAGAAATTATTATGCAGGTAGATCTGGAACGCGCCACCTGACAGGATGATAAATGCGGTTAATGGCAAGAAGTACCGCAACAGGAGCGCGTGAGTCTGATCCCCCACCAGCAGGTTTAACGGGAAATTTTCAACACCCGTCCTGATCAGCGTGGATATGCTGATGGCCAGAAAACCGATGGCGGTGGTCAGCGCGATGGGTATGATTGTCTCACCGTAAAGCAGGGGCGTGTTATAGAAATATCCAACGAGGACCGTGAGGGTTGCAAAAAAAATGATCAACGCAAGGATCGCCGAAAGCTTACTGTACAATTGATTGGTACCGTTGAGAAAAAACAGATTCAAGCCACAAAACAGAAAAAGCATTGCGGTGATCGGCGACATTCTGCCAAGCGGGACCAATCCAAATCGTGTGTAGTCGTCATCTAAAAGGGATTCCTCAATTTCGAAGAAATAGACGCCTGCGACCGTAAGTAGAACATTTATCGAAAATATCAGCAGCAGGATAATGACACCATATACAAACCAGCGCATAGCATTCACCCTGAACTCCTGCACATACAACGCAGCGCTCACCAGGATGAAACAGGTCGCCGTAAGGGGAGCCATGGCTATGAACTCATCGAAAATTCGCGTGAGAAACATGTGGCCGGTAATCCACCCAATCCACGTTGACATCCCCATCAGCAACGCGACTGCCAAACCACAACAAAAAACAATTCTGGCTTTATTCATACGTACAGGAAAAAGACTGTCTGATTTAAAAGCTATCCGAATCCTCCGGGCGACACCAAATAGCAAAGCTAAATAAACCTTTAATTCGAATTGACAAACGGGGTGTAATGTTATACTGCTTTTTGACAGCGCGATATCCGGATTCGAAACGGGGGAATCCGGCCGCGATCCTCCGAATGATCCACGATTGCGCTACGCCGGCAAACAATCGCGTTACCATAGAACGCGGCGATTCCGAAAAAGTACTTCGTGGTGGTGGTGGTGGAAGTGACGTCCTCAAAAAATGAAAAAACAATCGGGCATGCCACATCGAAGGTCCCCAAATCGGAGGAGCATCGTTTAACGCGGTAGTCTGTGAATGCGGTGCTGTTCAGCGCGCGAGCGGATCCGGTCGTAACTGAAACTTGAATACTTTGCTGGTAGTACCTTTACCTCCTTCCATGTGGAAGGGAGCGCGTGTACTGATCGTCGCCCAGAGGCCGCGGCCCTTCCAGCCAGCGTCGGGATCGTCGATCCTGCCGTCCAGCCATTTTGTGTAGAATCCTAACGGATAGGGTACGCGCAACTTGACCCACTTCCCGTCCTTTAGCGCAAGTAGCGCCTCTGATTCATTACCGGTATTGATCGGGATATTTTCGCCGAGACCCAATGTATTGAACTGATCCACCCATGTGTAGTAACTTCCTTCCGCGCTGCCCGGACTGTCCACCCCTTTCATCTGCGGGAGCGGTTCGGTATAGAATGTCCAGCCTTCGGGACAGTGCTGGCCCGTGGCATCGGGACCATTCAGCGGACCCTTGCATTTTCTCCGGTCAAAGCTTGCGAGGTGGCCGCTGGCCAGCGCTACCCATGCCACGCCATCCCTGTCCACATCCATTCCCCTTGGCGAGAAGCCTTCAACAGGTTCGCCGGAGTCATTCAGTGGAAGTTCATAATATTCCACGAGCGCTGTTTCGGCCGGATTGGATCCGGGGTTCAGCCGGATAACCGCACCAGGATATCCGAGATTAGAACCCCACACCGATCCGTCCGGCGCCGGCGAGACAGCATACAGACCTTTCGCAATACGTTTGTCGAGTTTGGGATTGAGGGCATCATCGGGCTCGACATATTGATCGCGCTTGCCATTGCCGTTCGTATCGAGGATGAGTGGCGTCCAGCCCTGGGATGCCTCCTCGTCGCCTGTCTCCTCATATTTTTTCGTATCCAGCCAACCTACAACCTGGCCGCCTCCACTGGTCCAGAGCGTATTGTTTTCATCTTCGGCAAACATCAGGTGGTGTGTGCTGAAGCAGGTGCCGATGTGTTTGTATGCTTTTGTTTTCGGATCATATACGCCCAGGTGCCGGTAGGAATTATCCAGCGGGAAAGCCTTGGCGGAAGGATGTTTTGAGCCCTGCTTGCAGAAATCAGGATTCGCAGGTGGCCGTACCGTTGCCGTCAGCCATACCTTGCCTTCACCGTCCAACATGGGATTGTGAACATTCGTCTTGCTGTTCCATATCGCCTCATCACCCCAATAGGGCGAAGGTTGCGGCATATCCGGTCCGGTAGCAGCCTGCGTTTCCGGATCGCGTACGGTAAGGGGAACACGGCTTGAATCGTGCTTGACAGGATCGAGTACCGGAATATAATCGGCGCTGACTTCCAAAGCTCCATATACGGGGCCGTTAGCATTTACCGTGGGCTTCCTGCGATCGGTTGAAACAACATCATGGAGATACGCCCTGGGGTCTGCCCAATCCCACTGCGTGATGACAACATTCCGCTCGACGCCTTGAGGCCGCGGAGGAACAGGCGGCACCTCTCCATTCGCAATGCGATCGGTCCAGTCGGCAAGCATCTTCAATACCGCCTCCCGGCCGACCTGGTGAACGGAAGAAACCATACTTCCGCCGGCCTGGCCTGACAGCAGACGGCGCTCCCATGCTGCCACGGAAGACTCAAATTCTCCCATCGACGACTGGAATTCCCTTGTTCCAATACTTCCCAACTGATGACATGCGAGGCACGTGCCTGACTTTATGGTGCGTAATAATTGCGCCTGATTCTTGATCTCGGGAGAGATCCCGTTGCCCTGCGGACCTGTTCCGGGAAAATGCGATCTATCAGGAACATTCAGCATTGAGAACCAATAGCCCGCGGGGTAGTATTTTGCAGCATCATGCGGATTGGGAGCAACCACTGCATCCAGATTGAGTGTTGTGCCCGGCTTAGCTTCTTCTTTCTGTGAATCAACGAGGCCGTAACCACGAACCCAGATGGAGTATGTAGCCTGAGGCAGGTCCGGGATCAGATATTGTCCTTTGTCATCCGTCACCACAATTTTTGCATAGCGCGTGGGAAGATCGCGTGTCTCTGCGATGACCCATACCCCCGCCTCCGGTCCATCGGGACCTGTTACGACCCCGGCGATGTCGTCATCCTCAACCTGATTGGATTCAGTTGAAGAACTACAGGAAGCCAGCGCCAACACAAACGCCGGCAACAGCAAGCAGATCACCGCCCGGCAAACATGAATGCTTTGTTCGTTTCTCATTGGCGTGGTTTTAATTGAATAACTTTTCCCTGACATTGTCATAATACGGTTGCTTGGTTATGAAATTACAACGTGATGTTTCCGTCCGGAACACAAAATCAATATAGTGATTTTTTAGAGAAACCTGGGGGGTCTGAAACGGTGGAGAAGTTTGAAAAGTTTGAGAAGTCTGAAAAGTAAAAGCGTCTGAATGACGCATTCAATCCCGGATGTAGATTGAATAGGAACAACCCAGGTGCAAACTGGAGACTGAATCTTTTTCAAACTTCCTGGACTTTTAAAACTTCTTAAACTTTTCACACCCATTTACCTTTTTTAACCCTTTCACCCATTTACCCATTTACCCATTTACCTTTTTACCTTTTTACCCATTTACCATTTTAACCACAGCCGCAGCTATTTAATGCTTATATTAGCAAATGGATCTCGTCTGGCTCATCGATATGGGGTATGTCACCAAGGCAAGCAAAGGCCGTGGGAAGGTTGATTACATCGCAACAAAAACATTCCTGGAAACCAACTATAAGGGATCGTGTCTTCCGATCATTTTTAACAGCGTCGATTCCTACGGCGTCGAATTCGGTTTGAACCAGTTCTATTTTACCGTGAAGAAGGCCGGTTTTATCGTGAACCTTTACCAGATGGAGGGCGGCGCCCAAAAGCAGGTGGATGTGGCCATTGCTTCGCATCTGGTGTATTATGCATTGAAAGGCTGTCACATCGTACTCTCTTCCGGTGATATTGATTTTGTTCCGGCGATTCAAATGGCCAGGAAGGATGATCAAACCACCGAAGTCACACTACTGACATTTGATTTTGGTGTTCATGATGAACTCTCAAAACTTTCAACCGATCATTTGTTCTTTGAAGAGCACCCGGAAACCATCCGAAAATAACATATTCCTGCCAAGATATAAGGCTAAGGAACCGTGCTGGAAAGCTTTGGAAAGGATAAATTTTAATTTCAACCGTGGGCTGTGTCTCAACGCGAATAAAGAATCCATTATGAGCGGTGCAGACGCTTGGAAGACATGTTGATCCTTGATGTTATCGATGGATCTATTCCATCCCGGGAAGAAAAGATCGGATGACCTCCGGGAAGTGTTATCGGACTATGAAGCGGTATCCTCGGAAGAGATGATCAGTATTACCTCCTCCCGCGCATCCAGTTTTACTGCATCCACTTTTAGCGCACCACCGGACTTTACGTTCTTTTCAAGCGTCTGATAAATACCCGAACCGGGATTGTATCGCTGAATGTGATGAGGAATCTCCTTCAAGTCGGCCTTGAGATGAATCGATGAAGCACGCGTGTCTTTGCTGTTATTTAGAACATACACAAAATACGTGTCACCGCATTTGACACCGAACGTTTCAAAACCATCGGCGGATACCTCAAAAGGTTCAAAGGATCCGTTGCCTGCCTTCAGCATCCTTTCGTTGATCTCACGCACATGTCGGAAATAAGGCGTCATCCCCCGCTCATCAAAAAACTCCCACCACCATGTCATCGGCAGGATGGGCGTGGGAGAAAACAATCCATACCACAATCCGCGTTTGTAGTCGAAATCCATTTCATCCCCGATCACTTTAAAATCCTTATTCCAATCCCATTCGTATCCGAACTCTCCCCATGAAAATGGTTTGCCATAGGCCTTGATGTACCGCTGGATACCTGCCGGAATGTATTGCGTCCGCTTGTAGATGTGCATCTGATTCAGGTCAAGCTCATCCAGCGAGAATATACCCGCGATCTCCCGATGCGATACGCTGGTGGTCACAATATGGTCATACGGATCGATGCTTTTCAGATATGCGGCCATTTCGCGATGCCAGCTGGTAATGACCTCATGAGGAATCAGGACACTGTCTTTCTTCGTATGCGCCGCATTATCAATTTCATTGAAGAACTCCCACGCCGCAATGTTTGTACTGTAGCCCCACCGCGCGACAATATACCGCAGCCGGTTCTTATACTTTTCCCGCGACGCCTTCAGAGTAAAAAATTCCAGCGGCGTTTTTGCGGGACCGCCATTCTTCACGTTGTAATTATGGATCTCCCATTGATTATTCTCCATCAGCGCATTGTGGGAATCAAAGGCGAGCATCATGTACAGTCCAAGCGAATCCGCAAGCCCCAATACTTCATCGAGACGTCTGACGGCCCCGGGATTAAAATATTGATCGGTGTCTGCATAGCGCTTCGTATCTTTTACCTTCTTCCATTCCAGAGGAAAGTTGTTGGGTGACATCCATGCCCTGAAGAAGTTAGCACCGTTGTTCGCCAACGTTGGCAGTAAATAATCATAGTTCCATTTTGGATTTGAGAACGACCGCGACTCCCATCCGACGTTTTCTCCGATACCCCGGAAAGGTTTTCCAGAATCAAATTTCAAAGTCCAGTGATCATGGATATGCAGAAAACCGTCATTCCCGGAAGGGGATGAATCGAATGAACTGATAGCCGATCTCCTGACTTTCTTTCCATTGCGGATCACTTCAAACCGGTAGGAATATTCGCCCGCTTCTTGCGGGCTAAAGCGCGCCATCCAGGTGGATTTAGCATCACTCGCGTGATCAAAATAGCACGGCAGCAGGAGCGAATCTCCCGAAGGGGTCTTGATCGCCATATTCAGCGCGATCTCATTCGCATCATAAGGATTGTCAAACTTTTCCGTCAGGATCACCTGGAAGTCGGCCCTTTCATACTGTTGTACAGTGCGCGTAAGCTGACTTTGTTCGCGAATAACGCGATCACTGCATCCAAAGCAAAAACATAACAACACAACACAAACCAACACACTCCCGTCAGAAAATCTCATAATAAAAGTCAATGGAAATTTTAAATAGATGAAAAGCCGATCATCTGATGCCGAAAATCTTAAATCTTAAATCTTAAATCTTAAATCT
>JBARAD010000012.1:0-24624 GCA_049791675.1 Chryseosolibacter sp.
TCCCTGAACAACCCATGTAAATGATCATTCAAGGGGTCCGCTATCAATTAACCATCTATTCAAAGAACGTTTTGATTAAACCCCCCATCACACGTTTTACCGTCTCAGGTGGGTAATCAATTGTGAGCTTCCTTTTTAAAGACTCTCAAGTTTTTCATCTCTCGACCACTTCCTTCCAAAATGGGAGTGCAAAGGTATATTTTATATTTCACTATGCAAGTGCGAGGGCGAAAAATATTTTTAAAAATTTTTAAGATCCTTCCGATCTTATGTAAAAAAACTGCTTGCCTGAAACAAACAGGAGCACATTCATGAAAGTTCTGTGCGCTCCGATTTTCTTTGCGGGGGCGAAACTATTTCATCCGCGCATAACATCAAATTCTTATGCAATAAAAATTAATCAGCCCGCAACAGTCTGCCCCAGGAAGGGATGTCGGTACACGGTCTGGGTCCGGTCAGGACCGGTGGAAATCAACGTGATAGGTACGTTCAGATGCTTCTCGAGATAATCTATATACTGACGCAACGGCGCCGGCATTGCTTCGTCTGAAATTCCACTCAGCTTGCAATTCCATCCAGCCAGCTCCTAGTATACCGGCGTGATCTTATCATGAATCAGCTCGAAAGGCAGCACATCAGTAAGGCTACCGTCCCTTAGGCGGTACCTGGTGCAAACCTTGATCACAGGAAAAACATTCAACACATCCGCTTTCATCATCAGCAGCTGAGTAACACCATTGATCATGATGGAATACTTCAGCGACGGCAGATCGATCCAGCCACAACGCCTGGGACGCCCCGTAGTGGAACCGAATTCATTGCCCTCCTTGCGCATCAATGCGCCGTCGTCATCCAGTAACTCTGTGGGAAACGGCCCGCTGCCAACGCGCGTGCTATACGCCTTGAAGATCCCGAATACCTCTCCGATGTGACGCGGTGCAATGCCAAGGCCGGTACACGCGCCCGCCGTAACCGTGTTCGAGCTCGTAACAAAAGGATAACTGCCGAAATCGATATCGAGCAATGCCCCCTGAGCACCCTCCGCCAGAATGCTGGATCCGTTCCTCAGTTCCTGATTCAAAAAATATTCGCTTTCAATCAGCCGGAACTGCTTCAGAAACGCCACTGAATCAAAGAACTGCTTTTCCAGGTCATTCCAGTCGTAGGCAATGTCATAGTCCTTCAAAATATGAAGGTGAAGCGCCGTTAACTTCCGGAAACGATCCGCAAAATTGTCTGCTACAATATCCCCGACGCGCAACCCCTGCCTTCCGATCTTATCCTGATACGCGGGACCAATCCCCTTCAGCGTCGAACCGATCTTGTTCTCGCCCTTCGCTTTCTCATACGCCTGATCCAGCAATTTATGCGACGGCAGGATCACGGTTGCTTTCTTCGAGATGAATAAATTCTGTTTTACTTTCAGATTGTACTTCTCAAGTTTTTCTATCTCTGCCCTGAAAACAATGGGATCCAGCACCACGCCGTTTCCGATCACATTTTTTGTCGTCTCCCTGAAAATTCCGGAAGGTATCTGGTGCAGCACGTGCTTGATACCGTCAAACTCCAGTGTATGACCGGCATTCGGACCGCCCTGAAACCGCGCCACCACATCGTACTGAGGAGCCAGCACGTCCACAATTTTTCCTTTACCCTCGTCACCCCATTGAAGGCCTAACAATACATCTACTTTCGACATTATTTCTTGGCAGTTTTTAAAACTTCGTCTTCGTTTTTAATAACCTGGAATATCGCATTGAGCTTGGTGATGACCAGAAGCTTCTGCACCGTCTCCGAAGGTTTCATCAGGTAGACTTCCCCACCCTTGTTCCTGAATTTGGTGAGAATGGTGATGAGCACGCCTATTCCACTGCTGTTAATATACCTGAGCTGTGAGATATCAATGATGCAAATTCGCACCTGGTCCTGAATGGCGTTGTTAACCTTGTCAAGGATGTTCGCACCGTTGTCCTCGCCGATCAGGTCCCCTGACAATCTCAATATCAGCGTATTTCCTTTTATCTCTTGCTCAAATATCATGGCATGGACGGGTTAATGGCAATTTTTCTGTTTTCACAGTTTTCACGGGTGCAGGCTGCATACAGGATCAGCGAGTGATGCAACACATTGAAATGGAGGATATCCTCGACCGTGCTCTGAATATTCTGAATACGCGGATCACAAAATTCAACCACCTTGTGGCAATCCGTACAGATCAGATGATCATGCTGTTTGTAACCGTATGATTTTTCGTATTGCGCGAGGTTTTTGCCAAACTGGTGTTTGGAAACCAGGTCGCACTCAACCAGGAGGTCAAGCGTATTGTATACCGTGGCGCGGCTTACCCGGTAATTCTTATTCTTCATGCTGATGTAGAGCGATTCCACATCAAAATGCCCGCTCCGCGAATAGATCTCCTCAAGAATGGCATAACGCTCAGGAGTCTTACGCAACTCCTTGTTTTCCAGGTAAGCAGTGAAGATCTTTTTGACCTCTTCGTATATCGTCGGATTCAGCGGCATATTTAATTGCGGGGTCAAAGATAACATTCGAATGACCCTTTCAAAAGTGATTTATTCTTTGGAGTCGAATCTGCTGACTTTTATGACCCCCTCCACACTCAGCAATTTGCTCATCAATTGCTCCAAATGCCGCGTGTCGTTTACGTATAACATTATTTCACCCTCAAAAATGCCGGAATCGGTGTGAAAAGACATCGAACTCATGTTTACTTTCAGCTCCTCCGAGATAATCTTTGATACATCATTGATCAATCCCACCCGGTCCGCCCCCCTGACCTTCAGGCCGGTCAGGAAAGCCACCTCGTGCTGGGAAGTCCATTTGGCTTTAACCACCCGGTTTCCGTGATGAGACAGGAGTTCAGGCGCATTGGGACAATTTGTCCGGTGAATCTTAATCCCTTCATTCACCGTCACAAAACCAAAAACATCATCCCCGGGGATCGGTGTACAGCATTTTGCCAGTTTATAGTCCACCAGATCCATATCCTCCCCGATCAGCAGGCTGTCTTCATAGCGACCTCTGATCCTGTGCAATTCCTGTTCAACCGGCTTTGCGTCGTTGATGGGAATATTGGGTCTGGAACGGATGGGTGACGTCGGCTTGTTCTCGACAAACCGCTTGATATCGGCGGTCGTAATGAACCCCGCCCCCACTCGGAAATAGAGATCAAAGTGGGTGGGCGCTTTAAAGTAGTCGCGCATTTGCTCCAGGATCTGCTGGTTAGGGTCCTCTTTCAACTGCCGGACCTTCCTGAAAACGATCTCCTTTCCATCTTCGGCAACCTTTTTCTTATCCTCCTTTAACTCATCCTTGATGCGGGCCTTTGCTTTTGAACTCACTACAAACCGCAACCAGTCCTCGTGTGGTTTCTGCTTTTGCGAGGTCAGGATCTCGATCTGGTCTCCGTTTTTTAAAACATAATTAATGGGCACCAGTTTATTATTGACCTTCGCGCCAATGCATTTCGAGCCTACCTGTGTATGGATCTCAAAGGCAAAATCCAGGGCTGTTGCCCCATAAGGAAGGTTTCTTAATTCTCCTTTGGGCGTAAATACAAATACTTCGTCGCTGAAGAGATTGCCCCTGAAGTCGTCGACAAAGTCCAGCGCAGAGTGGTTGTGCTGTTCGAGTAGGTCGCGCACGCGTGCAAGCCATTTCTCCAGATTGGATTCAGCGGTTGAATTGGTGTCCTTATATTTCCAGTGGGCTGCGTATCCCTTTTCAGCGATTTCATCCATCCGCTTGGTGCGGATCTGTACTTCCACCCACTGTCCGTTTTTAGCCATGACCGTGGTGTGCAGGGATTCGTAGCCATTCGCCTTGGGTGTGCTGATCCAATCCCGTAACCTGTCGGGATTTGGCGTGTAATAGTCGGTGACAATAGAATAAACCTGCCAGCAAAGCGCCTTTTCCTGATCTACGGGGGTGTCGAGGATGATACGGATCGCAAAGAGGTCAAACACCTCTTCGAAAGGAATATTTTGTTTCCGCATTTTATTCCAGATGGAATAAATGGATTTCGGACGGCCCTTGATGTCGTATTTGATCTTCAGTTTATTCAGTTCTTCGTCGATCGGCACCATGAACTGCTTGATAAACTTGGTGCGAACCGCCCGGGTCGCATCAATTTTCTGAACGATGGTGTCATAGATGTGCCGGTCCGTGAACCGCAGGTACAGGTCTTCCAGCTCCGTCTTGATGGCATTCAGCCCCAACCGGTGTGCCAGAGGTGCGTACAGGTAGATCGTCTCGGAAGCGATCTTCAGCTGCTTATTCCGCGGCATGCTGTCCAGCGTGCGCATATTATGGAGTCGGTCGGCAAGCTTGATCAGAATCACCCTTACATCCTCGGAAAGGGTGAAAAGCATCTTCCGGAAATTTTCCGCCTGCTGCGAAGATCCGTATTCGAAAACCCCCCTGATTTTCGTCAGACCGTCAATAATGCGGGAAATCTTTTTGCCGAAGATCCGCTCGATATCTGCCAGTTCGATGTCGGTATCCTCCACCACATCATGCATGAGAGCAGCAATAATGGAGGTAGTGCCCAAACCGATTTCCTCCGTACAGATTTCAGCCACGGAGAGGGGGTGAAAAATAAAAGGCTCGCCGGACTTGCGACGCATGTCTTTATGCGCCTCCAGGGAGATGGTAAATGCCTTCTTTATTAGTTTGGCGTCTCCCTCCTTAAGAATGGGTTTTGCTTTGCGTAATAACCTTCGGTATCGATTTATTATCTCTTTTTTCTCCTGCTCGGTGTCTATTACCATCATTGATCACAAAAGTTTTTGCCCTGACTTTATGTTCACTCGTAATTTAACTGTTTTAAGAGTAACAAGGGTCTTATTACTTAAACAATCAGAAATTATTCTTTATTCCCGAAATATCTCTAAATTTGCGCTCCTTTTGGATCTGTCTATGCGCCAGGCAGAAGCAAAGCGGATGTGGCGTAATTGGCAGCCGCGCCAGACTTAGGATCTGGTGCCGAAAGGCGTGGGGGTTCGAGTCCCTTCATCCGCACACATGAACCCCCGGTACTGGTATATAGAGACGGTGTCGGGGGTTCTTGATTTTTTTTTGAACATCAAACGTTACAAGTTTTGGAAATTACATTAGACAAAAAGACCAACACGGAAGGCTTAATTAAAATTAGATTAAGCGAAGGTGATTATCAACCGAACGTTGAAGAAAAAGTAAAGGATTACGCCAGAAAGGCGAACATAAAAGGTTTCCGACAGGGAAAAGTTCCTACCGGCGTCATTAAAAAGATGTTCGGAAAATCAATCCTCGTCGATGAGATCAACCATCTTCTTTCGCACAAGATAACCGACTATATCAAGGACAACAATATCCAGATCCTTGGCGAACCCCTTCCCAACCTTGACAAAACAAAGGACATCGATTGGGATGCACAGAAAGATTTTGAGTTCGAATATCAGATCGGACTGGTAGACGAATTCTCCTACGACCTTTCCCAAAAGGCAAAGGTGAAAGGCTATAAAATCGAAGTTGACGACAAAACAGTTCAGGATACGCTTGCGGATCTGAAAAAACGTTTCGGCAAAGTCACTTATCCTGACGTGAGTGAGGCCGGCGATTCTGTCTTCGGCGATTTACGTCCCCGGGATGGAGAAAATGCCGAAAGCCTGAAAAAAGAACACGCTTCTATTGCGATTGAAAAAGTTGAGAAGAAAGAACAGCAAAAATTCATCGGCCTGAAAAAAGAGGACGAGGTAACGTTCGAGCCCCTGGAAATATTCAAGGACGAAGCACTGCTCACCGAATTACTCGGCATCTCTCCGGAAGAAGTGAAAGCCGGCAACGGAGTTTTCATTTTGAAGGTTAACACCATCAGCAGAACAGAACCAGCGGAATTAACACCTGAACTTTTCGACCGTGTCTTCGGCAAGGATGTTGCCAAGACCGAAGAGGAATTCCTCAACAAGATCCGCGAAACGATCAGCGAAAATTACAGGCGCGAAACAGAACATTTCCTGGATCACCATATTGAAGATTATTTTCTGGAACACACCAACATCAATCTGCCGGACGGATTCCTGAAAACCTGGCTTAAGACCACCAGTAAAGGCGAGGTAACGGATGCGGTACTGGACAACGAATTTCAGCACTATGTCCGAGGACTGAAATGGGATCTCATCAAAAACAAGATCGCCGACGACAACAAGATCAAGGTGGAAGCGGATGAAGTGCGTGAGAAGGCCAAAGAAATGATCGTGTCTCAGTTTGGCGGACAGGCTTTCGCTGAACAGCTAAAAGATAAACTGGATGCCATTGCAGATAATTATCTTTCCAACGAAAACGGTCAGAATTTCATGCGCTTATACAATCAGTTGCGCGGCGAGAAGATCATGAAACACATCCGCGAAAATATCACCATTGAGGAGAAAAAAGTTTCAGTGGATGATTTTAAGAAGATTGTGCAGGAACATAAGCACTAAAATCCGTTGACTGCGCCGGTTCTCCGGCGCGGGCGGTTGGAAATAAAAGCGCGAGAAAAACGTCAATGGTTTTATCAGGAAGATTCCCGGTAAAACCATTTTTGCTTAATGAGGGTTTTAAGGTTGTATTTTAAGCCGGGTATAGCTAAGATTGTCCATGCGCATGGGCAAAATCCTCTCAAGAGGGGTAAATACCCGCGGCTTCCCAAATTGCTTTAAAAGATCACAGTGAAAAAAACATAAATAGCTACTATGGATAAAAACAATGAATTCAGGAAATATGCTGTTCACCACCTGGGCATGAGCGGCAATACAATTGACGGATATGCCCAGCGGATTGATAACATGACCCAATACGTTATTGAGGAAAGGCCTGGAAATTTCCGCGCCATCGACGTGTTTACCCGCCTCATCTCCGATCGCATTATCTTCCTGGGAATGGGTATTGACGACCAGATCGCCAACCTCATCACCGCCCAGCTTCTTTTCCTGGAATCGTCCGATCCCAAAAAGGACATTATCATGTATATCAACAGTCCCGGTGGCTCTGTTTATGCCGGTTTAGGGATCTATGATACCATGAATTATGTCAATCCCGATGTCGCCACCATCTGTACCGGTCTTGCTGCTTCTATGGGTGCCGTGCTGCTTGCCGCAGGTGCCAGCAGGAAGAGATCCGGACTGCCCCACTCGCGCATTATGATCCATCAGCCCATGAGCGGCATGCAGGGCCAGGCATCCGATATGGAGATCTCCCTGAAGCAGACATTGGAAGTGAAAAAAGATCTCTATCTCATACTTTCGAACCACAGCGGCCAGAAATACGAAAAGATAGAGAAGGATGCAGACCGCGACTACTGGATGCGCGCCAGCGAAGCCAAAGCGTATGGTCTGATTGATGAAGTTTTGGAAAGAAAGGCACCTAATAAGGCGTAAAGTTGTTGTGAAGCCGATGTGCAATTTATTGCGTACCTTTGTACCCATGACCGGCACATCGGTTTTCAATATTATTAATAGACTATGGCAGAAGTAACGTGCTCGTTTTGCGGCAGAAGTAAAAAGGATGTTGACCTGATGATATCAGGAATTCATGCCCATATATGTGACAAATGTGTGACGCAGGCAAGCCAGATCCTGCAGGAGGAGAAGAAAAGCAAAACAGAAGCAGGTTTCGCTCCTAATTTCAAGCTTATCAAACCCCGGGAAATTAAAAAATTCCTGGATGAATATGTGATTGGTCAGGATGAGGCAAAGAAGATCATCTCTGTCGCCGTATACAATCATTACAAGCGACTGATGCAGCGCAAACTGGAGAGCGATGTAAATATTGAAAAATCAAACATCATTATGGTTGGGGAAACCGGCACGGGGAAAACATACCTGGCCAAGACCCTCGCCAAAATTCTTCAGGTTCCTTTTTGTATTGCCGATGCCACGGTATTAACCGAGGCCGGCTATGTGGGCGAGGATGTTGAAAGTATCCTGACCCGTCTGCTGCAAGCCGCGGATTATAACGTAGAAGCAGCAGAACGCGGGATCGTTTATATTGACGAGATCGATAAGATAGCCCGTAAATCGGATAACCCTTCCATCACGCGAGACGTGAGTGGAGAGGGCGTTCAGCAGGCACTGCTTAAACTCCTGGAAGGTACAGCCGTAAACGTTCCGCCGCAGGGCGGCCGCAAGCACCCGGATCAAAAAATGATCACGGTCAACACTGAGAATATTCTGTTCATCTGCGGTGGCGCTTTCGAAGGCATCACACGCTTCATCGGAAACCGTCTGAACACCAAACCGCTGGGATTTATTTCCGGCGTCGATGGAATGCATCCCGGCGACATCGACAAAGACAATCTGCTGCAGTTCGTCTCAGCCCAGGACCTGAAAAGTTTCGGTCTGATCCCTGAACTCATCGGCCGTCTGCCGGTAGTGTCATATCTGAATCCATTGGATAAGGAAGCGCTGCGCCGCATCCTCACAGAACCAAAGAATGCGCTGGTGAAACAATACCAGAAGCTTTTCGAGATGGAAAACATCGAACTCGATTTTAAGGAAGGAGCCATTGAATTTATCGTGGAGAAAGCGCTCGCCTTTAAACTCGGTGCCCGCGGTCTGCGCAGTATCTGCGAAGCGATCATCAATGATGCCATGTTTGAACTTCCGTCCGATAAGACAACAGATAAACTCAGCATCAACCGCGCGTACGCGGAAGAAAAATTCAGCAAGTCGCAATACAGCAAACTGAAAGTTGCTTAATGTGTAGAAGGTGCTAATGTGTTAATGAACGGGTGGCGCGGGCCGCTTGACACATTGGCATACGAACGCATCATCGAAGATATCCGACCATGAGTCTGGCGGCATTCTCTGAAGCAGAACCGGTATCCAGAAGTTTGATGATGCTGCCATAGTCGGCAAGCATCTGATTCCGGTAGTCCCCTACCGAAAGAATTGCCTGTAACTCCACACTGATCTTTTCCGGCGTTGCATCGTGCTGGATCATTTCTTTTACTACTTCTTTTCCGGCAATGAGGTTCACCAGCGAGATGAATTCCACTTTAATCACCATCTTCGCCAGCATGTAGCTCAATCCCGCGGCCTTGTACACCACAATCTGCGGTACCTTGAACAAAGCCGTCTCGAGCGTTGCTGTGCCTGAGGTAACGATAGCAGCATGCGCATGGAGCAGAAGGTTGTAGGTGTCCTCCTCCACAAACCTGACATTGGAAAAACCCGACAGCGGATCATACAAACTTTTTTCCAGGTTGTTCACCGTCGCCACCGCGAACTGAAATTCCGGGAAGCGGCTCACAATTTCACGCATGACAGGAATGATATTCAACACCTCCTGCTTCCGGCTGCCGGGAAGCAGCGCAATAAGCGGTATGGAAGATTCCAGTTTTCTTCTGGACATGAAATCCTCATCACCGCGATGCGCTTTCACTGCATCGAGCACTGGATTGCCAACATAGTCTACTTCCCAGTTGAATTTTTTATAGAAATCCTTTTCGAAGGGCAGGATGACAAACATTCTGTCGACGTTCGCCTTTAACTGATAGGCGCGGTTTTGATTCCACGCCCAGACTTTTGGTGAGATATAGTAAAAGACCTTGATATTCTTTCTTTTGGCGATGCGTGCCATCTGCCGGTTAAAACCCGCATAATCGATCAGGATCAAGACATCCGCCTGGAAGGCAACGATGTCATTACCGCATTTGCGAAGATAACCTGATATCTTGATGATGTTGAGGAGCACTTCAACAAATCCCATGACCGCGAACTCCGCATAGTGTACGAACAACGCTACCCCTGCCTGCCGGAGATAGTCCCCGCCCAATCCCCGGAAGACCGCATCCGGATCATGCTTCCTGATGGCCTTTACCAGGTTGCTTCCGTGGAGGTCACCCGAACGTTCGCCTGCAATGATGTAATACCGCATATTCTAGCCACCAAGCCAAAAGGCACTAATTTTTTTAAAGATGAACCGCGATGCTTCACACCATTCGCGCGCAACGCCCCAGCGAAAAAGCTGACGTACGCTGTGCCGGCGTTACGTCGGCTGCCGGCTCCATTTAATTATTCCCCAAAATATTCGACATAGTTGCGGGGCGTCTCATACAGACGAATGGAATGCAGCTTGCCCGCGCGGGTTACCCCGGGAAGATGTTTTTCAAGGATCTTCCAGATCTCGACCACAAGGTTCTCACAGCTCGCAAGCTTGTCTTTCATGAAATCGACATCGACGTTGAGATTCTTATGGTCGAGTTTATCAACTACCTCCCTTCGCATCATGGTGCTGAGCTTCTTAAGGTCCACCACAAAGCCGGTTTCCGGATCGGGAAACCCTTTGATGGTAACGATAAGATCGAAATTGTGGCCATGCCAGTTCTCATTGGCGCAGGGTCCGAACACTTCTGTGTTTTTCTCCTTGCTCCAGGCCGGGTTGTAAAGTTTATGTGCCGCGTTAAAATGTTCTTTTCTTGAAACGTAAAGCATCTTTCAATAATTGGTGCAAATATACGCTTTATGAGAACGCTGATCACCATCATACTTCACTCTGAGGGAATACTGCCCCGCTGGCCCAATTAACTCATTCCATCCACCAGGAAGGCTCCACCGTTGTCGCCTTTCCAAAAGAATACTCCCGGCAATCCAGGCATTCGGGCGCGGGCCCCCCGGGACCATAGTCTACAAGGCAATCGGCTCTTAAAGTATGCACAACATTGTACGAAAGATCCTTCCGGTTGAAGTACCATCTCTTTGCCTGTTCCTTGACAACACCAAAATATCCGGACACCCTTCGCTCACCGGTGCGCGACTCGAAATTTGTTTTCAGGTTATAGGGAGGCGTGTCTAACAACGCACTTCCCTCGTTCTGATCCTGCATCTCTTTCCAGAAATAATAAAATGATTCTGTGGTGGCATGCTGAAGCACCAGTACAGACAACTGGTCGAAGATCCTTTCATTACGGATCGTTTGCATAAAAAAAAGGTCCTTCACATAGCCGCCTGCACGGTCGGTTTGAAGCGTATATGAATTCAGATAATTGCCGTCTGTGGCCCAGCATTTATTGCCAGGGTCGATCGATGAGCTCAGCGGTGCAAAATATATCCACATGGGCGAATAGCTCCAGCGGTAATAAATGGTTTCCCTGTTCGCATTTTCAGCAACGCGGATGTTGGCAGTAACGATCTTTTTCGTGCGCAAGACCCATTGCATCGCCTCCATCACATATACCTGCTTCTCACCTTCGGCAAAACCGATCTCGCCCATGGGGGGGATTTCCGTTTCCGGCAATGCTTCCCAACCGGATTCGTAAATGGTTTCATCCGCAAGCGATACGCGAAGTTTGTATTCGACACCGGTTTCCGCGCTGAAGTCTGCGTTCACAAGTTTATAAAGACCCTCATCCGTAGGGTTGTAAAAAAAGCTTTCGCCCTTGCTGGTCAGGAGTTCAACGATCGCTCCATTCACAGGTTTGGGGCGGCTGTTCGTCACATCGCCCGTCTCCGTCAGTTTCACGGTGAAATAACGCCCATCGGATGGATAAGAAAGCGTCTCATTAAAAGATCTATCGGAAATGTACGCTTCAATCACGAGCGAAGGGGATGCATCGCGGATCACAAATTCATAAGGCTCGATACAGCCTGCGATCAGGAGAAACAACGGCAGGAATTTCAGCTTCTTCAACATAGGTCAAAAACGAAAGTTATAATTAACGGACGGGAAAATGCTGCCGAGCACTGAGAGCTTGGACGCGGTGCCATAACGATTGAACGAAACTGAATACGTATTCTTCCTGCTATACACATTAAACAGGGAAACGACCCACTCACTTCTGAAACGTTTGTTTGCCCGCGGTTTGTCCTTCAGTGTCCATGAAAGGTCGAGGCGGTGATAGTCGTCGATGCGGTAATCATTCCTTTCGGAATAATTCAACACAGACAAATACGCGTCATAGCTGTATTTTGAAATCGGAATGGTAATGGGTCTGCCGGTGCTGTAGTTAAAGTTCGCAGACAAAAAGCTGCGCGCGCCCAACTGATAATTCAGTATGAGCGTAACGTGGTGCGGCTGGTCAAAGGCGGAAGCATAGTAAGCACCACGGTTGATCATGATATTACCTTCTTCACCGCCATCAAATTTCCTGAGACTGCGTGAATACGTGTAGGCAAGCCATCCATTTGTTCTGCCCGTTGCTTTCTTTACGAGTACCTCCATTCCGTATGCCAGGCCTTTCCCCTGCGACAGCCCAGCTTCAAGTGCAGGGTTGAGCGTAATATCCGCCCCGTCGATGTAGTCCACGGCGTTATCGATTTCCTTATAAAAGCCTTCGAGGGAAAACTCATAACGGTTGTCTTTGAGATTCTTAAAAAGGCCCAGTGAATACTGGTCACCTCTTTGTGGTCTCAGATAGGGCCCACTGGTCACCCAATAATCCTGCGGCGTTGCGGATGACGTGTTGGAAATCAGATGCAGATACTGGAAGCCGCGATAGTAGCTGGCTTTGACAGAAGTACCCTGGTTGATCAGGTATCGGAAGGATATCCTGGGTTCCAGTCCGGAGTAACGCTGGATGACCTCACCACCCTGATAGGATACCGAATCCGAAACGGAGGGATAGCGCCCCTCTATGTTAGTGTAATCAAAAGTGTAAATTTCCTCAGCTCCCAGCCGCACAAAATAGCCGTAACGCAATCCGGCCGAGACGGACCATTTGTCGGAGAGATCCTTATCCCACTGGGTATACACTGCAGCCTCGAGCGAACGCTGGTCCTGCATGTCTTCAGCAAGGATATTTTCAAACGCATCGTCCGGGTCTTTCCTTCCCGGTTCCAGCAGGGTACCGTTTGTTTCAAACCCTGCAATGATTTTCGAGTCATCAGCCAGTACCTGTGTGATGTCATACTTAAGGCCAATGCTTCTGATAGAATTATAATATTTAAATCCTTCAATCTCGCTGATACTGTGGACTTCGCTGAAGTAATTACTGTTAAAAGCCGTGAGCGTTGAATACAACTTCTCATGGAAGGTGTGATCCCACTTGAGTGATATGTTGGTAGTGCGCCAGCTGAAAATGGAATCCGTGGCGAGTTTAAAATCGTCGTAACTGTGATAACCAGACAGGGTCAGGTAATTATTTTCGTTGACGGTATGGAATATCTTTCCTGTGAAATCGCGGAAGTTTGCCGCGCTGTTCCTCAGGGAGATGTTGTCCGTTGCTTTTACCAGCCAGTTTGGGTAGGCAAATCGTCCTCCGATCAGGTAGGATGATTTGTTTCGCGCAATGGGGCCTTCGACCGTCAGGCGGCCTGAGATCAGGCCCACCCCACCCGATACGGTGTGTTTGTTTGCGTCACCATTCCGAAGGGAAACGTCAAGCACGGAGGATATTCTTGTTCCAAAGTTGGCAGGTCCTCCCCCCTTGTATAAGGTGACGTTATTTACCATGTCTGGGTTAAAGGCAGAGAAAAAACCAAACAGGTGCGATGGGTTATAGATTGTCGCGCCGTCCTGCATGACAAGATTCTGTCCGGATTCACCGCCTCTTACGTTGAACCCTGAGGCGAGCTCGCCCACGGTGCTGACACCGGGCAATGTGGTCAGGCTGCGGATGGGATCTACTTCACCCATAAACGCGGGCAAGGCTTTCATGGCACCGATACTTAGATTTTCAATACCGGTGATTTTCGCCGTTACATTTTCGTCCACGCGATCCGCCGTAATGGTAACGCCTTCCAACTCCCTTGATTCGGGCAGCAACCGCGCGACAATTTCTTCCTGGTCTCCCATGCTGCTGAATCCAATGACATAGTGATTCGGTTCATACCCGACGTACTCAACCTCTACCGTAACAATTCCATGCGCAACGGAGCCTACATTAAAGCGGCCTTCAATATCAGTGGCCTCAGTTTTACGGGAGTTCGGCAGAACGACCTTGGCCCCCGGCAACGGGTCACTGTTGATCGCATCAAGCACAGCGCCTTTCAATATAGTCCCAGCCCTACCGTTGTCACGAAAAAGCAGGAAGTTTTCTTTTTTCAGCGCATATTTTTCGGCAATGGATTGATCGATGATGAAAACAACGTTGTCCGAGTATCTGAAGACCCGGAAGCCGGCAAGTTTATCATTGAGGTAATCAGAAAACCGCTGTTTTTCAACGATCC
Organism: Chryseosolibacter sp.; assembly: GCA_049791675.1. Taxonomy (GTDB): domain Bacteria; phylum Bacteroidota; class Bacteroidia; order Cytophagales; family Cyclobacteriaceae; genus Chryseosolibacter. The sequence continues at coordinate 14,145 of JBARAD010000012.1, forward strand.
CGTTAAGGGTGAACGACCGCATCTTTGCCGCATCGCAGATAAAATCAATCCCATGCGCTTTCTCCTGTGCCTCCAGGAACTCTGACAATATGCGACCATTGTCGGCAGGGCTTATCAGGATGTCTTTCAGGGATTGGCTGTTGCAAAAGGCAGGAAGAAGGCAGGTAATGATAAGGGTTATGACAAACGGCAATCGGTTCATTCTGATTTGCTTCAGGATCGGGTTGGGTGGGTTTACGGTTGCCAAAGGTAAAGGTTGCGGGACTATGATAATTGTGTCAGGCCTGAATCTATTCATAAAGAACCATCGATGGCTGCAGTAAAAAAAGAAAGGTGCCAACCATTGGAAGGCACCTTCTTATTTTTAGTCCGGGGTCAGATTAATTGGCGTCCCAGAAAATCTTAGTTTGAACATCATCCGATCCTCCGATCAGGCCGATGGCCGCATCGAGATTGGAAGGGTTCAGCGTTGCTTCTTCAATAGGGAAGATGAGGCGGTTTGGAATGTCCTCAGCAGTCAGATCTTCAGGAACATTGAAGCCTGTGAAGTCAAGTCTTCTCCAAAGCGTCCAGCCTTCAAAGCCGCGGTTATACAGGGCGATCCAGTGCTGGGTTCCGATCTTCTGTTTCCAGTCGCCGGCAGCCGTTGCGTAAGCAACTTCGGGTTGCGCCAGGTAGGCATCGATCCAATCCTGAGGGATGCCCCAGTATGCCATGGAAGCTGTGATACCTTCGTTATAATGCTCTTCCGCAGTGGCAGGCGCTGCGAAATTACGCTCGGCAGCTTCTGCAAGCAGGAACTGAACCTCAGCGTAATCGAGGATCACACCTTCGAGATCGGGCTCGTGGAAAAGGTCTCCGACATGCGAATTCAGCGCATAAGTGTTGGCTGTTCCATATTCTCCACCGATAAAGATCTGAAGTGGCTTCACAGAATCTGCTGCAAAAATGGTGAACGGAGGTGTTTGCTGAATGAGTTCCCCTGTCTCAGGGTAATAGAGCAACATCTGGCCACCTTCTTCATATACGGAATCTTTCTTGGGGTAATCGAAATCCATACCAGTGCCAAATACAAGCAGCCTCGGATCAGCCAGATCCTGGAGTTTATCAACAATGGTATTGGCGATCACATAGTCAGCGCGACCACTTTGCACGAGATCTTCCCATACAGGGTTTGTGCTCGGCGGCGCATCCTGATAGTCGATGGCAGCGTTATCAGCGTTGCTTTCGAAGACACCGTTTCCAATTGCCTGCGTGATCATGGTTCCTGCCTTTCCAGGGTTCACGTCCGAAATGGTCAGCGCAAGCTTCAGTTTCAACGAGTTTGCAAATTTAGTCCATCCTTCCACATCGCCTTCGTAAATGAGGTCCTGTGAGCTTCTGAAGCCTTCTGCATCAGCTCCGACATTCAGGGTAGCAATGGCAGCATCGAGCATCGTAATGATCTCATTGTATACATCTTCACCACTGTCATACGATGGCACCAGGATTTCGTCATTCAGGGCATCCGTAAATGGAACTGCACCAAAAGCATCCACCAGGATATGATAGGTATACACCTTGCAGATATCGATCATGGCAAGCTGGTTGTTCTTTGTCGCCTCGTCCGTTACGTTCGGATCGAAGTTTTCATTGATGATCACAGCAGCCTCATCCAGATCCTTCAACACATCGCGATACGCGTTTGAAAAGAAGTTATCAGGAATTTCACGGCCAACCATGTTGTACTGGCTTTCGTCAGGGTAGGTTGTCTGAGCCCAGTACTGGGCGTACAGGCGGAACACGTTTTCGTTTACGTTGGTGCTGACCACCAGGTCAAACATGTTGCGCACCCCGTTTGCAAACAATGCGTCACCGGTTACTGCGGCGGCATTCTTTTTGGGGCGGTTCATTTCCTCGAAGCGATCATCGCAGGAAAACACGACCCCTGTTAATAATATGATTAAAAATATCTTTTTCATGTTCTTTACTCTTTAATGTTTTAGAAAGTAAGGTCAAGTTTTACACCGATCGATCTTGTCGCAGGATATGCTCCGGAGATAAAACCTTGTCCATTACCTGCTCCCAGACCAGATTCAGGATCTGCATAAGGTAAATTCTTGTGAATGATCCACAGGTTGCGTCCAACTAAAGAAAGTGAAGCATTCTGGAACACATTGCCAAGGATGTTAGTAGGGAGGTTGTAAGCAAGTGACACTTCTCTCAGCTTCACGTAAGAAGCATCATAGGTTGTAAGTTGAGAAGGGTTGCGTGTAGCGGATCCCCAATAATATGCACCACCGTAATAATCTGCTCTGGCGCGCACAGTGTTTTCAGAACCATCGGCCTGAACACCTTCCTGGATAAATCCTCCGCTGTCTTCACCACCCGTTACAAGGTCACGGATCGGATTACCAAGGTCATTCAGACCAGCAGTGTTTTCCAAAATACCAGTACCCTGTCCGTAGTGCATATCCAGTGACCATACATCGCCACCGCGCTGTACGTCGACGAGGAAGCTGAAGTTAAGGTTCTTGTATTTGATGGAGTTCAGGAAACCACCAGTCCAGTCCGGGTTCGGATCACCGATCACCTGATCAGCAACGGCAACATAATATCCGGATGAATTGATCACGCGGCGGCCATTCAGATACTGGTAGCCGGTTCCGCGTATTACGCCATAAGGATATCCTACTGTAGCGTTCGCGGAAACACCGCCCTGGAAGCTATTGATCACGTAGTTCTCGATACCTGCAGGCAGGGAGTTTACAATGCTGATGTTCTTGGACCAGTTCACACTTGCATTCCAGGTCAGGTCGGCATTCTTCACGATATCAAAGCCCAAAGCAACTTCAAGACCTTTGTTCTGGATATCACCACCATTCAGATATTTATAACCGTAACCTGTTGCTTTTGAAACCGCAACTTCAACGATCTGGTTGATAGAGTTCGTTTTGTACAAACCAAGGTCTAAGGTTAATCTGTTGTCGACAGCAGCCAGTTCAAGACCAACTTCCCAGCTCTTGGTTCTTTCTGACTCAAGCTCCGGGTTGTTTACGTATGTCGGGAAGGAATACAGCACAGCCTGACCGAAGTTATCCACGCGGGGATAAGTGTTCTGTGTTCTTTCAGCATCCGTATCATTTCCTACTTCAGCGTAGTTCACGCGCACCTTTCCGAAATCAAGGAAGTCGGAATCAAGCAGTTCGCTGAAGACAATGCTCAACGCTTCTGAATGATAGAAGTATGAGTTATGTTTTACTGGAAGCGCTGAAGATATATCATTTCTACCGGTAACATCGAGATAAAGGAAATCACGGAAGCCGAGGTTCAGGTTGGCAAAATAGCCGTAGACCTCCTTTTGTGTTGCTTGCTCAACCGGAAGCGGTAAGGCCAGCAATGAGTTGTTGATGGAATACAGGTTCGGTACAGCAAGACCACCATTGGTTGATGCAAGGATCCTGTTAAAGGTTTGCCTGCGAATGTTGGTTCCCAAAACGGCAACCAGTGAAAGGTCCGTTGACAGATCTTTCGTCGCTGTCAGCATGGCGTCATAGTTGTATTCAGCTACCCGGCGGTCCTCTCGCTGATATCCTGAAGCTTCATCGAGCCTGTTGATACCGAAAGGTGCAGGAATGCTTCCTACCGCTCTTCTTTCTTCTCTTAACTCTGAATAGTTGTCAACTGCAACGCGGCCCATCAAATTCAGCCAGTCAGCGATCTTGTAGTCAAGCTGGAAGTTACCAAACACGCGTGAACGGTTGTCGGTCTGATAGTTCTTATAACGTGTCCAGTACGGGTTATCCCAGAAAATGGGCGTTTCCGGATCGTAATAGTCACCAGGGTTCCAGGTGATGTTCCGGCCTGTCTTCATGTACATGTCGCGGAGCGAATATACATCGACGTTGGTTTGCCACCACTGGCGGAAGTTCGTCATCAGGTTATCGCTGTAACCGGTAGAACCGCGACCGACAGATTTGTTGAAGATATAGTTTACACCAACATTCGCGGTCAGCTTTTCATTGATCTTGGTAGACCCGTTAAATCCGAAGTTGTGACGCTGAATTTTGCTGTTGGGCAGGATCCAGTCGGACTGATAGTTGGTATAGCTTGCACGGAAGGTGCTGGTCTCATTTCCACCGGAGAAAGCAATGGAATTATTGAATTCGGTCTGAGAATCAAAGAAATCAACGGGTGTATGCTTCGCAGCAGTCCATGGATAAGCCTTCATATAATTGGGTGATTCCGGCACGAAAGAATCCCAGTGGTAAACATTGAGGTTCGGATTGAAAGGTGCACCATAGGAACCGTCTTCCAGGGTAGGCACAACAAAATCAACAGTGCCATCACCGTTTACGTCATCCTTGAAGAAACCATCACCTTCATCATCATAATAGTGGAACCATTCACGGGCATAACCAGCGCCATATTTATCCTGATAGTCGGCAAAAGTCTCCTTATTAATTGAGCTTACAGTAACACCAGATGAAATAGAGATGCCTACACCTTTTCTGGCTTTACCTTTTTTGGTGGTGATCATCACCACACCATTGGCGGCGCGGGATCCGTAAAGTGCGGACGCTGCTGCACCCTTCAGGATGTTGATGGATTCGATGTCTTCAGGGTTGATATCTGAAGCAGCGTTTCCATAGTCATATCCGGTGCTTCCAGCTTGCTGGGAAGCGGTGTTTCCTGTTCTGTTGTCGATCGGCACCCCGTCTACAACAAAAAGGGGCTGGTTGTTACCTGAAACGGATTTATTACCGCGTATAACAATGTTGGTCGATCCACCGAAGTTAGAGTTCGTACGGACCTGTACACCGGCAAGTTTACCAGACAGAGAGTTAACAAAGTTCTGCTGTTTCGCTGTGGTCACAGCCTCATTGTCCAGCGTTTGGGTTGCGTATCCCAGAGATGCTTTTTCCCGGGGGATGTTCATCGCTGTTACGACCACTTCGCTCAATTGGGCGACGTCTGTGCTCATGACAACATTGATCTCGGACCTGCCGGAGATCTGAACCTCCTGCGTAGCCATACCCACGAAAGTGAACACAAGTGTCCCGTCTCCCTGGGGCACATTCAAGCTGTATGAACCTTCGGCATCGGTTACCGTACCGTTGGTTGTACCCTGCAGAACGACGTTAACCCCTGGCAGACCGGAGCCGTCCTCGGCGTCCGTCACGCGGCCAGCGACTTGCCTGTCCTGTGCCCACAGCTCGCTGCTGGCGAGCATAAGCACCGCGGTTAAGCCTAATAGTAAAAGTTTTTTCATATGTAATGTTTGGTTAATGAATGATTATAAGTGTTCAAACTTATAACAAAAACTTTATCTTTTAAAGAAGATTAACGCAATTTTAAGTAGATAAGCGGCAACGCAACTCCCCTGTTTTGGGTTATTTCAGGGTTTCTGCACAATATTATTGGGTTACATTGTTGTGATGAACGGTCCGGGATTTTGTGTAAGGTCCCAGGCTTTAAACGATAGACCCGGGTTTAAAAACTTCACGCAGCAACAGTTCAAACGATATCAAAATCAAAGCATACCCCCCGGGTTGCGCATGATCAGCAGTCTTGAAAAGGCGTTATCGCCCCGTTCCCGCCTCCGTTTAGCGTTTCCAAACGCCTACCCCTAAGGGTCGTTTTAACCCGAAAAATTATTCAAAAAAAAGATCTATTCTGTTACCTGATACCTCTGTTACGCGAACGTTAAGCCACTCCTTCAGAACAAATAAAAAACACCCTCCCTGAAAGCAGAGAGGGTGTCCTTTTTTAAAGTTTTTAAAAACTTACTGATTTAAGAGCGGATTGTTCAATACCTCTGCCTGAGGTATCGGGAAGGTCAGCTCGTCTGAGTCATACGTGAAGCTTTCGCCCGCGTTGAACAAATGGTTCGATCCGCGTGTGAGGGTAGCCTTATTGCGTTTCAACGCCAGATAGCTCTTTCCTTCGCCCCACAACTCGATCCTTGTCTGAAGATAAATCTCATCAAGCAACGTCTGTCCACTGAGCGCATCTACGTAGCTGTGATCCGCAATCCTGAGATCAAGAAGCTCTTTTAATCTTGTAATGGCAGCAGCATCCTGGCCGAGTTTAGCCTGGGCCTCAGCATTTAACAGATACATTTCGTCAACACGCATATAAACATAATCAGAAGTGATCTGCCTCTGACCACCCCATTCTTCATCATCCATTTCCTGTACGCGGTGCTGCGCATAAAACTTATTGATAGGATAGTAGGTATCTGCCTCCAACTGCACAAACTGTTGCTTTCTCAAATCGTCGGGTCTTATTGCATCGTATAAACCGAGATCGATTACTTTAGGATCACCCGCCCACGCGTAGCTATACGTGTAGAGGTCAACCTGGCCCCACCATGACACGAGATCAAGATCGTTGGCAAGGGTTAAATCTACACCCCATATCCAGCCCGGCGTATTAATATTATTAAAGCCGGATTCGGGATTCAGAAGCGCACCCGTGACCGGATCAAACCTGGCAACCACTTCATCTTCATCCACCAACGGGAAACCGCCATTGTCGATGATGTCCTGCGTCAGTGTAACCACGTTTTGCAGATCCGGCGTTGTTCCTCTTGCGGCGTACGTGTAAGCAAGCAATCCTTTTGCAACGAATGCATTGATCTGGTCTTTGGACGCTCGGTTAAAGTCCGACAGGTAGTCGATGGCCTGCGTTAGATCACTGATGATCAAATCATACACTTCCTGAGTCGTACTCAAGGGCTGGTTGGGCACCTTTGTGTCCTTATATATAGGAAGGATTTTAGCGCTTCCATCCCCATAACCTGTGGAGTAAAAGTGCGCCAGGTAGAAATATGCATAGGCGCGCATGGCTTTTGCCTGCCCCATAATGTGTCTCTGTTCAGTTTCGGTCTGTTCAGCATCGGTGCCTCCCAAAGCATCGATGACCGTATTTGCGGCAAAGATGATCCGGTAGTAATAACGCCACGGAGCATACGCTGGGTTGCTGGTATAATCCTTGGTCGCCTGATATCTCACAACGGTCGAATACCATCCATAATTCAACGCGCCCAGAGCCATGTCAGAAGAAAGCATATCGCTGAAGATATCAAAACCTTTCTGACCAAAATCATCGTGACCGGTCGTTCCACCGGTACCTGTGTTGTACATAGTGGAGTACAGACCCGCGATATTTCCGTTTAGAAGGTCCGGATCCTGTTTTACCGCTTCAGTGATTTGCTCGGAAGACAATTCCTCGCTGGGTTTTTTCTCCAGGAAATCTTCACTACAGCTGCTCAACACCAGGGTGAGGGCAGCTGTCAGCATTATATACAGAGTGTTTTTCATATCCTTGAATTTTTTCATGAGGCTTGTTAATTAAAAAGTAACTCTTAGACCTGCAGAGAACGTTGAGAGCGGATTGTACCGGTACATCGTGTTGGTACCCGCTTCATCTGTAGATGGATTGAATCCGGTACGCTCAGACTTGAGCCACAGGTTGTCACCGGATACCCACACACTCGCGGCAGTCATTTTTGCCCCACTGATGAGTTTTGAAGGAAGATTATATCCAAGACGCACGTTGTTCAATACCATATAATCAGCTTTGGTGAGGAAGCGTGTAGAAGTTGATGAAACGTTAGCATCCCGGCTATTGGAAACGCGGGGAACATCTGTTACATCGCCTGCCTGTTGCCACCGGTTCCGGATATCCGTATGCCAGTTATTGCCGCCAATCAATCCGTTACCCATCAACACTGAATACGCTTCATCATATGCGTAACCGCCGAAGCTGTACAGCATCTGAATACTCAGTTCAAGTCCTTTGAACCCAGTGGCCAGGTTGACGGCGCCCCTTACTTTCGGGATGGCAGATTTGCCAACATAGAGTTGCGTCGCACTCTGATATGTTTTTGTGGTGGTTTTGATCAGCGTTCCTTCCTTATCAGGATTTTCAGACAGATACTGATGCAATGAAGTAACATTCTCACCGGTATTCGGCTGACCATCGCCATTCACGTCGTTATAATACAAGGTCCAGGTGCTCTTTCCGTCCTGAGGGTCGACGCCCGCAAATTCGCGCATGTAGAAATCAAAAATGGAATGACCTACACCCCAGCCAAAACGGCCCTGTACGTCCAGGAATTTTTCGTTGCCTGTAGCGGGGTCGATGGGCATTGTTGTGATTTCGTTCTTGAAGATCTCACCGTTAACAGACAGGTCCAGATAAAGACTGCTCTTCTTGATGATATGTCCCGTCAGATCAAATTCCAGGCCCTTATTTCTTAGTTCACCATCATTTACTCTGATCAGGGCATATCCGATCGATGGCCCAACCCTTCTGTCAAATATTAAATCGGTCGTGTTTTTGACATAATAATCAACCGTTCCATCCACATATTCTCCAATTGAAAACTCAAGACCCGTTTGAAACATGCGGGATGTCTCCCACGTCAGATCAGGATTTCCTTTGGTCTTAAAAGAAAAGGCAGGAGCATCATTTAAGTTATCTACCTGATAAACGTCATATCCCGGATAGAATCCAATACCATCTTGTTCCCCTATCAGACCATAGCTGGCTTTCAATTTCAAGGAAGAGAAAATATTTTGTGTTTGCATGAAGCTCTCATTGGAAAGCAGCCATCCGGCCCCTATGGAGCCGAAATTTCCCCACCTTTCTTTCACGAATCTTGAAGATCCGTCCCTGCGCGCACTCAGCGAGAGAAAATAGGTTTTATTGAAGTCATAAGAAACCTGGGCAAAATAACTTTCGAGGGAATAGGACTCGGTGTAGGAATCGATAGGATTGCTAACGACTGCGTTATTGAAATCTTCGAGACCGTTTTCCACCAAAGAAAAAGCTGAGACATCCATGACATCGCTTTTCCATTCTGTTGCCTCATGCGCTGCGATCACTTCCAGGCCATGGTCGCCGAAGGTCCTGTTATACCGCAACAAATTGAGCAGGTTGTAGGAAGACATTTCGGTTCTTTGATTGTAAATAGACCCCTTTTGGGTCGCGGACGAACCGTAGAACTTGTTGTTTCTGATAACGTACTTGTTGTTGTAGTATTGAAGCCCCAGTCTGTTTTCAAATGTCAGACCATCAACAATGTTGAAATTAATTGCAGCTGCACCATTCAATTCATTGCGATCATGACGCTGGGTATCGAAGGTGGCATCAGCAATGGAGTTAGTGAGTGATCCGAACTTCCTGCCGGTTTCGCCATAATCATAACGATCCCCTCCGAATACCGGATCAGGTATCTTGTTACCTTCCGCATCGCGCATGAACAAAGGATAGATCGGCGGCATATTATCAACAAACCAGAAGATACTTCCTGAATCCTCGCTTTGACCGCCTCTGTTCCGCTCTGTTTTGGCGTAGTTCAGACTGAAAGATGTATTCAGCCATTTCTTAACTTCATGATTAAGGTTCAAGCGGCCGGAAAGACGGTTGAAGTCCGAATTTATTGAATAACCTTTGTCACCCAGATATCCCAATGACGTATAGAAATTGGTCTTTTCGTCTGAACCGCCAAACTTCACATTGACCTCGTTACGGGCAGCGTTTTGAAAAGCGTAATCTTCCCATCTTTCGGGATTGTATAACCGCGTCACGCCAGATCTTACTGTCCTGGTCGCGGGATCGATCAGCTCACCCCCGTTCGCCACATTCCAGATATTGTTATTAGTACTGATACCGGAGTTCGAAAATAATGTCGCATTTGCATAAGCAACCGGATCCGCCTGCCCGAGGGTGACCCCCTGGTTGTGCATGGCCTCCCAACTCAATCCTATGAATTCCTCCGGAGATGTCAGGACATCGTAGCGGGGAAGCAACGCCATGTTTGTACCAAACTGGCCATCAACCTCAACGAAGGAATCTTTTCCTTTGCCACTTCTTGTCGTAATAATGATCACACCGTTTGCGCCCCGTGAACCGTAAATGGCGGTTGCTGCAGCGTCTTTCAAAACAGTGGTAGATTCGATATCTGCGGGATTGATGGAATTAAGACTTCCACTGAAAGGAACCCCGTCAACCACAAAAAGCGGATTGCGATTTCCGTTGACGGAACCAAAACCGCGGATGCGGATGGTCGCTTCTGTTCCCGGCTGGCCGCTGGTATTGATCACCTGTAAACCCGCAACTTCACCCGCCAAGGCTCTAGAAACGTTCGAAACATTTTTCCGGGCAAGATTTTCTGAACTGACAACTTTCGCTGTGCCGGTGAAGGCCTGCTGGGTAGTCGTAGAATATCCTACTACCACCACTTCAGAAAGCTGCGTAAGATCCACTGTCATTTGAATATCCACGGTGGAGCGATTCCCTACTGTCACTTCCTGTGACTGCAAACCGATAAATGAAAATACTAAAACAGATTCAGATGAAGGAACATTGAGGGAGAATCTACCATCTGCGTCGGTAGAAGTTCCTTCAGTCGTTCCCTGGATCACGACGTTCACACCCGGAAGTGGTGTGCCATCTTCAGAAGAAGTCACAACTCCCGTGACCGTTCGGT
>JBARAD010000013.1:0-19175 GCA_049791675.1 Chryseosolibacter sp.
CGCCTGTACCCATCGTTGCAACAGACATCGCCTTCCCTGTCATATCGACGATCTGATAGTTAACACCTTCCTGTGTGTTTGATAATGTTATCGAACCCGGACCGGGCGCACAGATGTCGGTTGTCTCTACCTTCGGACCCGCCACATCAAGCTGTTTCTTCTTGAAAGTGATCTCAAATCTGGAGCGGCCAAAAGAATTCGGATCTTCCGTCACGGCGAAAGGGTATTCCGAACCTGTGATGGCAGTGCTTGTACCTGCGAAATGATCTGTCAGGACAAGCTCGCCGACATCATTCAACGACGCAAGGTTGCCGAATGTTAAAGAATATGACCCCGCCGGCACATCTGCAACATTGAGTTTAATGGTTTTTGAACAATAGGAATCTGTGACATGATTGACCGCGAGCAGCATGGTATCCGCCGTTACTGTTGACAGGTTAAACATTCCGTAGTTACGGAGTTTCCTTCCGTCAAATTGGGGATCGAAACCATCCGTGCCAGCTTCGCTGAAAAGAATGTACGCCGGGTCACCCACGTCACCCTGTTTCAGATTGACGATGATTTGCTTTACCGGAGTCGTTACCGTGTCGGATTCCGCAGGATTGACCTTTGCTTTTTCAGCAATGGAAAGTGAGGGCGATGTGGTAAATGTTCTTACCCAGAACGCCTGCCCGGCAGGAATTTCGCCGCCACCGAGGGCAATATCGTGATACACAACCTGGCTGCGGATATTCCCGCTGATATTGGTATTATAGCGTATAGCCACAACGTTGCTAACTCCCGCGCCCGCCCACGCGCCATCTTCCGCGTTCCAGACGACCGGAGAAGCGAAAGGATTTCCCACGAGGTTCCAGCCACCTGACGCACTTCCGCCCGCCAGCGCAAAAGAGATGCTTCCCTGGTAAGGATTGCCTTTTGAGGTCATGGTGACCGGTGCGTCTGCATTGCGCAACAACGCGGCATAGCCAACGCCTCTTTCGATCGGAGCCGTATTCGAGCCACCCGATGGCGGATAGGCAACCCAGCCTCCGCTGCTTTCCCGGAAGAAGAATAAAGATGGCGTATTTGGCAGACCGGATCCGGTCGACGCACCCGTAAACGGACCGGTGATGGGGAACGATGACTGCCATTCAGATACCGTGACGGCATTGACCGGCGCAGACAAATATCGGTAGCGGATACCGCCTGCGTCGAGATGCTGTTGCACCGCGACCTCGCCCGTGATCTTCGCCGTATTCTCAAGCTCGTATATCACTGCGGTGCGTTCCGCGGTAGCCAGCAGCGTAATGTTTCCGTCAGCGGCCAGCGTCCCGTTTTTCATTTTAATGCCGTCTGCAACCTGCAACGGCGAACGGACTGCTATGATACCGGTACCGGTGAGATCTATATCAAAACGGTTGATCAGAAAATGGGTTGCTTCAAAATACAGGTAGGAGTTCTGGCTGCCGGAAGAAACAACTGACAGATCACCGCCGTTGACACTGATCCTTCCGGTTTGTTGTCCCGGGTTCACCGCGGCGGCATTCTCGAGCATCAGATCGTGGTCGTTTATGTTGATGACCGAACCATTCGCGAGCACCATACCTCCTCCGTTCAGAGAACCAAGGTGTATCTTGATGGCGGTCCCGGAAGGGTTCACCACATTCACTGTCTGGTTGGCGGCCGTGCTGAGTCTGTAAAGATAAAGATCACTTCCCGTCGTAATGGATTGCCCTGTACTTCCTGCGAGCGCAAGATCGATCGCGTTATCCGCGGCAGTGGCAGGACGCGTACCCTGCAGCGTCAAAGCGCCATACAGGATCATGTGGGTGGTATTGTGCGGCGACCCCTTCAGGCCCAGGCCTTCATTCACCGTAAGGTTACCCAGCACGGTGATGGTGTCGCCTGCAAAAGTCTTCGCAACGGTTCCCGACAAGATTATATTTCCATAGGTGTTGGCTTCAATCGTGGGAGAAGCGTTAAAGTTGACCGTTGACCCCGGCGACAATTTAGTAAGATGGGGCGCCGTGGCGTCATTTAAATTCAGCACAGCATTGCCCTGCAGTTCAACATGTGCCGTGAAGGGGTGATCGGCGGTGAGCGTGACGCCGTCAGGAACGATCACACGCGACGCATTGCCGCCGAGAGTCCATGGCCCGCCAAGTGACGTAGCCGAACGGTTCGTAACCATAAAGTACTGGCCGTTATCGGAAAAGTTGAGCGGCGCTTCACCGGTTCCATTGGCATTGCGGCGCCAGCTTGAAAGCTCATTCAGGTTTCCGGTGGCCAGCGAATAGAAGATGGCAGAAGTGCTGGTGACGGCGGTCAGTGGCGCGGAAGGTTCCGACCGGTTACCGCTTGCATCGACCGCTTTCACGGTAAGCACGTATTGCGTATTTGGTTCCAGCGCTTCCGCGGTGAAGGCGTGCATGGCAGATGTGCCGATGAGCTTGGTGCCTGCATATATTTCATATTGGACAACGCCGATGTTATCGGAAGAAGGCTGCCACGAGAAAGCGACATTGGCAATGGTCTTGGTGATGATGGTGAGCCCAAGCGGGACAGTAGGCGGAACGTTATCAGCCGTCGTCGCCGCGGCAGCGATCGGTGAATAAGCAGAGGTGCCATTGCTATTGACAGTCTTCACCTTATAATAGTATTGCGTTCCCGGAATGAGTCCGATGGAATCAATGGCGGACGTCCCCTGGGCGCGCACCGCGATCTCAAAAGGACCGGCAGTGGATGTGGACCGGTATACTTCGTAATCTGTCTGTGCATCATCGGGAAACAGCCACTGGATGTCTATGCGCTCCATGCTCACGCCACTGGCAGTAACGCCTGTCGGGGCGGCGGGGGCTTCGGGCTGAATGTACGTACCGCTTCTCAGTGCCGCATCCGGTATAGCGACGAACGTGTTGCCGTCACCCACGCCCGGCCCCTGATACCGGACGGTGAGGTTGTGGCCTCCCACGTCGTCAAAGTACTGCACTTCAATTGCGTGTGGCCCTGCCGTTAGATAGATTCCTTCACTCGCAACGGTACGCGTTCCGTGCAGCCCGTTGTTGTCTGCGATGATGGTACCATCCAGGATCAGGCGGCTTCCGTCATCCGAGGTGATGTTGAAGTAATACGTGCCTTCCGTTTCGATGTTCAGGTAGCCCGTGAACTGGAAATTGAAATAATCATCCTGCGTTCGCGGCTGCAACGTAAAATTGGAAACAGCACCCGTAAATTCGGGGCTCGCCCACGTTGCGACCATGGCCGAATCATCGAGACTTTCCCAGGCTCCGGTGCTGTGCTTATAGATCAGACCCGACAGATACGTTGTTGCAATGACCTGATTCGAAGGCTGTGACAAATGATTTCCGAAGTCCAGCGCTTTGACGCGAACCGCAAAAGCCGTGTTCCGCTGAAGACCCGTCAGGGTGAACGTGGCTGCGTTGCCGCCCGTACTGATGGAATCACTGTTGTAGTAAACATAGTATTCCTTTACGCTGTTCTCGTCCTGCGCAGCTTTCCATGAAAGGGTGATCGTATTCAAAGTATTGGACACCACCTTGAGATCCTGTGGCGGTGGCGGGGTGCGAAAATCTCCCAGTGTCGTAAACCGGTAATTCGTGGCGAGGTCATCTGACGGCACATAGTTCGAGCGACCTGAATTGCTTACGGCCCTCAGCTTGTACTCATACGTGGTGCCCGGGTCAAGATTCCGATCGTGAAAGGAGACGGCGTCTGCTGCTGTTTTAGCGACAAACTTAAAATCGGGACTTCCTGCTTTTCTTCGCCAGATCTCGTATCCGGTTTCAAGTCCGGAAATGTCGTTCCAGGTAAGAAAAATACCGGAGGCGGTCACCGTTCCCTTAACACCCATGGCATCGGCGGTGATGGAGATATTCTGAGGCGATGAATCATTGAAGAATAGGTTTATGGGATCCGAAGGTGGACTTGGGCAGTTAAAATTTTTCGCTACCAGCGTATAGGCACCGTTACCGCCCGAATATCCACTCATAAAAGTTGCCAGTCGCAGCGTATCGTCTACGTCAGTACCGGAGAAGTTCACTGGCTGCCCGTTCTTGTACCACAGGTATAACTCGGCAGAATCTGCCGCCCTTAATTTCACGGTATTGTTTTCATCGGTACTGACAAGGCCCGGACCCCTCAGATGCGCCGTGCCGATCACTTCAACAGAAGGTTTTTCAGGATTCATTTCGCTTACCACGACGGGATCCGACCATTGCTCCCAATCCGCTTCCGCGGGGTTCGGTTTTCTGCTGAAACGCCCGCGGTAGGTACCGGGTGTATTCGCCGTAAACTCTTCCAGGGTGGCGCCGGAAATGATCTGGCCATCCCGTTGCCACTGGTAGGCAAAAAATCCTTTGGAGAAAGCCATGCGCACGCCAGCCTGAGTGGTATTGCAGATGTAGGGGATATTGTAATAGATGTGGGGGTTGTACTTTCTCTTCTTCAGTATCCAGGAAAAGAAATCCGGTTCACGGTAGGCGGTATTCCACGTGCCGTGGCCAAGATGCGGATATAAATAATAACGCACGCTGCCGCCTGCATCGCGGAATTTACGGACATAGTTGTAAGTCCTGCCCGGCGTCGGATTGTTATCCTGGCCTCCCTGAAAGACCCACAAGGGCAATTTGATTACCTCGCCCACCATGCCGTGGTTGATGATGCCCCCATCGGTTACCGCCGACATCGGCGCCGCTGCTGCAAAGAGCCATGGAGCGCGCTTCAATGCCTGGTACACACCCATCCCGCCATTGGAAAGGCCGTGAATGTATACCCTGCTTTCGTCAATGTTGTATTTTTTGATGATCAATCGCAGGATGCGGATAGCATCCTCCACCGTGCTTTGCGGCCCCCATCCGTTCAGGCTCTGCGGAAATAAGACGAACCCTGGAAACGCGCGGTCAGGAAGGGCAGGGTTATTCGGAAGCATCGACCCCGCCAGGTTTACCGCAGTGAGATGCTGCGCACCTCCGTGTAACAGGTTGCGGTCATTGTTCAGAAGCTTGTGTGATTCGGTCGTAGGCGCCGGAGGGCTATTGGTGACAGGGTTATAGCTTGCCGTCGACCAATGGCATCGCGTATCGATCCAACAGTTCGCGGCTTCCCCGCCGCCATGAAACATGATGATGATGGGATATCCCGGCGAATAAGAGGGATCGTAGGTTTTGGGCTTAAGAAGCCGGTAATTCATCACGAAATTATCCGCAGTACCGTTCTTTTCCCGAAGATTGCCCTGACCATACGCGCTTGTATTCCAGGTGGTCATGCTCGCATACGTATTTGTTCTCACCCCGGGAGCGCTTTCACGGTAACTGAAGGTGACATCTTCCTGGAGATAATAATACCGGGTTGGAGATTTGGCAAGACGCAAATCCAACGTGCCATACGGCATGTTCGGATTGTATATATAAGATGTATCTACCTGCGAAAGAGCACACATAGTGGTACCCAGGTACAGTACCCACAGACCAACAATTTTTTTCATTACTGCTACCTACTTGTAAGAGTTCAGTGCCGATGTAAAAATATTGTTCCTGAACCGGCAACGCAGTATGAAAAAATTCGGCGAAGCTCCGGCGATGCCTGAAAATGTGAATTTATTCCGAAGAAAAAATATTCCAACCGATCAGAAAGATGGTTAAAACAGGAACCCGAGCCGCACATATCCCAGCGTTCCTTCACGGGAATGTGCAGCTTCCACAGACAGCACGGTGAGGTTAAAGGGAGTGAACCAAAGGCCTCCGCCCCACCCTTTGTGCCAGACATTGGATCTTCCATCGCTGGCAGAAGGATCCACTCCATCTTCACTTTTGTACCAAATTCTTCCCACATCGTGAAAACCCAAAATTCCAAAGGAAGCCGGGAACAGATAAGAGCGGAAGTTCAGGAGGCGCACCCTTGCTTCTACGTTCACAAATAATCTGGCGTCACCATAGAACCGCGTTTTCCGGAAACCTCTTAACATGGTTTTGCCGTCAAGGACCTGTGCCTGGTAGAACGGATAGTCCCCGTGGTTGATACCTCCGCCGACACGGCCTGCAAAAACCACCCGCGATCTTTCCCGGAAAGAATGAAAAACCGAAAGCGAAGCATCGTAGGATGAAAAAGTATCTGAACCCTTGGAAAGCCCCGCAAGATGTTTTCCGGACAAACTAAATAAGGAACCGCGTTGATTGAATAGGTCCGCATCACGTGCGCCTGCATTCAGTTGCCACGCAATTCCTCCAAAGGTATTGTACTCGGAAAAAAGATCGGTTGAGAGCGTTGAAGCGTATTGTTCAATATACCGCTCCTGGCCAGGCAGTGGCTCCTCCATCTCGATACGCTGCAGCATCGGGCCGAATTTCAGGGTACCCTGCCCACCGACTTCGCGCGAAACGGAAGGAAAGAAGGATAGCTCTTCAAAACGGTAACGGTAGTACTGAATGGCTTCATCGACATCAATGCCCGGCTGCTCACCAATATTCTTCTCGAACACGGATTCGTTACCCATACCGAAGAAGTTATTCACGTAGTTCGGTGCTTTTATATCAGCTTCAAGTTCCAGATCCCAACTGCCCGCGACGTCAGTAAATTTGCCATGATAGCGAAAATCATAGGATCGCGTCAGTGGCGCGATACTCGCGAGGAAAAGATGGCGCTGGCGGAAAGGTGCTTTCCGGAACCCATTCTTGAACCATAAGAACCCGGCTCCGACAAAGAGTCCGTCATCAAAATTGTAATTGGCATATAACAAGGGGGCAAGACGATCGTATTCGAAAGCGGAGCGGCTGTATTCGTTGACAGCGGGATCCGGAGACCTCAGATTCTTCACTTCGCCTGTGGACTGAATTTCCCCTCCGCCTGTGATATCGTAGAAAACTGTTTTCTTATGAAGGGGAGCATTCACTGCCGACGAATCCGACAAGCGATCATCGCCCCCACCGCCGATCACCCTTACCAGTATCGATCTTTTTGATGACCCGGAAATTTTAAAAACATCGTCGTCATTCAATCCGTACAGTCTTATTTCACGCGTTTCATTTTTTCTGAAAAGCCTGTCGTACAGTTTATTTTCCAGTGCTCCTTTTTTGTTGATCTTGAACATCTGCACACGCACATCTCCGTTGGGCAGCCGCACGACCTCAAATGATTCTCTTTTGTCGGAACCTGTTACTTCGACTTCGCGCGCCAGGAACGCGTAGTGTGAAATCGCCTCCACCACGATATTGTCCCGGCGGGTTTTGAGGTTCCGGATGATCTGCGGACCATGTTGATTAAAGATTTCCAAAGGCCACTGGCGGATGGCATTTTCAATGACCTCATCCGAAAGATCCTTTTTCAGGTCCTCCGCTATGGCTATCCAGTCTTCTCTGGAAAGACCTGAAAGAAAGGTGCGGTCAAAATGCCTTGCATTGAAGGAGAGTCCCGAAGCCCAGTCGATGTCTTCGTCAAAGCCCTCAAACTTAGGCAAAGCCCATTTACGGCTCCAGATTTTGGCCAGCATCCCTTGATTGACAAAGAACGCCTGGTCGCGGTCGCGTGGAATGGGTTTATAACGGTCACCCTGTTTGCTTTTTTCGGTGGCCCACCGCCACTGATCATCATGGCGATCCCAGTCGCCAATGATCAGGTCAAACAATCTGTTGCGCAGGACGAATTTTTCATCTACCCGGTTGTCATTGTCATCCGCGAGCTTATCAATTACCTTTTGTGTGCTGATGATTTTTTTTGAGTTTCCGAAAAAGGACGCGTGAGACCAATCCTCATCAGGGCGTTCTTCAAAGAGGGCCAGCGTGTTGGCAAAGGTTTCCTGGTACTCACCGAACGCCGGATCCTGGGGGATGTACACCAGACGCGGATTGGTGTGATACAATCCGACCGCGTCAGCCATGGGTGGCACCACCAGCGCCGCATAGGGATGCGCCGCGGAGATCTGATCCTGCACGAGGTCCTGCGCAAATGTTTTTCGCAGCATCTCCGGAATGGCGCTTTCAGGATATTTTTCAACTGACCGCAGCACGTACTCATGCCCTGTTGAATCCGCCAACCTTAATGAGAGTGTTTGCTGACCACCCCCTTTTTGAAGCACCTTCAAACCTCCCTTCTCTGTTTGCAGATCAAAGACCGGAACTTCAATTTCCTGAGACCACGCCGAACGGTAGTTCTTCCCCAGCAGGCGTTGCTTCAGCTTTCCCGCGTGATATTGATCGCTTGCTTTGACGCGAACATACTCCCCTTTGAAACTGCGTCTGTCTGGCGCCGGCAACGTGACCTCGGGACGGGACGAAACGGTTGTTGAAAATGCCTGCCTGCCTTCCGGATTTTCTTCATCCACCTGAAAAAATGTGATGATGACATCGCCATCCTTCAGAAGCGAAAGCCGGGAGAAACCGCGGATGTCTTTTGCAAATACTGCATGGCCCTTCTTCTTCACGTATTCGGTTTTGGAGGCGGAGCCACTGACAATGAAATGCGTGCTGTCTTTGACAATGTACTGCAACGCGTGTTCATGACCCGCCACGTAAAAAGATCCCGGGTACTTGCGCATGATGCGCTGCAACGACTTGCTGAATTCCCTGTACACGGGGTGCGGGGTATCCTGAAGATGTCCAAACCATTTGCGGTAAAGCGGATAGATCGACCCGATCACCGGAAGCGGGATGTACAGATACTGCGTGATCTCCTCAAGGGGAAAAAGGTGCGCTTTCCAGGTAAAGACCCCCCCATGCTCACCGTAAGTAATGAGTGGATGGTGTCCGGCGACGATGACCCTCTTATCGCGATTGCTCCTGAAGATGTCTTCCACCATCGTCAACACATCCGCAGTGGTCACCGCCTGGCATAACGCTGCATCTTTTGGTTTGTCCCATTGATGAAGGAACCATTGCGTATCAAGGATCACCAAAAGATTCTTGTCATCCAGCGCGATCTGAACCGGACCGGGACATCCGTTCCTGGGAAGCAATGTGATCTTCTCATCCTTTAATGAGTCAAGCCATTGCTGTTGATTCCGGAGATATTCAAGTCCCTTCCTTCCCCAATGTTGCCAGTCGTGGTTACCGGGAATAAAGATGCCTTTGGCAGGGAGACCCAGCACAAAATCCACCTGTGTCCGAAGGGATGACTCGGCGAGCGCATACTTTCGGGAAGCCTTCTCCGGCAAGCCGGCCGGATAGATATTATCCCCTAAAAACACCACCGTGGCGTTTTCGCCTGCGAGCCTTATCTTTTCGCGCACAACGTCTCCCATCGGATCGTCCTTTACATAAGGCTCGCCTCCATCCCCGATCAGGAACAGGGTATGCGCGGCCGCAGTATCGCGCTCCTGGGCAAGGGCCCCGGACAGACCGAATACGACCAGAAGAAATAATAATACGCTGCGCATGTGGGGCTGCCGGCCAATGCAGGCGGATGGATTGCGTGTGTTTTTCAAACTCTTGCTGAAATCAGTTTCTTATACGTAAGCGCCTGCAAATGGATTGCGAGCAGGTGCCACAAAGGTAACAACCTATTTGGATGCCTGCCCTGTTCCCGGAAAGTTGACCTTTTTTGGGGAGCGCAGGAAATCTTTATCTTTAGATTCTTATGGAATCCGAATTAATAACGAAAGCCAGCGATTTTGCAGAAAATGTATTCAAAGACATTTCTTTTGAAAAGAGGACTTTTCACAATATTCAGCATACCCGGAATGTTGTCGCTGCTGCGGAAGAGATCGGAACGCATATTGATCTGACGGAGGATGAGATGGAATCCACCCTCATCGCGGCGTGGCTTCACGATGTCGGCTACATCAATGGCGCGGGTGACCACGAGAAAAATGCGGCGCAAAAGGCGGGCGAGCTTCTCCGCTCCTGGGGAGCTCCCCAGAAAAAAGTTCAGGAAGTGACCGAGGCAATCCTGGCCACCAAAGTACCGCAGCAGCCGCGATCACTCATCAGCAAGGTGCTGTGCGATGCCGATCTGTATCACCTTTCCACCGAGGCTTGTCAGGAGCAATCCGATAAACTCCGGGAAGAATGGGAGAAGTCAGCGAACACAACCATGACCGATGAGGCATGGTTAAAGCACAATCTTGCGTTTCTGGAAAACCACCATTACCACACAGCCTACGGGCAAACAATACTTCAGGAAGGGAAGAAAAAAAATATCAAGAAGATCCGTAAGCGCATGATGCCCGACATCAGCGAAAAGAAATATCACGAGCTTGAGGATGAGCTGGTGAAAGTACGGTCAAAACTGGAAAAGGAACGGCTGCTTAAGCCAGACCGCGGTATCGAGACCATGTTTCGTACGACTTCGAGCAACCACCTGATGTTAAGTCAGATGGCTGACAACAAAGCAAACATCCTCATTACCATCAACTCCATCATCCTGTCGGTGGTGGTTTCCGTCTTGATGCGCAAACTGGAAGAAGATCCGCGCCTGATCGTCCCTACGATTATGCTTGTGTCCGTATGTCTTGCCACCATTGTGTTTGCCATTCTCGCAACACGTCCGAATGTTTCTGCCGGCCGGTTCACACGGGATGAAGTAAAGAGTAAAAAGACCAATCTATTGTTCTTCGGAAATTTTCACGGAATGAGTGTGGAGGACTATGAATGGAGTATGAAGCAAATGATGAAAGATGCCGACTACCTTTACGGAAGCCTCATTAAAGACATTTATTATCTGGGAAAGGTGCTGGGAAAAAAATACAAATACCTGCGCATCGCCTACAACATATTCATGTTCGGCTTTGTGATCGCCATTCTTTCCTTCGTGGTGGTGATGATGTCACCTAAGCTTTAGTCTGCGGGTTTGCGCGCGATAACAAAGGTAGATCACCCATAATTGAAGCAGTAAAAACGAAATCGGTATGAGCATTTCCATAGGCATCGGGTTGGAAAACCGTGATACCTTAAGATAGCAAAAAGAGCCCGGCTTGCTGACGACTCATCTTTCGCAAGCGGCTATTCCCGTCGTTCCGCCATTGGGCTCCACGAATGGATGCCCGGCCTGCCTGGAATGCAACGGGGAATGATGGTATTTGGGCATTACTGGTCCTACCTTTATCCGAGGGTCGATAACTTGTAGATCAGGTCATCCGCCTGTTGATGTTCGTCTGCCGGGGCGACGTCCTTGTATTTCTTCAGGTATTCTACCGCCTCTTTGTATTCCCTGATGCCGGCAAGGGTCAGGCCGAGGTTGTAATAACTATTGGGGAAACCAGGTTCGAGCGCTATCGCAATACCATAATGAACTTTTGCCAGCGCGTGGTTGCCCACTTCCGCATACAGGTTCGCCAGGTTGTAATGTGCTTCGTAATGACGGGGATTCTGTTTCAGCGCGAGGGTAAAAAAATCAATGGCTTTGGGATAGTTGCCTTCCTGTGATTCAATAATTCCCAGGTTGCAGTAAGCATCCGCTGCACAATCTTCTTCTTCAATCGCCTTCTGATAGCATAGACGAGCCTTTTTGGTGTCGCCGTGTTCATCCAGCATCAGGGCCTCCTCAAATACTGAAAGCTGGTTGATCTTGACAACCCTTCCTCCGGTAAACAGATTGAGCTGGGCCGGTTTATTCCCCTCCTTGCATTTCTTTTTTCGCGCACGCTGCAACCCGAGTTTTTCCGGAGATGCATGGAGCGGAAACTGAATGATCTTGGCCATCAATACAAAATTAACGTTTCTTCCTTACTTTTTAAAAGTAAGCATGCGTATTGTTAAAGCTTTCCGGTAAACACGGATTGATAAGAACGGTCATCGAAAAAGCCACACGACGTATCGGGACGTAAAGTGGAGAAATGCAGTGACAAGTAATGTCAACTTGCTTTGCGGCGTGAACTCTTCTTTTGTTCTTTTTCTGCCTTTTCAGCTTTTGCCTTTTTCGCCGTTTCGCCTTTGGCCTTTTCCATGGGCTTCTTCTTGGCGGCATCGATACTCGCCTTGAGCGCCGTCATGATATCCACCACTTCCGGCGCTTCTTCGGCAACCATAACAACTTCTCTTCCAGCAACCTTGGCGTCGATGATCTCCTTCAAAGCTTCATTGTAGTGATCCTTCATTTCAATGTCAGAAAACCTTACTGTCATGGAGTCTACCAGCGTTTTCGCAAGCTTGAGCTGATCCTTGTCGGCTTTCACCTGACCGAGCATAGGGACTTCGTTAATGTTCCGGACTTCATGCGGATACCGCAGCCGGTACATCACAATCCCCTTATCATAGGGAGCCAGCAGCAGCGGCACTTCGCGGTCACGCAACACCACCTTGCCAACGCCCAGCATATTCGCCTGCTTCAGCGTCTCACTCAGAAGACCGTATGTTTTGGCAGCAACGTCTCCGTCTGGCCCTATATAATAAGGTGCCTCAAACAGCGTCGCGGGCACTTCTGACGCATTCACGAACCCCTGGATCTCAATCACCTTTTCGCTCTTCAATTTCACCTTGTTGAAATCTTCCTGTTCAATGATCACAAACTGACCGGGTTCATACTGGTAGCCCTTGACGATGTCTTCGTTCTTCAAAGTCTTCCCCGTTACCTTGTCTTTCTTTTCATAACCGACAGGATTATTGCCGTCTTTCGACAAAAGGTTAAAGCTGACGGTCTCAGTGGAATCGATCGCATTGTAGATCCTGACGGGAATGGTTACCAGGGAAAATTGGATGTGTCCCTTCCAAATGGCACGCATAGAAAAAGTAGTTTAGATTAAAAAATTAACCAATGAAACGTAAGTTACTGAAAATGTACATGTTTGCAAAAAGCACTTAAAGTAAATCACTTTAACTATATCACCCTAAAACTAATGTTTTTGGGCTCTGACAGTTTGTCCTTCCTGCCTTTGAGGGTACGCATAAAATCCGATGCCGTCTTCAAATCAGTTAACTTCTGGAAATCAATTGCCAATTGCGGAACTTAGGAAGTGATTACTTACTGACAGTTACTGCCGGTTAACTGCCTGATCCATTGAGAAAAGTACAAGTTGTGCACACCCTTATTGTCAACTGTCAACTGCCGGTGAAGCAGCACAGAAATGAATTAACAGCAGGCATTAGAAAAGCCAGGAAATCTTGTGACCCGCACAATTGTCAACTGACTCAATTGTCAACTGATTCTAACCTTCGCCTTCAAATCATGCAGCAGATTATAGAGCCCGAAATACGTGCGGTTCAGATAAATTGCGTGGCGCTGACCCCGGGGCTTTTTGGATTCGCGAAGCGCTTTCATATTGGTCAGTTTTTCGCCAAAGGCGTACATGGTCTCGAAGTACGCGTCGTCAGCGAAGTCAAACACATCTGACTGAAACGGCCGGGCCAGGAGACCGATCAACTGGCTGAAAAGGTCCATGAAGAAAGCCCTGTCTTTCGGTGAATCGTCCGGATAAATAAAACCCAGATACGAGAAGACCGCTTCCTTTTTCCTTTCATCGCTCAGAATATCCCTGTCCATCAACCGGAAGTACATCGTGTAGAAGTCATCGGGAATCTCCTTTACGCATCCAAAGTCGATGATGCCAAGCCTGTGATTCGGCGTAACGATAAAGTTACCCGGATGCGGATCGGCATGGACCGCCTTCAGCTGGTGCATCTGAAAATGATAAAAGTCCCACATCGCCTGTCCAAGTCTGGTGCCGGTGCCGTCCGGGAGTTCTTCATATTTTACATCACCCAGGGGCTGGCCGTCAATCCAGTCCATTGTCAGGATCTTCGGACTGGAATAGTCCGGGTAATACTTCGGGAACACGATATTGTCCAGATGACTGGTTTTCTCAGACAATTCCATGGAGCGTTTCAGCTCCAGTGTGTAGTCCGTCTCTTCCATCATCCGCTGTTCGACCTCCTCAATAAAGGAATCGTATTCCACGGGGTTGAGTTTAAACATCGATAAGGCTATTGGCTTCACCATGGCCAGATCGGAACGTACACTGTCGCTGACACCCGGATACTGAATTTTGACGGCAAGCTTCTTTCCGCCCACGGTTGCCAGATGCACCTGTCCCATCGAAGCGGCATTTTTGGCTTTCTGACTGAAGGTATCGAAGATCTGTTCAGGACCCTTTCCGAACCAGGTCCTAAAAGTCTTTACTACCAGCGGATAGGATAAGGGCGGGGCGCTGTATTGCGCCATGGCAAACTTTTGCTGGTATGCCTGGGGCAGGAGGTTCTTGTCCATGCTGAGCATCTGCGCTACTTTCAGGGCGCTCCCCTTCAACTCACTCAGAGAATTGTAAATATCATTGGCATTATCCTGATGAAGCTCGTCCCGTGAAAGGTCCGGGTTCACCAGTTTCTTACCGTAGTGTTTCAGGTAGTTTGTTCCGATTTTAGCGCCGGTTGTAATAAAACGCGTGGCGCGCTGGACTTTCGTCACTGGAATTTTTTCGAATTCTTTCATTGATCTGCTGCCGCTTGCTGGATTTGACGGGTTTTACTTGACCTTGTTTTGGAAAAGAAATTTGGCGAAATCAAACGCTGTGTCTACTGCGCCTTTGCTGATCACATCGAATGCAAGGTTTACAGATTTTTCGATGGCCGCGTCGGTTTGCTCAAACGCGGGGCTGTTATCACTTTTCCAGAACATGAGAAGAAATCCCATCTGCATCCAGAACATCTGCGGATAAGTCTTATCGAGATACGGCCGGTTGGCAATTTCCCCCGACACCTTTCCTTCCTTCAGCAGATCTTCGAGATAACCTTCATAGGCGGATTTAAAATCTTTCAGGAATTCCGGTACAAGTTCCAGCTTGGGTTGACGTTCAAGGTGTAGCAGGGCGAAGCTTCGGTTTGTTTTGAGATCTGCAAAGAAGGTGTAATAGAAAGCCAGTAACTTTTCACGGATGGAAAATCCCGCATAGGCCTGATCCGCCCTTAAACGAAGCAAGGTCCGCTCAAAAAAACCTTTCCAGATGTAGCGCTCCAGGCCGTCAAAGGATCCGAAGTGATCATAAAACTCGTCCTCTTTGATCCCCAGGTCGCGGGTGAACTTGAAAACTGACGCTGGACGCTGACCGTGATTCAACAGGTGATCCATGTATGCGAGCTGAATGCTGGCTTCGGGAGCGATTGTGGCAGTTTTTTTGTTTGCCTTGCGTGATGAAGTTGTATCCATACACTAGAAACAGGTTAAAGGGCGAAAGGGTTTAAAAACTTCGTCGGATATTATTGATTAATTTCACGTTGGTACTGGCCAGGTATGCGCATAAAAATATTTTTTTTCATTTTGCTTCTTTCCGGATATTTTCTGGCGCCCGGTCAGAAACCGAAGAAAGCATTTGAGGTCTACGAAGAGGCAGAGCGTGCCTACAATGAAGATAAATACACGGAGGCCCTGGCGCTGCTCGATGAATGCCTGAAACATTTCCCCGGCTATTTTGAAGCATACTCCTTGCGGGGATCAGTGAAGGAAGTCCTGAAAGACAACGATGGGGCCCTGACCGATTACAGCATTTACCTGGAACAATTTCCTGACAATCTCCCCGTACTGCTCAGCCGTGCGATCCTGAGGTTCAGGATCGGATTCTACGATCAGGCTAAAGCGGATTTCAACAGGCTCCTGACCATGAATCCCACAGAAACGAACACTGTTTTTTACAGGCAGAATATGAGTGTGGGCGACCGTAACCCGGTGATGACCCCGGAGAGCGGTCACAGATCCTACATCTACAATTACCTGGGATTAACCGCATCGAAGTCAAAGAACTACAAAGCTGCCATTGCTTATTATGATTCAGCCCTCGCGTTGAACTCACAAGAAGCGGATTATTTTGTGAACAGGGGATTGTCGAAGGAAGCCATGAGCGATTCCACCGCAGAGGCTGATTACGAGAAGGCATTGAAGCTGAACTACGGCCACACCCTGGCGCGGCATAACCTGACTGCGCTGAAAGCAAAAAAAGGACAGACGATCACTTATGAGGATCGCCTGACGGAAACAATCGAGCGGGATTCGACTATGCTCTATCCCTACCTGGAAAGGGCCGTGCAACGCTTTGAGGGTGGATACTACAAAGGGGCAGTAGAGGATTACACGAAAGCTTTGGACATTGATCCGGACGACGCGCAGATCTGGCTCGGTCGCGGCCTGGCGCGGGAGAAATTAAAAGACTACGAAGGCGCATTCTCGGATTACACAAAAGCCATTGACCTCAGGGAAGACTTTTTTAAAGCCTGGATCAACCGGGGAAACGTGTTATTCAAGCTTGAACGGTACAGCGATGCCATTGAAGATTTCAATGTGGCGTTAATCTACCAGTCGGACTACGCTCCCGCCGTATACAACAGGGCGATGGCAAAAGTGAAGATGAAGAACAAGACAGAAGCCTGTGCTGATATCAGGCTCGCTGAAAGTATGGGCATGAAAGTCGATGACAAAGTCAAGTCGCGAATTTGTGATTGAAATCAATCCACCGGACGCCTGTCCGTCGCATTCAACATATTCATCCCGCTCCGCAGTTCCGATCATCGCCTGATAGCCGGGCCAGGTCCCTGGCCCTGTCCGGAAGGGAATGCTCCGCCCTACCCCATCCCGTACTCCGTCTTTTCTGAAAAGCTAGCAGCAAAATCAAGGCGCCGCTCAACTTTACCTGTTCAGAATAAAATGCCAATACCAAAGTTGTCATCGGGTAAATTTTTCTTATATTTCTTATACATGAGAAGAATCGCTGACACCTTCTACCGTTCGGCATTTTCCACCATCACTTTCATTTCAGGTCTCATATTTCTTTCGGGTTGCCAGACCATTCCGGTTAAGAGAGAGATCAGAGAAGTGCAGGAGGTTGCCGCTTTGGATCCTGCAGGCAAATTCATCAAGGCGCATATGAAGAATGGTCTTGCCTATGTCATGTACAAGTGGCATTTTGATTCGGACGACAGCACACTAAACGGACATGGCACCTTCCTCGACATCAACAGAAATGTCATTGAAAAACGCGGAGATATCCGATCCAAAAAGGAACCTGAAGGCCCAATGTTCAAAGTGGACATTTCCGACATTGCACTCATAGAAACAAATGATCCGGGACGATCCATCGCCGGCGGACTTGCCGTCGTGACCGGCATCACCTCAGGGTTCGCCATTTTTTGTCTCATCAACCCCAAAGCCTGTTTTGGATCATGCCCCACCTTTTATGCCTGGAATGGCGATAGCCTGATGCTCCAGGCCGAGGGCTTTTCTACCAGCATCTCCCCCTCCCTCGAAAGAAATGATATCGATATGCTGTATCACATCACAGCGGACCAAAGTGTGGAATTAAAATTAACCAACGAGGCGATGGAGACACACGCCATCAGATATGCGCGGTTACTGGCCTTTGAAAAAAGAGATAATGAAAGGATCTTCGCCACCGCCGAAGGCACCTTCGTGCGCGCCACCACAATGTCAGCACCGCGGAGCTGTCAAACCTCCACCGGGGATTGTCTCCAAATGGTGAACACTGCCGATGGGCGCGAGTACTATTCGCGTGCGGACTCCATGAATCTCAATTCGCGCGAAGAGCTTATCATCAGGTTCGATGTCACCTCGGATCAATCCATTGGTCTTGTGCTGGGCAAAAGGCAGACACTGATGACCACCTACCTCATGTACCAGGGACTCGCCTACATGGGCAACTCAGCAACGTACTGGCTGGCCGAACTGGAAAGAGGAAAGGCCAGGCCATCGAAAAGCATTTTTTCATTGCTGGGCGGAGTGGAGGTATTCAGCGAACAACCTGATGGCAACTGGAGATTTGAAGGCGAGTTAAATGAAACGGGACCAATCGCCACGGATTTCAATGTGGTACCGCTGTCAAGCCGTGCAGACGGATCAATAACCCTGAAGCTGAGGATGAATAAAGGCCTCTGGCGCATAGATTACGTCGCGTTGGCGACGCTTTCCGGGGAGGTTCATCCGACGATGATCGAGCCTGCGCAGGTTGAGACGATCATCGGATCGGAACCTGAACCGCTGGACAAGCTGAAAAATGAAGATGCATACCTCGTTACGTATCCGGGGGATGTCTACCTCATTCGCTATGATTTGCCATTCACCAACGCGGAGCTTTTCCTTGATTCAAAAGGATATTATCTCGAATGGATCCGCGACGAGTGGGTGAAAGAACAGAGCTTCAGCAAGCTTGCGCGGATGATTAACAGACCCTCCTTATTTCTGAAGAGGGTTGCTGGAGACTTCAAAAAGATCGAACCCGTCATGGAGAAAACCTTCTGGAACAGCCGCTATGTCAGGAAATAGTCTGCTTTTATTCACCGCATGCATACTGTTTATGGGCAGCTGCAAAACAGCAACCGCGCCGAAAGGAAGCGTACCCAACCGGAATGGAATTGCCTGGGATGGACGCGGTGGCTGGATTACACTATCCTTTGCAGACTCAACCCGGCGCGAGATCAAAGGGGAATTCATTGCGCTGGGGCAGGACTCCGTCTACATCATGAACAGCGACATATTTTCTTCAACGCCAATAGCCGACGTCCGCTCAGCAAGCGTCATCATGTACAATACTGAAACAACCGCCTACGCAATGTGGACAATTCTGTCCAGCCTTCTGACAATTTCAAATGGCGGGTTTCTTGCCATAACACTACCGCTAACCCTGATCACAGGGATCTCAACAACTGTTGGTGAATCCCGCAGGATAAACCATTTTGACTATCCCGAAAATGACTGGGCAGAACTCAACAAATACACGCGTTTTCCGCAGGGCATCGAGCGCATCAACAGAAAGGATCTCAGGTTCAGAAAAATTGAATAGCCCGATCTGTTCCATGGCGCATTCGTCCTTCCAATCATTTAAGTCGGTTTTCGGATATCGGAAAGAATTTCGACGATCATAAGTGATATGGCGGACACCGTTTCGGTCAGTCGGGAAATTATTTTTCTGCTATATTGCCTTGCTTTCTGTACTGCACCTTGGCGTAGCAGTGTATCTGATGTATTTCAATGTTTTCCCTTTAGTATCATGGGCTTGATTGCTGATAACTTATGACCACTTCCATCTTTAAATCCCTGGCGCTCTCCTTCCCTGGCACGGAAGCGAACCCACACTTTGAGCGCATTGCCTTCAAGGTAACCGGTAAAAGAATCTTCGCCACCCTCCATGAAGAAAGTGCAACAGCAAATTTAAAATTGTCCCCGGTGGACCAATCCGTCTTCAGCGATTTCGGAAAAAAGGCGGTCTATCCTGTCCCCAATAAATGGGGACTTCAGGGATGGACCACTTTCGAACT
>JBARAD010000014.1:0-16355 GCA_049791675.1 Chryseosolibacter sp.
GCTCCTGCAGTTGCTGTTACAGGACGAAAGTGTTTTTGAGGCCTTTGTGCGGACAATCTCCGTTACCGTGACGGAAATGTTCCGGGACCCTGCGTTTTACGCATGCCTGAGGCACAAAGTGATGAAACGTCTGGCCACGTATCCTTTTATCAAGGTGTGGGTGGCAGGATGCGCTACCGGCGAGGAAGTATACTCAATCGCTATTTTGCTGAAGGAAGCGGGGTTGCTGGAAAGGTCGATCATTTACGCCACAGACATCAACCAGTATTCGCTTAAGATTGCCAAGGATGGCATATTCCCCATCGATCTGATGAAAGCTTACACCCTAAACTATCAGAAAGCGGGTGGGGAAAGGGATTTTTCAGGGTACTATGTCGCGCAGTATGATGCCGTGCTCATGGACAAAAGCCTGCGCAACAATATCGTATTTGCACCACACAACCTGGCCAGCGATCAATCTTTCAACGAATTTCAATTGATCCTTTGCCGGAACGTACTGATCTATTTTAATCAGGCGCTCCAGAACAAGGTGATGAATCTTTTTTACGACAGCCTTTGCACTTTTGGGATTCTGGGGTTGGGAAACAAGGAATCACTGTTGTTTACTGAAAAGCAAAAATGTTTTGACGTCATTGACCGGAAGGAAAAAGTATACATAAAAACATCCTGAAGCTGCGTTCCGGGGTTCACCCCATAAATCTGAATCAGCACTGTGCACCAATTGCCGCAGGCTTCAACGCGGAGATACCACCGTGTGAAGAACATCTGCCACAGGTAAAGTCAGTTCGATCTGCCCGCCCGGCGACAGGGATGTGGCGTTCTGTTCAGCGCGTGACCGCTACTATGACCAAAATCCGATTTACCCGATAAATGCCTGTTTTCCATTCCACCACCGTGAACCTTTTCCCGGGCGGCACAGTTTTAGATATGTTGATAGCAAAATAAATCGAAAACTTATCCGGATTTCCGGAAGCCGAAGTAAAACGTCCTTCCCCGTTCCAATAAAATTACCGATCTTTGTTTTTCTCTGGTACTCCATTCCGTCCTGTCGTGACATTTCGGTCCGAACTACCTCAACAATAACTTTTACACAATTAATAACGAATGAATATTTATGTAGGAAATCTCAGCCGCCAGGCGGGTGAGATGGAAGTGCGAACGCTTTTCGCAGAATTTGGTGAAGTAAAATCTGTCAAGATCATTAAAGATAACGTTACCGGCGAATCAAGAGGATTCGGCTTTGTCGAAATGACCGATGAAAGCCAGGGATCCCAGGCCGTCCGTGAACTCGATTCAAAGGAATTCCAGAACAGAAGACTGAAAGTGAATGAAGCAAAACCTAAGAACGATTCACCAAGGGTCTATAACAGCTTTAGCAGCAATTTTGGTTATAAAGACCGACACAGTAATTTCTAATCTGCGCTGCAGGTCCCTTAGGAAAGAGGGCGCAGGTCAGACATGCATAGAATTTCCCTATCATGATGTCCTGACCAAAGATGATGCGAACAGCGGCCATTAAATTTTAGCCGCCCGAAGTTAGGATTATGTAAATAAGCGTGTATCTTTGGTTAAAATTATTGACCGAAATTTCTGTCTTAGAACGTAGTCTTACCACAATCATCTTCCTCTAAGTCTTAAAGTCTTCGAGTGTGTTCAGCCAACGCTGAAACATTCGGGCATAAAAGAAAGAACACAATTAAATTTTAATATAATGAAAGAAGGAGTAGTTAAGTTCTTTAATAACTCAAAAGGTTTTGGGTTTATAAAGCCATCCGATTCTAGCGAAGACATCTTTGTTCACCAAAGTGGTCTTATTGATGAAATTCGCGAGAATGACAAAGTGCAATTTGAAGTTGAGAAAGGAAAGAAAGGTCTGAATGCTGTAAAGGTACAGGTCATTCAGTAATAGAAATTAACATGTTGCATGAAAGCCATCTGCCATCAGCAGATGGCTTTTTCTTTTCAGCGCATTCCCCAACGCCGGTGGCTGCGGTATGAGCGCTTGAACCCTCCGTTTCTTCAGTCTTCGATCTTTCAATTCCCGACAAGGTCAGCGCATAATCAGGCGTCTCTACTGGAAACTTTCAACTTTTTCCCTTATGTTTCATCAAGTTTCTTTCACTTAATGAGGATGGCTTGCAATCAAATGAGTTAAAAAGAACACTTACCCCTGCAATGTTATGGGGGTTGGGTGTAGGGTACGTCATTTCGGGGATGTATTTCGGTTGGAATCTGGGGCTGGAACAAGGAGGGACCCTTGGCCTGGCCATTGCCACTTTTTTCATCATTATTCTCTACGTTACCTTTACCTTCAGCTACTCAGAACTTGCCTGTGCAATACCCAGGGCCGGAGGTGTCTTCGATTATGCGCACCGTGCGCTCGGCAAAGACCTTGGCTTTGTTGCGGGCATAGCCCAAAGCGTTGAATTTATTTTTGCGCCACCCGCCATCGCCTTTGCCATCGGCGCTTATTTTAATTTGTTTTTTCCCGCCATTCCCATTCTGGTCATCGCCATTTTCGCCTATTTGCTTTTTACGGGCTTGAACATCTATGGTGTAAAGGCCGCGGCGCTCTTTGAACTCGTGATCACGATGCTGGCTGTCGGCGAACTCTTGCTGTTTGCGGGCCTGACGCTGCCTCATTTTGAATGGGCAAACCTGGAACAAAATGCCCTGCCCAATGGGTGGAAAGGGATCTTCGCCGCCATCCCTTTTGCCATCTGGTTTTTTCTGGCCATCGAGGGTGTCGCGAATGTGGCAGAAGAAGCGGTAAACCCGCAACGCACAATTCTCAGGGGGTTCGGGTCTGCTATCGTCACCCTGGTCATACTATGTTTGCTCACCTTTACAGCTTCCGTCGGCGTCGCCGGCTGGGAGGCGATCGTTTACAAGGCAGACGGAACTACTTCCGATTCGCCCCTGCCACTGGCCCTTGGTTTTATCGTAGGAGAAAATAATCTGCTCTATCATCTGCTTATTACGGTAGGCCTATTCGGACTCATCGCCTCTTTTCACGGCATCATTCTGGTGGCGGGCAGGTCAACTTTTGAATTTGGCCGCGTACGGTTCGCCCCCGCTTTTCTGGGCAAAGTGAATCCCCGTTTTCAGACGCCGGCCAATGCATTGGTATTCAACATGGGCATCGGGATCGTGGCCCTGCTTACCGGGAAAACCGCAGAGATCATAACGATGTCGGTATTTGGCGCGCTCACACTGTATATCCTTTCCATGATCTCGCTTCTGCGACTGCGAAAAAAAGAGCCCTTGCTGCCGCGGCCTTTCAAGGTTCCCCTGTATCCGCTTTTCCCCTATACCGCACTGATCATCGCCCTTATTTCTTTTATTGCCATGGCGATCTATAACTTCAAACTGGCTGCAGTCTATTGTCTTCTGGTGGCCGGTTGTTACGGAGTATTCAAATTATGGCAGGTGAGGAAAGGGCAGGGGTCACCTCCGGATACAGCCCGCCCGGACGCGCAGGCAAACACAAGAACAAAAAGTTAATGAACCATGAGCAGCAAGGAAATTCTACAATATGTCAAAGACCATCCTTCCGGCAAAGTCAAGATTGCGTTTACGGATATCGATGGCGTGCTGCGTGGAAAATATATTTCCACTGACAAGTTTTTATCGGCTGCCGAAAACGGTTCCGGCTTTTGTGATGTCATCTTTGGCTGGGATGCTGCCGATATTTCCTATGACAATGTAAAATATACCGGTTGGCATACTGGTTATCCCGACGCCCCTGCGCGCATTGATCTTTCCACTTTCAGAAAAATCCCGTGGGAAGGTGACGTTCCCTTTTTCCTCGGCGACCTTGTGGATGAGCAGCGCAACCCAGCCTACGTTTGCCCAAGGCAACTGGTGCGGAGAGTCGTCAACGATGCAACTGACGCCGGTTTTACGCCTTACTTTTCCCAGGAGTTCGAATGGTTCAATTTTCGGGAAACACCGCAAAGTGCACAGCAGAAAAATTACCGCGACATGACACCGCTTACTCCGGGTATGTTCGGGTACTCTATACTTCGAAGCACATTGAACAATCCTTTCTTCACCGACCTCTTTGAATTGTTAAGGAGATTTGATGTTCCCCTTGAAGGCCTTCACACAGAAACCGGCCCCGGCGTTCTGGAAGCCGCCATTCAATACGCGGAAATGTCAGAGGCCGCTGACCGCGCTGTACTCTTTAAGACGTCTGTAAAGGAGATCGCCTACAAGCATGGCATCCTCGCCACCTTTATGGCAAAGATCAGCGAAAGCCTTCCTGGATGCGGCGGGCATGTGCACCAAAGCCTGTGGGACAAAGCATCAGAAAATAATCTGTTTTATGATGAGACGGATCAATGGAAGATGAGTGAGACAATGAAAAGCTACCTCGCGGGCCAACTTTATTGCCTTCCCCACGTGCTTCCTATGTATGCACCGACGATCAACAGCTACAAGAGACTTGTGGAGGGAGCATGGGCGCCTACCACCCTCACGTGGGGTATCGATAACCGAACTGTCGCCCTCAGAGTGCTCTGCAGCAGTGGAAAATCTTCACGTTTGGAAACACGTGTCATCGGATCGGATGCAAACCCGTACCTTGCCATGGCGGCGGCGCTGGCCTCGGGATTGTATGGCATCGAAAAAAAAATGAAGCTGACGCAACCGCCGACGACCGGGAATGGCTACCGCGATTTTTCACATGGCGTTCTGCCGTCAAATTTGTATGACGCCACCCAAATGATGAAAAGATCCGATGTTGCCAGGAGCATTCTGGGCGAAAAATTTGTTGAACACTTCACTCAGACACGTGAATGGGAGTGGCGTCAGTCACTCAAGGCAGTAACTGACTGGGAGTTTAAAAGATATTTCGAAATTATATGAATACATCACCCGTTAAGCGCGGTTTGCATCGCTGTCAAGGAGATGACCGCGCCGGCAACAAACAACAGACTTTAAACCTCAAACGCTAAGACTTGCAATGACATTTGATAAAATTTACCAATACAACTTTCCCACCACGATCCGTTTTGGTGCAGGCGCCAGTAAGGAATTACCTGATTATCTGGTAAAAAATAAGCTGATGCGTCCTTTGATCGTTACGGATCCGGTCGTTGCGCAACTCGGTTTCTTCAAGTCCATCCTCCAGGATCTGAAGCAAAAACAGATTTCAGCGGAAGTATTTTCCGATATCCACAAAAACCCGGTGAAGTCGGATGTGTATAAAGGCACCGCGGTCTACGATCAAACAGACCGGGATTCCATTATTGGAATAGGAGGGGGTGCGGGACTCGATGTTGCCCGGGCAATCGTCCTTCGCGTAAACCACCGTGAAGACCTGTTTACATACGATGACCTGATCGGCGGCGATGTGTATGTCACCAACGAAGTGCCGCACTTTATCACAATTCCGACTACCTCCGGAACAGGCAGTGAGGTGGGCCGAAGTGCAATCATTTCAGACGACGTTACACATCAGAAGAAGATTCTTTTTTCGCCCAAGCTGATGGCTAAGATCGTCTTTGCGGATCCTTTGCTGACGATGGAGTTGCCGCCCTTTATTACGGCGGCCACCGGCATGGATGCGTTGACGCACAACATGGAGGCCTACCTTGCAAAAATGCCCCATCCGCTTTGCGAAGGGATTGCATTGCAGGGCATGATGCTGATCAAGGATTCGCTTCCGCAGGCGGTCCACCGCCCGGACATCCAGTCGCGGAGCAAAATGCTGATCGCCTCCCTGATGGGGGCCGTTGCCTTCCAGAAAGGTCTCGGTGTGGTTCATTCACTCGCACACCCGCTCTCATCGCTCCTGGACACCCATCACGGTCTGGCCAACGCTGTGAATATTCCTTATGGCATGGAATACAACATCCAGGGATGTGAGGATAAATTCAAACAGATGGCGCGGGCGCTGTCGCTAAAGGATGAAAGCGGAAAAGGTGTCGTAAATTATTTATTCGAATTGAATTCAAGTATTGAAATACCCCATAAACTTAGCGCGATCGGCGTAAAGGCTGAACACGTTGAAACCCTGGCCGACCTGGCGTTCGCAGATTTTGCACATCCTAATAATCCGAAACCCGTCAGCCGCGACGATTTCAAACAACTCTATTTGAAGGCGTTATAAAGATGAAAGAAAATATGAGACAGAGACATCGGGTACAAGCATTTAAAAAACATTTTTCTTAGGAATGAAAAAAAGAATTACGATAGGGATAACGGATTGCAGCAGATATGAGAACTACCAGAAATGGATTGAAGCGGAACGGGATGTGACGGTGGTGCGGCTGAGCCCCCAGGAAAATAATCTGGACGATATCGGAAAATGTGACGGCATCGTACTGAGCGGAGGAGAAGATGTACATCCGCGTTTTTACCGTAAAACCGAATACGTCGAACGTTGTCACGAAATAGACGAACAAAGGGACGAGTTTGAGTGGAAGGTCCTGGAGCATACCGAGAAGAATCAGATTCCTGTACTGGGCATCTGCCGCGGCCTTCAGGTAGCAAACGTTTTTTTCGGAGGCACCCTGTTACCACACATCCCCGACTATGGAAAATTTGATCATTCCAAATCAGGAACAGAAGACCGCTATCATGCCGTCCTGGTTGATCCCAACAGTCAATTGGGGAAAATCGTTGAAAGTACGGGCGGTGAAATCAACAGCGCACATCATCAGGCTGCCGACCTCATCGGCAAAGGACTTGTTGCGAATGCCCTGTCGCCTGATGGCGTGGTAGAGGGCATCGAAAGAGAAGGCAATGAAAAAGGAGCGTTTCTCATGCTGGTGCAATGGCATCCGGAAAGAATGCGGACGCAGGAAAGCCTGTTCTCCAAAAACATTAAACTGAAGTTTCTCGAGGCCGTACGGAATTCGTAGACATATTTTGTTTAAACATAAAATCAGGATCAATCATGAAGATCATAAATCCGGCAACCGAAGAAGTGATAACAGACGTGAAGGAAGATACCCGGGAAACCCTCGAAAAGAAATTTCAGTTGCTCCTGGCATCCCAGAAAGCGTGGCAGCAGGTATCGCCTGACGACAGGGTCAATATATTGAAGGCGTTTTCTTCTCTTCTGGACGAGAACATCGAGTCGCTTGCCGCCGTGCTGACAAGCGAAGTCGGAAAACCATTGCAACAGGCGCGCAATGAAATCAACGGCGCCAGGTCGCGCATCAAGTGGCTGACGGAAAACGCGCTGAAGTACCTGTCGGATGAAGTGATGACGCACGCAGATGGTTTGCAGGAAAAGATATCTTATGAACCGCTGGGGGTTATCTGCAATATCTCCGCCTGGAATTATCCCTGGCTTGTCGGTGTGAACGTTTTTGTTCCGGCACTGCTCGCGGGGAATGGGGTGATGTACAAGCCTTCGGAATACGCGACGCTGACCGGATTGGAAATTGAAAAGCTTCTCAAACGGGCCGGCGTTCCACAGGGTGTTTTTCAGATTGCCGTGGGTGATAAGGCCACAGGCGAAGCGCTTCTTGACATGCCATTCAATGGCTATTTTTTCACCGGCTCCTATAAGACCGGAAAATATATTTATGAGAGCGTTGCACCGAAGATGGTACCCTGCCAGTGTGAACTCGGCGGTAAGGATCCGTTGTATGTTGCGGATGATGTCTCTGATGTGGATGCCGTTGCGGCGGCAACGGCCGATGGTGCATTCTATAACAACGGGCAAAGCTGCTGTGCGGTAGAACGCATCTATGTGCACGAAAAGATCTATGACCGTTATGTCGACGCATTCACAAAAGAAGTGGCTTCCTGGAAGCGCGGATTGCCGGGTGAGGCTGGTGTTTACTTCGGTCCCCTTACGCGGAAAGAACAGTTGACCGTGCTGGAAGCGCAGGTCGAGGATGCGGTGAAAAAAGGCGCTCATCTTGTGATGGGGGGAAAACGATCCGGTCAAAAAGGTTATTACTTTGACCCTACCATCCTGACAAATGTTCACCACGACATGCAGGTAATGCGCGACGAATCCTTCGGGCCCGTGATCGGCATCATGAAAGTGAAAGGCGATGAGGAGGCCGTCGAATTGATGAAGGATACAGCGTACGGACTCACCGCGTCCGTTTACAGCCAGAACCAGGCGAGGGCCGAGAAGATCCTTGAAAAGATCGACACCGGCACCGGTTACTGGAATTGTTGTGACCGGGTGAGTGCAGCCGTACCGTGGAGCGGACGAAAACATTCCGGTATCGGCGCAACGCTCTCTCACATCGGCCTCAGGGCATTTGTTAAGCCCAAGGCATATCATTTAAAACAGGCCTGACAGCGACACATTCATTGTTGACCCGTGAAGGCATGGTAAAAAAGATCATCCACATTGACATGGATGCCTTCTACGCTTCGATCGAGCAGCGCGACAACCAGGAGTACGCAGGAAAACCTATTGCCGTAGGTGGCAGTCCGGAAGGCAGGGGAGGAGTTGTCGCAACCGCGAGCTATGAAGCGCGAAAGTTCGGTGTACGGTCTGCCATGCCTTCAAAGCAAGCTGTCAAATTATGTCCTGAAATTATTTTTGTAAAACCCCGCTTCGACGTTTACAAAAACGTTTCTGCGCAGATCCGCCAGATCTTCCGGCGCTATACCGACCTGATCGAACCATTGTCACTTGACGAAGCATACCTCGATGTTACCACGGATAAACCTGGCATTGGCTCAGCCCTGGAGATCGCATCACAAATACGACAATCCATCAGAGACGAGCTGCAGCTTACTGCTTCAGCGGGTGTTTCCATCAATAAATTCGTTGCCAAGATCGCTTCCGATCTCAACAAACCAGACGGTCTCACATTCATCGGGCCTTCGCGCATTGAACGTTTTATGGAAAACCTTCCCGTGGAGAAATTTTTCGGCGTTGGAAAAGTGACCGCAACAAAAATGAAGCAAATGGGTCTTCACACGGGCGCTGATCTGAAGCGGTTAAGTGAAGCGGAATTACAAAAACATTTCGGAAAGAGCGGCGCCTTTTTCTACCGGATCGTTCGCGGCATCGACGACCGGGAGGTGCAACCGGACCGCGAAACAAAATCTGTAGGAGCGGAAGACACCTTTCCCTACGATCTGACGGAACAAGAGGATATGCACGATGAACTCCGCAAGATCACAAAAACTGTATACACCAGGTTGTTGAAAAACGGCTTAAAGGGGCGGACCATCACCGTGAAGATTAAATACCATGATTTCAGACAAGTGACGAGAAGCCATTCCTTTCCCGAAGCGATCGATGACCGCGAACTGATCTTTACCACAGCCTGTGCGTTGCTGGCCGCCACCGATGTTTCAAATAAAAAAATCCGGCTACTGGGCATCACCCTTTCAAATTTCGGCCAGCAGGAGCTGGCGCGCGGATCTGACATAAAAGGCGACCAGCTGCAATTGTTTTGACGAAGCAGCTGTTCAACCGATTCAGAAATGCCACTGGCCACATGCAAGGATTATTCCAAATCTGAAAATATTCCGGCTTTTCAATCTCATTTATACCGTTTTTCCTCCTGCTTTAATCAATAAATATTCTAGCTTTGTATTAACTTAATCCATCACTAAAACCAATCAGCAGTAACCTATGGCAAAATCGCAGGAAACGTGGAACAAAAAAGAGAACGAAAAGAAAAGACTGAAGAAGAAAAAGGACAAAGAGGCGCGCAAAGAAGAAAGAAAAGCCAGTGGCAAAGAAAAGAACAGCTTTGAAATTGCCTATGTCGACGAATACGGAAACTTTTCTTCCACACCGCCGGATCCGAAGAACAAAGTAGCAGTCAACGAAGCGGACATCCAGATCAGCGTTCCGAAATACGTTGGTCCTTCAAAAACAGATTTGATCAGAAAAGGCATCGTGACATTTTTCAACGATTCCAAGGGTTACGGTTTTATCAAGGATATGGATACCCAGGAGAGCGTTTTCGTGCACATAAACGGTCTGATCGACCCGATCAAAGAAAACAATAAAGTTACCTTCGAAGTCGAGATGGGCCACAAAGGACCCAATGCTGTCAGAGTGAAACTCGTTCGCTGACAAAAGTCAAAGGTTCAGCCAATACGCTGGCCGAAAGGCCTCGCTGCAAGATGCCCTATACTGTTTCCTCCGGTTGCTGGCATCAAATTTTACCCCTTATTCTTGCCCGCCATGCTAAAAAATTGAAGCATTAAAACGCATTCAGGGGAAAATGCAGCCATCCGTTAATGTAAAGAAATCGGTTCCTGAGAAGTCGTCTGTGGAGCATCACAAGACCAGCAAGGCTCCACTCGTGATGTCTTTGTCCATACTCGCCGTGCTGGTGGCTTCCTACTTTGTCTTTCCTGCATTTAAGGCCGGAATAGATGAAGGTTTTCTGACGCTCACGAGCGGAGACCAGGACCGGATCAAAGACTGGGTCTCACAATTCGGGGCCTGGGGCCCCATCGTCATTATACTCAGCATGGTCATCCAGATGTTCATGTTCATCGTGCCCAATATCCTGCTTATCGTGATCTCCATACTGAGCTACGGGCCCATATGGGGTTCGTTATTAGCCTGGTTCGGAATATTGCTGGCTTCGACCGTCGGATATTTTATCGGTAATAGGCTCAGCCCCGTTATCGTCCATAAGCTTGTCAGCCCAAAAACACAACGCAGCCTCAAAGACTTTATCAGCGCATACGGGATGAAGGCGATCGTCGTTCTCCGCCTGTCCTCTTTCTCGAACGACGGTCTGAGCCTGGTCGCCGGCCTTCTTAACATGGAATACAAACGCTTCATTACGGCGACATTGTTAGGGATAACACCCCTCGTCGCCATTATTGCCATGTTCGGGAAAGACGGCAGAATCGAAAAAGGCCTCCTTTGGATAGGCGCCATCCTGATGGTCGGGCTGATCATGTATATCACCATCGATGTCCGAAGGAGCATGCGGAAGAAAAGCTGAATGCTTACAGCGTGGCCATGTCGATTACGAAGCGGTAGCGCACGTCTCCTTTGAGCATGCGTTCATAAGCCTCGTTGATGTCTTTCATCGCAATAATTTCTACATCGGAGACGATGTTATAGGAAGAACAAAAATCCAGCATCTCCTGAGTTTCGGGAAGACCCCCGATCGACGAACCGGCAATGCTTCTTCGATTGGCGATGAGGGCCATAGCCCTTACTTCCGAAGGGGTGGGCGGCGCACCGACACAAATATGCACCCCGTTGGTGCCAAGCATCCTCAGGTACATGTTGTAATCGTGAGGGGCGGATACGGTATCGATGATGAAGTCGAAATAGCCTTTGAGGGATCTTACTTTATCAGGATTGGAAGTCAGTGCAAATTTCTGCGCTCCCAGCCTTTTCGCGTCAGCCTCCTTGGCGGGAGAGGTGCTTAATACGGTGACTTCTGCTCCAAAGGCAGAAGCGAACTTCACGGCCATGTGCCCAAGACCTCCAAGACCGAGGACGCCGACCTTGTGGCCCTTGCCAATGCGCCAGTGGCGGAGGGGCGAATAGGTCGTGATTCCGGCACATAACAAGGGGGCTACCGCTTCAAGGGGAAGATTGGTGGGCACCCGCAGCACAAAATCCTCATGCACCACGATCTGGTTCGAATATCCCCCGTACGTAGGTGTTTTGCCATCTTTCTCATAACTATTGTAAGTGCCCACAGGTCCGTTCAAGCAATACTGCTCCATACCCTGCTTGCAATTCTCACAATCACGACACGAATCAACCAGGCAGCCGACCGCGGCAAGATCGCCGGCCTTGAATTTCTTCACCAGCTCACCGACCTTAATTACTTTTCCGACAATCTCATGACCCGGCACCATCGGAAATATGGAATGTCCCCATTCATTGCGTATCTGGTGCAGGTCGGAATGACACACGCCACAATAGAGAATCTCAAAATGCACATCATGAGGACCAGGCGTTCTCCGCTCGAAGGAGAACGGGGCCAGCGGAGTATCCGCACCCTGGGCGGCGAAGCCTTTGGTTTGCATTGTCTTTTTTGCCGAAGTCTTGAGGTTCTTTTGATTGATTTGCTCTTGCATGGTGTTGGCGTGAATGTGTAGTCGTTTATATACAACCCAAGCCGTGTAAGGATGGTTTGTTTGAACGCTTAATTTTGGCAATTATTTTTAATGCGGGCAACAATCCGGTAAGTCTTAACGCGTGTTGTCCAAATTGATGCATGTTCAACATCCTCAAAAATCAGGCAGAAGATGTGCGTCACCTCCGCGATGCAAAAATATTTTTCATTCAGGCCATGGGCAACGTGTATTGATTACTTTTGAGCCGTCAGCAAATCATTTAAAGTAATGGTTGAGATCACCATTACCCACTTTAATAAAAATTTATGGCCGAACGATTCACACCCATCCTCCCGCCCGAAGCAGTGGGAAAATACCTCAACCAACCAGGGGTGGCTATCATTGATGCGAGAGGTGGTGCAGATGCGCGCAACCGGTATGAGGCCGGCCACCTTGAGGGCGCGATCTTTATGGATCTCGAAAGTCAACTTTCCGATAAGGGCTCAGATGCCGGTAACGGCGGACGCCATCCCTTGCCGCACCCCGTGTCTTTTGGCAAATTGCTCGGCGCGGCTGGGATTAATCCACACACCCATGTGCTGGTGTATGACGACAAAGCAGGGGCCAATGCTGCTGCCCGTTTCTGGTGGATGCTAAGGGCGGCCGGCCATCTCAGCGTCCAGGTCATCGATGGCGGTTTAAATGCCCTCTCGGCAGCAGGATTACCCATCGCTAAAGGCGCCACCGCGCAGTTGACCCCGGGCAACTCCTATCCGGTCGAAAAATGGAGACTGGCCCTGGCGGACATTGAACTGGTGGAGGCGGCGCGGTCGTCACCGGATTATCTGGTGATCGACGTCAGGGAGCACTACCGCTACAAAGGGGAAAGTGAACCGATAGATCTGACGGCGGGACATATTCCGGGAGCGGTCAATGCTCCCTATCTCGACAACCTGGAGGCTAATGGAAGGTTCCGCCCGCCGGAGGTCCTTGCCGGAAAATACAAAGACATTACGGGCACGCGTGACCTGTCAAAGGTAATCGTGCATTGCGGGTCCGGTGTCACTGCCTGTCACTCCCTCTTGGCCATGGAAGTTGCGGGAATGACGGGCGCGAGTCTCTACGTCGGATCGTGGAGCGAATGGTCCCGGCGATCAAAACCGATTGCCAGCGGGGAGAATCCTTGAAAACTGACGCCCCGGCGGTGTAAGTTTCATCTCCAAGTTTCATAATAATAATGCTGGTTTTTCCTGAATTTTGATCAAACCCGCGGAATGTCACTTAAAACGAAGATCCCTGCTGTCCTGGTTTTGTTTTCTATAACATTTTCTCTCTCCGGGCAGACCACGTCAGACATCGCTATTTTTCAACGTTTTTTGAAGGAGGAACAACAGCCCCCCCTCGAGAACGCATTGCATGATGCTACCTTACGCCTTGAGCAGGCAAGAGAAATCGACGATGCCCGGGAAGAAGCCAAAGCGCTGAAGCATATGGGCCTGCTCCATCTGGACCGCGTACACGATTACGAGAAGGCGATGAATTTATTCATCCTCGCCCTTGCAATTGAAGACTCCCTCAACCTCCATTCCCAAAGAGTGCTGACCTATGTCGCCATTGCCCGCGTCTTTGAGGTTGTAGGTGATCATTATAAAAGCGCCCAATTCCTCGAACAGGCATTGAAGATAAACGAGGACGAAATGAATATCAACACCCGCGCCATGATCCTCAACAGCCTGGGAAAAGTGAATGCATCCCTGGGCAAAGTCGATGAAGCGTTCAACAACTATGAGCAGGTGCTCCGATACCGGGATGACATCGACAAGCGCTTTGAAGCAGAAGCCTTGTTCAACCTGGGGCATCTGTATACACTCCAGTCGAAATATTCAGCCGCCCTCGAAACGCATAAGAAAGCATTGGCCATAACGCGGCAATTGAGAGACCGGAATACGGAAGCGCTTTCCCTGAATGATATCGGGATCCTTTACAGTTTGATGGGCAATGACGAAAAGAGTATGGCCAATCATACGGTGGCGCTGGAGATCAGACAACAGGTAAAGGATAAGGCTGGCATTGCCGAGTCGTTTAATAACATCGGATGGCTGCACTTTAAACTCAAAGACCCGAAAAAGGCAATCGAGAATGGTTTGCTTGCCCTCGAATCCGGACGTGAATCACAGGCACAGGAACACATCTTTAAAAGTTACGAACTCCTGAGCCAGGCCTACAAAGATCTTCAGGATTTCCAAAATGCATTGACCTATAAGGAACTTTCCCTGGCCATTTACGAATTTATTCAAAACGAAAAACAGGAAAGGCAACTGTTGGAAACCCAAAACCGCTACGTGGTCGGAAAACACGAAACGGAGATAGAAAAACTTGAAGCATTGCGGAGGGAACGCGAAAAGGAAATTGCCGAACAAAACAAATTCCAGAATATCCTGTTCGTAATTGTAGGTCTGGTCTGTGTGATCGCCGGATTGCTTTTCATTTTATACCTCGTCAAACGGAGATCAAACCGCATCCTGCGCGTCGCGAAAAATGAAGTTCAACAGCAGAATATTAAACTGCAGGAACTCAACCACACCAAGGACAAATTCTTTTCCATCATCAGCCATGATGTGAAAGGCCCCCTGAATTCGCTGACTTCCTTCTCACGTTTGTTAATCGACCACATTGATAGTCTGACGAAGGAGGAAATCCAGATGCTGGCGCGCGACCTGGACAAGTCTTTGAAAAACTTATTCACCTTACTGGAAAATCTGTTGGAATGGTCGCGGTCTCAAACAGGAACCATTGATTTCACGCCCGAGGTGTTCAACCTGACGGAGATCCTGAACGCAAACAAAAATCTTCTGGACGCCCAGGCTAAAAATAAGTACATCCAGATCCAGTTTGATGCTGCGGAAACCTGTCCGGTTAAACTGCACAAACAATCCGTCAACACGGTTGTCCGCAATCTCATTTCCAACGCCATAAAATTCACCAATGAGGGCGGTACGATCTCCCTCGCGATCCATAAAAGCACAGACAGCCTGAGCTTTTCGGTAACGGATACGGGCGTGGGCATGACCGCTGAAGTAGTGAATAAACTCTTCCGGATCGATCAGAAACATTCCACCCAGGGCACGGCGAATGAAAAAGGCACGGGTTTGGGACTTATCCTATGCAGGGACTTCATCGAGAAAAATGGCGGAAAGATCCGGGTGCAGAGCGAT
This sequence comes from Chryseosolibacter sp., assembly GCA_049791675.1. Lineage (GTDB taxonomy): Bacteria > Bacteroidota > Bacteroidia > Cytophagales > Cyclobacteriaceae > Chryseosolibacter. The sequence continues at coordinate 15,198 of JBARAD010000014.1, forward strand.
CCCGGCAAGGGCTCCGTGTTTTCATGTTCCTTTCCGATTGCAGTCTTTGCGGGCATGGGCACAAAAATTAAAGAAGCCGCGGCCATATAAAAAGTGAGGGTGTCGATAAATTGCGTATTTTGGGTGCTGAATTGCACTTTATGGACCAAACGGTTATCCTGTGGACCGCTTTTAATGTTTTTGTTTTAGGGATGCTCGCCCTGGATCTGGGCGTTTTTCATAAAAAAACCGCGGAGATCAGCGTCAAAGACGCACTTATCTGGACAGGGATCTGGATAACCCTGGCCATGGCCTTCAATTTCTTTATTTATCACTACTTCGGTAAAGAACAGGCTATAGAGTTCTTCACCGGATACATTATCGAGAAATCACTGAGTGTCGACAACATCTTTGTCATCATTATGATCTTCTCGTATTTCCATGTACCACCTTCCTACCAGCACAAAGTTCTGTTTTGGGGAATTCTCGGTGCGCTGGTCATGCGCGTGATCTTTATTTTTGCGGGCATCGAACTGATTCATCGTTTCCATTGGCTCATTTACATCTTCGGGGGCTTTCTGATCATCACCGGTATCCGGATGGTGCTTGCGGCGGACGTGAAACTTGAACCTGAAAAAAATCCGGTTGTCAAACTGATGCGGAAACTTTTTCCTGTCACCGCCTCCTTTGAAGGTGATCGCTTTTTTGTCAGACGCGATGCGAAACTTTGGGCAACACCGCTGTTTATTGTGGTGATACTGATCGAGACAACAGACCTGATCTTCGCGGTCGACTCTATTCCGGCGATACTCGCGATCACTGACAACCCGTTTATCGTATACACATCCAACGTGTTTGCGATCCTTGGCTTGCGTTCCCTGTATTTTGCGTTATCGGGTATCGAAAAATATTTCCACTACCTGAAGTATGGGCTTGCTGCCATACTGGTTTTCGTAGGTGCGAAGATGGCACTTGCGGATTTATATAAAATTCCGATTGAAATTTCCCTGATTATCATCGTATCACTTTTGATGGTAGCCATCCTTGCATCGATGATCTTCCCGCAAAAAAATGAAGCCGTGCCTGATTAGTAAATCAGTAATCAGTAATCAGTAATCAGTAATCAGTAATTAGTAATCAGTGACATCAGTAACAAGTAATTAGTCAACAGGCATTCGG
>JBARAD010000015.1:0-5194 GCA_049791675.1 Chryseosolibacter sp.
TTCCTGCGCTGACCCTTGGTCCTTTAGCAGAATACTTTTCGATGTAATTAAGCTTACTATTGTTATGAGCAAACGATTTAAGAGAGATATAAAACTTTTCGAGCCCGCCCTGGTGAATGAATCGATCAGGCAATCATTCACAAAGCTGAACCCACGACTCATGATGAAGAACCCGGTAATGTTCTGTGTGGAGATCGGAACATTGATCATGCTGATTGTTTCCATCTATTCCTTCAGAAACACGGATCAGGGTTCTCCCTTCTATAATCTCGTCATATTCGCGGTGCTGCTCCTCACTTTGCTGTTTGCGAATTTTGCTGAAGCGATCGCTGAAGCCCGCGGTAAGGCGCAGGCTGATTCCTTAAGGAAAACCCGCGAAGAGACGCCTGCGAAGGTGATGGACGTTACAGGGAACGTGATTATGAAACCTTCGAGCCAACTTAAAAAGGACGACATCTTTTTGTGTGAAGCCGGAGATCTCATTCCATCAGATGGTGAGATCATTGAAGGTATTGCAACCATTGATGAAAGCGCGATCACCGGTGAATCCGCACCGGTGATCCGCGAGGCAGGCGGAGATAAAAGCTCTGTGACCGGAGGTACGAAAGTACTCTCGGACAGGATCAAAGTTCTCGTCACCACGCAGCCCGGTGAAAGCTTTCTTGATAAGATGATTGCGTTGGTTGAAGGAGCGAGTCGCCAGAAAACACCTAATGAGATCGCGTTGACGCTCCTACTATCAGGGTTTACCATTGTTTTTCTATTGGTCACAGTCACCTTGAAACCTTTTGGCGATTATGCGAACACACCGGTTTCCATCGGGTCATTGATTGCGCTGTTCGTATGCCTTATTCCCACGACCATAGGAGGACTGTTGTCAGCCATCGGAATCGCGGGGATGGACCGCGCGCTGCAGGCAAATGTAATATCAAAATCAGGGAAAGCCGTTGAGACAGCGGGGGACCTCGATACCATTTTGCTGGACAAGACCGGTACGATCACGATCGGAAACCGGAAGGCGACGAACTTTTATCCTCTTGAGCATGTGGATATCGATAGCCTGATTGAATGCGCGACGGCGGCATCTCTCGCAGATGACACGCCTGAGGGGAAGTCGATCGTTGATCTTGCAGCTTCCAAAGGGTACAGGCATCCTGCCATGATCGGAAGCCAGGCGGATTCCTCGTACGGATTCCCTGATTCAAGAACTATCAAGTTCTCAGCTGAAACCAGGTTATCGGGAATTGATCTGGATGGAAGGATAATCAGGAAGGGCGCTTATGATGCGATCCTGAAAACAGTAGAGCGGAACGGGAACAAGGTCTCCTCTGAACTGAAGGTTATTGTTGACAGGATCTCATCCAACGGAGGTACACCACTGGTTGTGACGGAGAACCATGTGCCGCTGGGCGCCATCGAATTACAGGACATTATTAAGCCCGGTATCAGAGAACGATTCGAGCGTCTCAGAAAAATGGGCGTGAAGACTGTGATGGTCACGGGTGACAATCCGCTAACGGCAAAATACATTGCACAAGAAGCAGGTGTTGATGATTTCATTGCGGAGGCAAGACCGGAAGATAAAATGCAGTACATCAAGCAGGAGCAAGCCGCTGGTAAACTCGTAGCCATGATGGGAGACGGCACAAATGATGCACCTGCCCTGGCGCAGGCCGATGTTGGCGTGGCCATGAACAGCGGAACGCAGGCAGCGAAGGAGGCGGGAAATATGGTGGACCTCGACAACGATCCGACCAAGCTTATTGAAGTAGTGGAGATCGGCAAACAATTACTGATCACCAGAGGAACGCTGACCACTTTTTCCATTGCCAATGACGTCGCCAAATATTTTGCAATCGTCCCTGCCTTGTTTATGGTTTCAATCCCCGGACTTCAGGCACTGAATATCATGGACCTTCAGAGTCCTGAAAGCGCCATTCTTTCCGCGATCATTTTCAATGCGATCATCATTCCGATACTGATCCCGCTCGCGCTAAGAGGGGTTGCTTACAAGCCTGTTGGTGCCAGCACATTGCTCGCAAGGAACTTGCTGATCTACGGGGTGGGTGGGATCATTGTTCCGTTCATCGGAATCAAACTGATCGACCTTGTTATTTCAACCATGTTTTAAAAATTTGAATTATGAACAGTTACTGGATTGCCGGAATTAAAATAACGCTGATTACACTGATCTTATTCGGTGTTATTTATCCTTTGTTGATCACGGGCATTGCGAAAATCGTGGCGCCTGATGGTGGAAGGGGAGAACAGATCATGATTGACGGAAAGGTGGTTGGATTTGAGCTGATCGGTCAGAAGTTCGATGACCCCCGCTATTTTAATGGCAGGCCCTCGGCAGTGGACTACAACGCCGCAGCAACCGGGGGTTCCAATAAAGGACCTTCGAATCCTGACTACCTGGCGCAGGTACAGGCGCGAATTGATACCTTTCTCGTACACAATCCGGAAATAAACAAGGAACAGATACCTGTTGATTTGGTCACCGCGTCTGGTGGCGGACTGGACCCTCATATTTCTCCGTCGGCGGCACGTGTTCAAATACCGCGCATCGCAAGGTTAAGGAAGATTGACATTGCCAGGCTCGAATCATTGGTTCAGACACAGACGGAAAATCCTATGCTCGGAATGGGGCCTTCCCGCGTACATGTTTTGCGACTGAACATCGCATTGAACGAATTGGAGTAATACATTTTAACAATAAATTGAAGATGAAAACTGTCTGTTTATCACTCCTGTTTCTTTCACTCACGATAACGGGTAATTCACAGGATGCTCATGACCCTTCTCTTTTTTCTGTCAACGGCTTCCTTGAGACCTATTATGTTTATGATTTCAATAGACCTGAAAATAGTGTTCGCCCGGCTTTTATTTATTCCCATAACCGGCACAATGAAGTGAATCTTAACCTGGGATTTGTCAAAGTTGGGTACAACGCAGAGGCTGTACGGGCGAACCTTGCATTGATGGCAGGGACTTATGCAAATGCCAATCTCGCAGCGGAACCTGGTGTCCTGAAAAGTATTTATGAAGCCAATGCCGGGGTAAAGATCTCCGGAAACAAGGATTTATGGATCGACGCCGGGATCTTTTCGTCGCACATTGGGTTTGAAAGTGCGCACTCCCCGAGGTGCTGGACACTCACAAGGAGCATCCTCGCTGATAATACACCCTATTATGAAGCGGGGGCGAAAATCACTTATACATCCGACAATGGAAAGTGGCTCTTGTCGGGTCTCGTGTTGAACGGGTGGCAGCGCATTCAGCGGGTGGAAGGCAATTCACTTCCTTCTTTCGGAACACAGGTCACTTACAAGCCAAATTCTGCTGTCACGCTTAACAGCAGCACCTTCATTGGGACAGACAAGCCTGACAGTGCCCGGCAAATGAGATTCTTTCATAATTTCTATGGAATATTTCAGGTCTCGGAGAAAATGGGGCTGATCGTTGGCTTTGATTATGGCGTCGAAGAAGAGAGCCCTGAGACCCATTCCACGAATCCATGGTTGACACCTGTCATTATTGCAAGGTTAGTATTGAATGAGAAGACGGTCATTGCCGTTCGCGGCGAATACTATGGCGATGAGAAGGGCGTTGTGATCACCACCGGAACAGAAAACGGATTTAAAACAACAGGGCTTTCTGCAAACTTTGACTACCAGATCGCTTCCTATGCGCTCTGGCGTTTTGAAGTGCGGAACCTGACGAGCAGGGATAAGATATTTGTCAGGGGTGAGGAGTTGTCAAAAAGCAATACATACGTAACAACGTCTCTGGCGATCAGCTTCTGATAGTATGGTTTTACCCGTTCGGATACCTCCTTATTTTTGCGATTCACAGAACTATTTGCGATATTATTATAGACGCTGAATATTCGCAGTGCTGAAGGTTATGGACCAGGAAAGGATTATGGAAACCATTGACGGCAAGGAACGGTCAGTTCAGTATTTTCTGGATCTCATCCGCAAGTCAAAGCGCGGAAAGTTCAAGATATACATCGGCATGAGCGCGGGGGTGGGGAAGTCCTACCGGATGCTTCAGGAAGCACATAGCATGCTTAAAAACGGGATCGATATCAGGATCGGATATATTGAGACGCATGGCAGGAAGGAGACAGAGGCCCTCATTGGAGGCCTTCCGGTGATTCAAAGAAGAAAGGTTTTCTATAAGGGGAAGGAGTTAGAAGAGATGGATCTGCAGACCATTGTCAATATCCACCCTGAAGTGGTTATTGTCGATGAGCTTGCGCACACGAATATTCCCGGAAGCAAAAATGAGAAACGATGGCAGGATGTGGTCGAGATCCTGGATGCGGGGATCAATGTGATCAGCGCCGTAAACATTCAGCATATTGAAAGTATCAACGAGGAGGTTTATACCATTACGGGCATTGAGGTTAAAGAGCGTGTGCCCGATAAGTTGCTTCAGATGGCGGATGAGGTGGTGAACATCGATCTCACGGCGGATGAATTGATCGCCCGGCTGAAAGAGGGAAAGATTTACGACCAATCCAAGATTGAGACCGCGTTGCGCAACTTTTTCCAGCCAGACAAGATCCTTCAATTGCGGGAACTGGCGCTTAAGGAAGTAGCGTCGCAGGTCGAGCGGAAAGTTGATACAGAGGTTAAAGTCAACGCACGTCTCCGCCATGAAAGGTTTCTTGCCTGCATCAGCAGCAATCCGGAGAATGCCAAGATGATCATCAGGAAGACGGCCAGGCTGGCGAGCTACTACAACTCTAAATGGTATGTTCTATATGTCCAAACGCGGGCTGAGGACACGCATCGCATCAGACTTTCCATTCAGAGATATTTGATAAATAATTTCAAAATGGCGACGGAACTAGGCGCTGAGGTGATCCAGATCAAGAGTAACAACGTCCCGGATTCCATTGTAAGCGTTGCAGAAGAGAAGCAAATCACAACAATTTGCATCGGATTACCCAGAATCAGGCTGTGGCAAATGGTTGTTAAGACAAGTTCATTTAACAGGTTATTGAAAAAGCTATCGGGTTCAGATATTGACCTGGTGATATTATCATGAGAATCAAGACAAAGGTAAGACTTGGGGTTGTCTTTCTGTTTTTTGTCATCCTTGGGATCGGCGGAGTGGGCGTCTATTATCTTTCTGCTCTTTCAAGAGATTCGGAAAATATTCTGAAGGACAACTACGAATC
>JBARAD010000016.1:0-7977 GCA_049791675.1 Chryseosolibacter sp.
GAATGGCTGGATGCCGGCGTCCGTTATTTCGATTTTCTCGCCAGCAAAATGGATACCGATCCTGATGGCTACAAAGGCTGGATCGGCCCCTACGGTTATGACGAAAGGTTCTGGCAGGACTCCCACGTTGGCGACGCCATCCTGCTGACGAGCATGCTTGATTTTTCCGTACTGGTCCTTGAAGACAAGGACCTGAAAAGCAGGTATGGCGCGAAAGCAAACGAATATGTTCAGCTGGCCGCAAAGGATTTCGTTGAGAAATACGACAGAAGAGGAACATGGGTGGAAGACGGACCTTATGGTTCTTATGTCGGCTTTGATAAGTTCCTGAAGCCCGGCGACCTCACGCAATGGGTACACGACCCGACGGTATCACGCGCAAGGATCAGTCATCCCTTTAATAAGCAAATGGACGCCGGCCAGGTTTGCCTCCGCCTCTATCGCATCACCGGAAAGAAATTCTACCGCGACAGAGCCGAAAAAATATTCTATACAGCGAAAAGCCACTTCCAACTCCACGGCAACCATTATCATTGGAACTATTACGAACCCCTTACTCCTGGCGACATCGATCTAAAGAAAAAAGAAACGAACCATTGGGTATCGGTACATCCGTTCCGTTCGGGCTATCAGGCGGGAGAAGTAGACAAGATCGCAGAAGCCTACCACTACGGTATTGTCTTCAACGAAGAGGATATCAAAAGAATCATCAATACCAATCTGGAGGTAATGTGGAATGGAGATAAGCTCAATCCCGAATATATCAACTCGAATCACCTGGGACCGAAAGACGACACAACCGGGCTCGCAGCTTTCAGACGTCATTATAAGACGGGAAATTTTGCCAAAAATGCCGGCCAGCTCTGGACCGGCCTGCTCGACTTCGACCAGCGTATCCGCGACCTGTATGAACTTCGTTTTAAAGACGACAAGAATTCAGAGCGCTACCTCCGGTATAAACATTCAGTGCTTTCAAATCCTCCCGGTTTCAAACGGAAGTTTGTAAGAGGTGATGTAAAGATTCCGGAAATCAAATTTACGAACAGCCCCGAACTCTACATGGCTACCGTGCTTCCTTCCCGGCTTAAAAAAGATGGACAGACCATCATCGTTTGCAAGTCGACAGAACCCGGTGAACTGAAAATCGATCTGTATTCAAAACAGGGAAAGAAACTGGAAACACTGCACACTGCCCGGGTCGACAAGAACCGAACCGTGGTGCATACATGGGATGGCAGGAGTGCGGCAACCAAAAAACCTTATAAAGGCGAATATACCATCCGTTGGACCATTGGCGACGGATACCGCGAGTTCCCCGTGGTTGTAGAGTAACCGGCAAACGGCCTATACCGCAAAAACGAAAACAAAGAGCATGAGTGAAAAAAGCAGTATCAACAGGCATCCGCAATAAAACCGACGACGAACTCCGTGGTGATTTTGGGTTTTTGTCAAGGGGTTCTGACATCGGAATTATTAATACAACGGATGCCTGTATGCTTTTTTTTCGCAGCCGAAATACGATACAATCCGCAAATTATGAATAACACAAAAACAAAACATGCTATTTTTCTGACCGCGCTGGTGCTGGTGCTGGCCCTGGGGCTTTCCTTTGCCCAGACGGGGCAAAAAGTGGATACCACGCCGGAGGAGTTATTAAAGTCGGCGATCAACAATCCGGGATTTGAAAAAAGTCCCGATGGTGAAGGATTCTGCTGGCAGGCGAAGGGCGCCATGGGCCGGTTCCTCAGTTATTACCACCTCACCAAAAATACGGAATGGCTGGACGCCGGTGTGAAGTACTACGATTTCCTTGTCGGCAAGATGGCCACCGCGCCTGATGGATACAAAGGATGGATCGGCTCTTATTTGTCCGACAGGAAATACTGGCAGGATGTGCTCGTTGGTGATGCACTGATTACTGAAGGCTTGCTGAACTTCGCAATCCTGGTGCAGGAAGACAAGACACTGAAAAGCAAATACCAGGCGAAAGCTGATGAGTACATCCAGCTGACAGAAAAACACTTCGCGGAAAAGTATGACAAAAGAGGAACATGGATCGACGACGGACCTTATGGTGCGTATATCGGATCGAATCAGTTCCTTTTGCCTGGCGACCTCAGCAAATGGGTGTCAAGACCCGGTGTGGCAGAAGCAGGGATGAGTCCTCCATTCAACAAACAGATGGATGCAGGACTGGTGTTCCTGTTGTTGCACAAGGCTACTGACAAAAAAGAATATCACGACAGGGCTGAAAAGATCTACCTTACGGCGAAAAGGCATTTCCAGTTCTATGACAACCACTACAGCTGGAATTACTGGGAGCCGCTTATTCCTACAGATGTTGACCTCGAAAGAAAAGAAACCAGACACGGCGTCTGGGTTCACCCATGGCGCTCTGGCTATACAGCAAGGGAAGTCGGTCAGATTGTCGAAGCCTATCACTATGGTGTGGTCTTTGACGAAACCGATATGAAGCGATTGATCAACACCAACCTGAAACTCATGTGGAACGGTGACAGGACGAATCCGAAATTTATCAGCTCCAACGGACAGGGGACAGAAATGGACACCACCGGCCGCGCAGGCTTCAGGAAGCGATACGGGCACTCCAATGAATTCAAAAATTCAGGCGAACTGTGGACTGCCCTGCTGGATTTTGATCAGACGATACGCGACTTGTATGAGCTGCGGTTCAAGGATAAAACATCCACCGGCTATCTGACATACAAAAACACCGTGCTTAAGAATCCTCCAGGCTTTGAAAGACACCACGCAAAAGGAAAGGTCAAGGTACCCGAAGTGAAATTTACGGAAAGCAAGGATCTCTTCATGGCAAGCGTACTGCCCTACGATGTTAAAAAGGATCAGCAGGCCATCATCATCTGCAAGTCCTGGAATTCAGGTGAGCTGAAGATTGATCTCTATTCGGACAAAGGAAAAAAACTGGCAAATCTTTATACAGGAAATATCGGCAAGGAGAAAACATTTGTCCATACCTGGGACGGAAAAGATCCGCAGAGCGGCAAAGCCTATAAAGGCAAGCATACAGTTCGCTGGTCAATTAACGACGGCTACAGGGAATTTCCGGTGAATTTGAATTGATCTTCATCACAAAAAAAGACCTGCGCTCCTGCAGGTTTTTTTTTGAACAAAAGCGCGTGAATCGTGGATCACGCTGCTCGCGGAAAAATTCCAAAAAAATTCCAAGTACACATCGTATCAATGAGAGATGGGTACTATCCCCGGACCGCGGAGCGCAGCCGCAATCGAAAGGTTGAACGAACCAAAACCAACCACTGGTGGAATAACCCGCAGAAAGCTCACAAAATGACCATACATTAAAGCTTTGAAGAATTTCCATCAACAATGAATTACAACAAAAGAATAGCAGCAATCCTGACCTTCCTGCTCCTGATTTCGGGGATCAGTTGCAATCAATCACAACAGGCCTACGAATCGGCGAATGCCGACATGCGAAAGGAAGTAAGTCAGTACGGAATTACATGGACATTTGACCGACCTGCAAAAACAGGTCAGTTCATTACGGGCGACTGGTGGGTACTTGGTCCTGTTAAGATAGTAAAAGTTACTCCTGCACCGGGTCCGGTACCGCACGAAGAACTGAAGCTCGGCAAGAACGCATGGAATGACACCAGCCTCAAAGAGGATACGACGATGCGTAACGGTTCCATGATCGTACTGAAGGTTGGGACGCGGCACGGCTACGACTCGAGGGCAGCCGGATACCGCGATGAAGAAAGCGTGAAGTTTCCTTTCGAACTCGAGCCAGACCGCTCAGTGATCTCATCCATCAGCAATACCTCACTTCCGGTGGATAACTTCCCCAAGGAGATCATGTGGGATGCAGAAACAAAATCGCAGAACGTGATGAGGACCGCTGCCGTCTTAACATGCGTGAAAGAAGTTCCTCCAAAAAATTCCTTCCGTCCCCCATACGCAGGCACGGAGAAACCATTCTTTACCAAAGACGATGTCCTGTGGGATCAGCTTCCTGCACTGACACCTGCCGGAGAAGTTCCCCCGTGGGAACTGTTTGAAAGATATCTGCAGCGCCCGTGGATTGATCACCTCATGAGCTGGTCGCAGCAACAACTCGTACCAAATGAAAACGGGCCGAATTATGGACGTGAGCACGCGCGGATCATTTCAATCGCAAGTCTCATGGTGTCACTCGACGTACCGCGGGAGAAAAAAGAAAAACTTACCATCGGGCTGATCCAGCGCGGCATTGATCTGTATGGCCTGGCCATGGCAGGCGGCTACTGGAATGAAGGCGGTGGACATTCGAGCGGACGCAAATGGCCCATCCTGTTCGCCAGCATCATGTTGGGCGAACCGAAACTTACGCGCCTCCCCGAAACTGCCATATTTCAGGAAGACACCCAGACGTATTATGGCAAGGGATGGTTTGGACAAACGGCGCTCTACTGGATGGTACAACATCACGGGAAAAGAAGCCGCTACGAGGAGAAACCACCGGACCAATGGGAGAAATGGGACAAGACCACCGAGAGCTACAGGGTATGTTGCAATGCCTCCGCATGGGTAGGCACTACATTGGCCGCGCGCCACATGAAAGCGATCAGGCTCTGGAATCACGATGCGTATTTTGACTATGTTGACAGGTGGATGCGCGAAGATGATCCCTATGCAGCAGCAAGAGGTAAGTACGGAAGGCCCCGGGCTGAAACGACTACCTTTGATCCCTTCGTCACGGAGATGTGGAAGGCCCACCGGAAAACATCGCCGGAACAGGAGATGGCCGGACATCACCGGATGTGGGTGTGGGGCGAAGGTGATTCGTGGGAGTGGATACCCAATCCGAAAGCTGAAAAATAATGACAGCGGGCCTTGGACTTCACCTGACGGAAAGGTCAATGGTTTGCCTGATATGCGATGATCGAATAATGTTATCTTTACAAAATGGAAAGAACAGCGTTCTTCATCGCCGCATATCTGGCATTCGTGTTGACACTTCAGGTTAACGGACAAGACCAACCCAACATTCTTTTCATTATTTCCGATGACCATGCCCTTCAGGCAATTGATACTTACTCCGCTCAATATGGTATCACCCCTCACATTGACCGGATCGGCAAAGAAGGCGCGGTATTCCGGAACGCCTTTGTAACCAATTCTATTTGTGCGCCCAGCCGCGCCGTGCTGCTGACCGGCAAATACAGTCACAAGAACGGGCATCGCGATAACCGCTCACGGTTCGATGCATCCCAGGATGTTTTTGCCCGCAGATTGCAACAGGCCGGCTACCAGACAGCCTGGATCGGCAAATGGCACCTTGAGGCCTATCCTCAGGGATTTGACTACTGGAAGATCCTGCCCGGCCAGGGTTTTTATTACAATCCTGATTTCATCTCCATGGAAGGCGATACGAGTCGCGTGGAGGGCTATTGTACGGACCTGATCTCCGGCATCACACTGGACTGGCTTCAGCAACGCGATAAGAACAAACCCTTCTGCCTCGTGGTGGGAGAGAAAGCGACGCACCGCACATGGATGCCAGACCTCCGGGATCTCGGCCGATTTGATGACAAAGAATTCAAACTGCCTCCAACATTCTGGGATGTGTACGAAGGCCGGAAGGCAGCAGGCAAGCAATACATGACCATTGAAACATTGAAACTGGATTATGATCTGAAACTTCAGGCGGACACTGGTTTTGGAAAAGCAAATTACCGGCGCTTTACCGCGGAACAGAAACTAAAGTGGGATGCCTATTACAGCAAGATCGAAAAACAGTTCAAAGAAAAAAAACTTTCCGGCAAAGCACTGACGGAATGGAAGTACCAGCGCTATATGCGTGATTATCTCAGCACAGCAGTCTCTCTTGACAGAAATATCGGCCGCCTCCTCGATTATCTGGATCAGAACGGGCTCACGGAAAATACGATTGTGATCTATACTTCCGACCAGGGATTTTACATGGGCGAGCACCGGTGGTTCGACAAGCGCTTCATGTACGAGGAGTCCATGCGCATGCCACTCCTCATGCGCTATCCGAAAAAGATAAAGGCGGGCACGGAGGTGCATGACATGGTAGTCAATATCGACTATGCTCCTACCCTCCTCTCCATCGGCGGCGCAAAAATTCCCGATGCCATTAAGGGTAAGAGTTTCTTGCCGCTGTTGGAGGGAAAGAAAAAGAACTGGCGCGATGCTGTGTATTATCATTATTATGAATATCCGGATGAACACCGTGTCATGCCACACTTCGGCATCAGGACCAAAAGGTACAAGCTGATACGCTTTTACGGTGATGGCGATTTCTGGGAACTGTATGACCTGGAAAAAGATCCGGCCGAGATGCAGAATGTGTATGGACAGGCGGCGTATGGAGCGCTGACGAAAGGCTTAAAAGAAGATCTGAGAGCCCTGATCAATCAATACGACGATAAGGAAGCGCTGGAAAAAATGATGGATGGCAAGTGAAAAACCAATCTGTCATCTAATTTTACGGCTGGTCTGAACAAATCTGATCTGATTCAGATTAAAATTTTAAGTCTGGCAAATGGTCTCTATGAGAAAATGTTTTTTAATTCTTTTTGTATGGTTGTTCGCGGGTGTGGCCTTTGGGCAGCCGGCAAAGCAGGATCCGGATTTCTTTCCCATTTCGGTTTGGGCCCAAAATCCTGTGAACGCTTCTGCTTATAAAGAGAACGGCATCAACATGTATATCAGCATCCACGGTGGTTTAACCCAGGAAAAACTGGATCATTTGAAAAAAGCCGGCATGAAAGTGATCACCCATCAGAATGCGTTCGGGTTGACCAAACTGGATGAGCCATTGATCTATGGATGGATGCACGGCGATGAGCCTGACAATGCGCAACGCAGTACAACGCCAGGCAAATGGGATCCCTGCCGTGACCCTGGCGTGATCATCAGTGATTATGAAACCATCAGGCAAAAGGATCCCTCACGTCCCGTATACCTGAACGTTGGACGCGGTGTGGCTTACACGAACTGGGTGGGCCGTGGCGTTTGCCGCGGAAAGACCGACATGTATAAGGCTTCCAACAACGGATACCTCAAGGGTTGCGACATTGCTTCTTTTGATATTTACCCCGTAAATTCCACGGAAGAGGAAGTTGAAGGGCAGCTTTGGTATGTAGCGAAAGGGATCGACAATCTCCAGGAATGGTCAGACCATCAGAAGCCGGCATGGTGCTGGATTGAAACAACCCGGATCAGCGATAAAGCGAAAAGAAAACCGACCCCGGCCGAAGTTAAATCGGAGGTATGGATGGCATTGATCCACGGGGCGAAGGGCATTGGCTATTTCTGCCATTCTTTCGTCGGAAAAACAGACGACGCGGCCCTGTTGCACGATGCGGAAATGATCCGTGGCGTAAAGGCCATCAACGGGCAAGTGACAGCCCTTGCGCCTGTACTCAATACGGAGGACACGGAGGGATATGCCACCGTAAAAACCAGCAACGCCTCGGTGCCTGTCGAGATCATGACCAAGCATCACGGAAAAGCGAATTATATCTTCGCTGTGGCCATGCGAGAAGGTTCCACCGCTGCAACCTTCGAGGTAAAGTCAGGAAAGAAAGTGGAAGTGATCGGCGAGAACAGGACGATCAGGATCAACAAGGGAAAATTTACAGATGAGTTTTCACGGTATGGGGTGCGCCTGTACAAGATCACAAAGTAGTTCCGATTTGTCATTGGATTGTACTCACTGTTTTCAGTCTGTGGCGGTACGCCCGCTATCGTTTGGATAGCCCGCTATCAAGCATCCCACAGACCTCGCACCCACCACTCACCACTCACCACTCACCACTCACCACTCACCACTCACAACTCACAACTCACAACTCACTACTCACCACTCACTACTCACCACTCACCACTCACCATTCACCATTATTCACGATTCACGATTCACGATTGACCCGCCTGGGCTTCCAGCGCTGCAAGGCCACCCTCAAGCTC
>JBARAD010000017.1:0-7377 GCA_049791675.1 Chryseosolibacter sp.
GTCTGGTCGATGGAACAATCCGAGGCAAAGCTGTGACAAAATAAACTTTTTTTTCCGGTTTTCTGTCATTCAGGATGTTTGCCGGCGGAAGTGTGACTGCATCGTTCTTAGGATAATCCTGGTAAAACTGTTGAATTTCTGAGCCAGTTCGCGCATCGTTATAACGCCTTGCGAGATGAATTATTGCCGGCAGTTCCCATATCGCTGCTGAAGCAGCCCATGCATTCGCATGATCCTGACCGCCGCGCGCCAGGTCTTTTCAGGAAGTTTAAGAAACAGGTTTTTATTGCTTAAGTTCACCGCTGGCATAATACCGTCTATGATACCTTCAAATACCCAACGCGTTGCCGTCATTGGAAGCCAGCGCCTACCCTTTGTCAGGTCTTTTCGGGAATACACCCGCACGACCAACCAGGAGATGCTCCTGGCAACGGTCGAAGCGCTGGTTGACAAGTTTCATCTTTCCGGTAAACAGCTGGGCGAGGTGGCGCTGGGCGCCGTCATGACCAGTTCGCTGGAGTGGAACTTTGCCCGCGAAGTAGTACTTGGATCGCGTCTTCATCCCCATACGCCAGCGTTTAATGTACAACGCGCCTGCGCCACCAGTCTTGAAACAACCAACCTTATTGCACTGAAGATTGCCGCGGGCCAGATCGAAGCGGGTATCGCGGGAGGGTGTGATACCAACAGCGATCTTCCCGTGATGCTGAAGCGCGAGCTTGCATGGAAGCTCATCGACGCCAACCAGGCGAGATCCTTCAGCGACAGGATCTCAAGATTTCTGCGGATACGTCCTGCGGATCTCAAACCTGCGTATCCAGGAATTGTCGAGCCACGCACCGGGCTGTCAATGGGACAACATACCGAGAAAATGGTCAAGGAGTGGAAGATCACGCGGCAGCAACAGGATGCGCTCGCATTCGAAAGCCATATGAAGGCCGCCGCCGCATGGGATGAAGGCTTCTATGACGACCTGGTCATACCGTTTAAAGGAGTCCGGCGCGACACCATCGTCAGACGCGACACCACGCGGGAAAAATTATCCCAATTAAAACCAGTATTTGATAAGGGGCCTGCAGGCACGCTGACGGCCGGAAACAGCACTGCCTTAACGGATGGCGCATCCGCTGTATTGCTTGCCAGTGAAGCTTACGCGCGGGAACACGCACTTCCTATCAGCGCATACGTTGTGGATGTTTCCGCCGCCGCGGTAGATTTCGTTCAGGGTGCGGGCCTGCTAATGGCGCCTACCCAGGCCGTTGCAAAGCTGCTCGAAAGAAGCAACATGGCCCTTCAGGATTTTGACTATTACGAAATCCATGAGGCCTTCGCCGGGCAGGTACTTTGTACCTTAAAAGCATGGGAGGATGATCGCTACTGCAGGGATGTGTTGCACCTCAAGAAAGCCCTGGGGCCCATTGACCGGTCCAGAATGAATGTAAAGGGAGGAAGCGTGGCCATCGGCCACCCGTTCGGCGCCACCGGCGCCCGTACCGTTGGTACTATGGCCAAACTGCTTCAGACGAAAGGCTCCGGCCGCGGCCTTATCTCGATTTGTACCGGAGGCGGCATGGGGATAGCGGCGATTCTCGAAAGGTGAGTCACTAAAGCCCGCACATACCCATTTACCTTTTTACCAATTTACCTATTTACCTATTTACCTATTAACGTCCCCTCAGATCCTATTATAAAGCCGGCCCCATTTCAGCAACTGATTCTTGAAACCCGGTAGCAGCTGCCCGGGCTTTAACCGCCAAAGCCAGTTTAACTTTACGGATGCGGGTGTATTCATGCGGGCGCCTTCATCGAGCCCCATGACATCCTGCAAGGGAAGAATGACAGCTTGCGCGACGGATGAATACGCCATTTTCCCCAGCACCAGGTGTATGTTGTTCTGGCTGATACCCGGTTCATCGACGTATTGTTTCAGGTTTGCGCGCACATCCTGTTTGGTGTCTTTGAGCCACCAGCCCACCGTTGTATTGTTGTCGTGCGTTCCCGTATAGACGAAGAAATTGGGTGTGTAGTTATGGGGAATATAATCGGACGTTGTCATGTTATCGCCGAAGGCAAATTGCAATACTTTCATTCCCGGCAATCCAAATTCATCGCGGAGGGCAAAGACGGCGGCATCCACATCTCCGAGATCTTCAGCAACAAAAGCAAGTTTCCCGAGTTTCTCGCGGAAGACCTGGAATATATCCGCGCCTGGTCCGCGTCGCCATTTGCCATGGACGGCAGTATTCTCATCCGCAGGAACTTCCCAGAAGGAAACGAATGCCCGGAAGTGATCGAGCCTTACGAGGTCGAACAACTCAAAGTTCTTGCGCACGCGGTCTACCCACCAGCTATATTCTTTTTTCTTCAAGACATCCCATCGGAAGACGGGCATCCCCCAGAGTTGTCCTTTGGAATTAAAATAATCCGGAGGCACGCCTGCAATCCCCTTCATGTTCCTGGCGGTATCAAGACGGAAAATGTCAGGGTTTGCCCAGACATCCGCCGAATCATAACTCACGTAAAACGGCAGGTCTCCAAACATGTGAATATTCATGCTGTTGCAGTAATCCTTCAGTTCCTTCCACTGTTTATCGAAGATGTATTGCAGCCATTTGACTTTATTGATCCGTTCCTGATGGAAGCGGTTGATGTCGCCCAGCGCCTTTGCCTGGCGCTGTTTATAATGAGAAGGCCATTCGTACCATGGCTTGTTATCGTGCAGGTCTTTCAACACAACATAGAGCGAAAAGTCGTCGAGCCACCCAGCTTCGCGCTTGCAAAATTCGCGGAAGGGAGGGTGCATTTGCTGATTGCTGAGAAAAGACCTGAACGCTTTTTCAAAAAGTACATCGCGCACCAGCACCGCTTCGCGGTAGTTTACTTTTCCATGATTGGCGACCTGAAATTTCTTGATATCCTGTGCATTCAGAAATTCATCCTTCACAAGTTTTTCAGGACTGATTAGCAAGGGATTTCCCGCCATTCCTGAGATGGCGCTGTAAGGAGAAAACGCCTGTTCCTCCCCTGTCGGGTTGAGCGGAAGCATCTGCCAGTAGCGCTGACCACTCTGCTGCAGGAACTCTGCAAACCTTTCGGCTTCAGGCCCGAGATCACCCACGCCAAACGCGGAAGGTAAAGACGTAATGTGTAATAATATCCCGGCACTTCGGCCGGGACGCACAGGTGTTTGACTAAGATTGATATGTGAAGAACGCCTCGTTTTTGGTTCTTTCGTCATGCCTTGGGATTTAGTAACAAAATAACAGACCGGCCCTGCACCGTGATGACATCGCCGGGTTTATACGTTTCCCCCGGTTCAATCGCCCCCGTGAAGGTATCAAGATTTTTTATCCAGTGTTTACCATACTTGCTGGCAGGAAGCGTATAATCCAGCGGCTCATGGTGTGCATTGAAGATCAGGTAGAAGGAATCATCCACAATGGGTTCACCCTTCGCGTCGTGTGTGTGAATTCCTTTTCCATGAAGATAGATGCCAAGCGATTTTGCAAATGCATTGTTCCAGTGCTCCTCCGTCATCTCCGTTCCGTCGGGAAGGAACCAGTTGATGTCTTCAACGCCAACACCTTTGATCGGCTGACCCTGAAACCATTTCCGGCGGCAGAATGCAGGATGACTCGTCCGGAAGGCGATAAGTTTGCGGCTAAAATCGATCAGTTGCTCATCCGCCTTTTTCCAGTTGATCCACGATATTTCATTATCCTGGCAATAGGCATTGTTGTTACCGTTTTGCGTGCGGCTCATTTCGTCTCCCGCCACAAGCATGGGCACTCCCTGCGAGAGAAAGAGCGTGGCGAGAAGATTTCTCTTTTGCCGCTGACGCAATTCAAGAACTTCCTTCTTTTTAGTGGGGCCTTCCACACCGCAATTCCAGGACCTGTTGTGGCTTTCACCATCCTGATTGTTTTCGCCGTTGGCCTCATTGTGTTTTTCATTGTAAGAAACCAGATCGTGCAACGTAAAGCCATCGTGTGCCGTAATGAAGTTGATACTTGCCGTGGGTCTTCTGTAGTCACCCTGATAAAGGTCGGGACTACCCGTAAACCTCGCGGCAAACTCACCGAGCACACTGTCGGCTCCCCGCCAGTAATCGCGGATACAGTCGCGGTACTTTCCGTTCCACTCTGTCCATCCCGGAGGGAAGTTGCCTACCTGGTACCCTCCTTCGCCGATATCCCACGGTTCTGCAATCAGCTTCACCTGTGAGATCACAGGGTCCTGATGGATGACGTCAAAGAATGAACTGAGCTTGTGCACATCATGGAGCTCCCTCGCCAACGTAGAGGCTAGGTCAAAACGGAATCCATCCACATGCATTTCCTGGATCCAGTAACGGAGGCTATCCATCATGAGGCGTAAAACATTGGGCAAATTTGCACGAAGTGTGTTCCCGGTGCCGGTATAGTCCTTGTAATACCGCTTTTCATCCATCAAACGGTAATAGGACGAGTTGTCAATTCCTTTGAAGGACAACGTGGGGCCAAGATGGTTTCCCTCCGCCGTATGGTTGTAGACAACATCCAGTATCACTTCGATACCAGCCTTATGGAGTTCCATGACCATATTCTTGAACTCGGCTACCTGCTCACCCATCACGCCCGTACTGGAATACCGCGCGTCCGGAGCAAAATATCCGATCGTATTGTAACCCCAATAATTCGTCAAACCTTTCTCCACGAGATGCCGGTCAGCCACAAAATGATGCACCGGCAATAATTCCACCGCCGTGATGCCGAGCTTTTTCAGATATTCAATGGTCACAGGATGCGCAATCCCTGCGTAGGTACCCTGTATTTCCTTTGGGATATCAGGGTGCATCCTCGTAAAACCCTTCACATGCGTCTCATAAATTATGGACAGGTGATAAGGTCTTTTTGGGGCGCGGTCTCCCTGCCAGTCAAAATGATCATTTACCACCACGCTCTTGGGTATGAACGGCGCGCTGTCGGTATGATTGATATGAAGATCCTTGTTCTCGTGGCCGACTTCGTATCCGAAAAGGGCATCACTCCATTCTATCGTACCGGCTATTGCCTTGGCGTAAGGGTCGATCAATAACTTGGCCGGGTTAAAACGGTGACCATTTGCGGGATCATAGTGACCGTGCACGCGGTATCCATACAATTGTCCGGGCTTGATCCCGGGAAGGTATACATGATACATCTGGTGAGTTCTTTCCGCCATTTCGACGATGACAGATTGTGTTTCACCCATGGGTTTGTCGAACAAACAAAGTTCAACACCGGTTGCATTCTCTGCGAAAAGGGCGAAGTTAACGCCCTGTCCATCCCAGGTGGCGCCGAGTGGATACGGTATTCCTGGATACTTTTTAATATTCAATGTGTGTTGGTTTAAATATGAATAAGTGACTGGAAAAAAATGTACCCGGCTTAACTCAATGAATCGGGAACATTACCCTGGGGAACTGATTCCAGGTTCATTACCCATACCGGGGTGGTGGCGCGAAGGTTTTGTCTTTCCGCTTCCCGGGATGCGAGGTCATGCTCATCCTGCAGGGGCGGATTCTTTTTCGACTGAACACTGAAAGTCAGATGTGTAACCACATTCATGTAATTAATAAAGGCTTCATAGGAGGATGGAAAAGGGCTGAAATAAGAATGCACACTGCCATCCGTGTCCGTTTTGACGGACATGTAATAGAAATGATCGCTTGTCTGAAGGTACCGCCAGTACTTCAACAGGCTCTCGTCACCAAGGCCTTTAACTTCTCTTTCCAGTTTCATGATGGAGTTAAAAGCATCTCTTTGCATGTCGTTTCCCAGCCAGGCGGAAAGATCTCTTTCAAGATCGGCCCAGGAAATCCAGTTTTCTGTGGAAAGCGGTGGCCCGGCCTCGAGCCTGTCCAGCGCTTCAGAAGGCAGAACCATGTCGTATCTGTCACCGACAGCAACGGCTTTCAAAAGGTCCCGCAGAAAGTCAAACACGCCCGTTTCGGCTTTATGATGTTCACCAAATGTTTCATAATCCATCGCAAGATTTATGAGCTTTTCCCCGCGGGGCATTCCTTCCAGCCAGCCCAGATATTTTTTTACAGACAGCCTGTTTCCGCCTTCCATGAAACGAAAGGCAATGTCATCGCTCAACCGGTAATTGCGCAGGAAGATCTTTAATTGCTGTTCCTCCGGATGGTGATAGAGTTCATGTGGACTCCGGTTGCCGAGAAGACTTTCGTGGCCCTCTGTAAAGATGCCGCGGAAACCCATCATGGCAATGCGCTTTCCAACGGCATCGCTGTAGATCAATTCGGTATTCCGAAAAACTACCGGGCGTACACCGAAGAGTTCGAATATCTTGGCGGCGTGTTGAAGCACCTGGTCCTCGAATTCTTCCGTGTTTGAAAGGCTGCTCAAAGAATGATAATAGGTTTCAGAGAGAAATTCCACTGACCCTGTTTGCGCAAGCTGACGGAAACTTTCGATCACCTCAGGAGCATGCGCTTCGAGTTGCTCCATCACAATGCCCGACAATGAAAAGGTGATCTTCACCTGAGGAAATTCGCGGATCACTGCGAGCAATAAATTGTTCGCCGGTATATAGCAACTCTGGGCCACGCGCCGTACGATCGATTCATTCAAAGCATCATTGAAGTAATGAGGTTCATTGGGAAGATCGAAAAAGTTAACGGGGTTCAATCGCCTGGGTTGATGAACCTGGAAGTATAAAATGAGATTTTGCTTATCGTTTTTTTTCCCTGAGTTCATGATAGATGGATTTTACATCACTGGCAGCTTTATCCCAGGTGAGATTTTCTATATGTTTTTTTCCGTGCTGCCGAAGCACCTGAGATAAACTTTCATACCGCAATACGCTGCATATCGCGCCTGCGAGCGCATTGATATCCCAGAAATCAACTTTGATCGCGTGCGGCATGACTTCAGCAACGCCGGACTGATTGGAAAGTATAACGGGTACGTCGCCCTGTATGGCTTCCAGCGGTGCAATTCCAAATGGTTCCGAGACGGAAGGCATGACATAAACGTCCGTCATCGACCAAATCTGGTCCACCTCATTTCCGGATAAAAATCCCGTGAAATGAAAGTTCGCAGACATGTTCAATTGTGCAACACGCTCGATAATTTGCGGAAGAAGATCCCCAGCTCCAGCGACAATAAAATGTGCGTCCGGGAATTCCTGTAATACTTTATATGCCGCTTCGACAAAGAATATCGGACCCTTCTGATGGGTGACTCTTCCAAGGAAAGTAACAAAATGCGACCCGATCTGCGGGAACTCAATCCCTGCGATCTGTTCCTTCGGCAATATGCCATTGTGAACCACGCTGATCTTGTCAGCCGGTATCTTATACCGTGAGACTACAATTCGTTTTGTCCAGTTGCT
>JBARAD010000018.1:0-2298 GCA_049791675.1 Chryseosolibacter sp.
TTTTTTTAACGCACTATGACAAAAGGTATTTTATCAATCGGGCAGGCTTTTCCTGCATTTAAAAAAACGGCTGTAGTTTCACTGGAAAAAGGGAAGGAGTTTTTCGAGATCTCTTCCGAAGATCTGATCAACGATGAAGGAAGGTGGACAGTGATGTTCTGGTGGCCGAAGGATTTTACGTTTGTTTGTCCTACAGAAATTGCTGAATTCAATAAAGGTTTCGGAGAATTCCGTGACCGCGATACAAATTTGATTGGCGCCTCCACGGATTCTGAGTTCGTTCACCTGGCCTGGAGAAAAAATCACGAGGATCTGAAAGACCTCAAATTCCCCATGCTCGCCGACACTTCAAAATCGCTGGCCGAAGAACTCGGCATTTTGGAACCCAGTGAAAAGATCGCGTATCGTGCCACTTTCATCATTGACCCTCAGGGAATTGTGCGCTGGGTGAGTGCGTATGACCTGAACGTTGGCCGCAATGTGAAAGAAGTGCTTCGCGTACTGGATGCCCTGCAGACGGATGAATTGTGTCCCTGCAACTGGGAAAAAGGAAAAGAGACCATCAAGGCTTAAGCATGGAAGCAACCACAACATATTCAGAGACCACACAGGAGCTTCTGGATTTTATCAAAACGGATAAGGACTATCGCAATGACACCCTGGATCTCCTGGAAGAAGGGAAGTCCAGATACATTGCCGATTTGAAGGTCAACTTCAAAAATTCCTTTGAAAGCGAGCATTTGAATAAGAAGGAGATCGCTTTACTCGGCGTGGCGCTCGCTGTGAACGCCGGCAGCAGGATCCTCCGGCAATTTTTCCGCGAGCATGCTGCGGCGGAAGGAGCCACTGACGCTGAAATAGCCGAGGCGGTGGGTTGCGCGTCCCTGCTGAGTGCCAACAACGTATTTTATCGGTTCCGCCATTTTGTGAATAAGGAAAAATACAACGAAATTCCTGCCAGGGTTAAAATGAATATCATGGCCCGGCCGGTTGGCGGAAAGGAATTCTTTGAACTTATGAGCCTTGCAGTAAGCGCTGTTAACGGATGTGAAATGTGTGTGAAATCACATGAGAGCTCTTTGATGGAACTTGGAAGCAAGGAGGAACGGGTGTTTGAAGCAGTAAGACTTGCTGCAGTCATTACCAGTCTGACTAAAGTGATTTATTGATTGGTTTAGATAAGTTAGGTTAGTTTCCCTAAGCGGGCCCTCAAAGGCCCGCTTTTTTTGTTTCCACGTTTACCCTGTATGAAGCTCCCTTACAGCATCGGGACAACCAGACTTTTTGCCAATCCGGCAATCTTGCGGAGCCAATCCAACGATTGGCCCGCTCTTTGTGTCTAAGAAGGAAATTTAACCCATATGAAACGATTAGTCTTGATCCCCCTTTTGCTTGTAACCTTTTTCGCTTCGTCCCAGGAAAACTTCAAAGAACATTTTATAGAAGTAACGGGCACAGCCTACCGTGAAATAGAACCCAACGAAATATACGTCACCGTCCGCTTGAAGGAGTTTGAAGAAAACCGTCAGAAAACCTCTCTGGAAAAACTCGAAAAAGATTTCTACAACGCGGTAAAGGATGCCGGGATCGACCGCAAACGCGTTGAACTCGCGGATGCCGGATCGGATCTGGACAAATTCCGCCGCAGAGACAAGGAAGCTTTCCGGGAAAAGACTTTTCAGATCAAGCTAACCAGTGCGGGCGAACTCGAAAAATTCATCGAGAAACTTTCGTCCGTGAAGGTTGATGCTGCCGACGTGACAAAACTCCACCATTCAGACTACGAAAAGATCAAACTCGAACTGAAGATCGAAGCGCTGAAGGCAGCCAGGGCGAAAGCCGAAACGCTCCTGCAGTCGATTGGCTCCAGCATCGGCAAGCCACTGATGGTTCGCGATTTTGATTTTGTTCAGCCTTACATGGAGATGAATGCAAATGTCCGGATGATGAAATCGGAATCAGACCAGGCGCAGGCAGAGGATCCGATCGCCTTCCGGAAAATAAAGATGCAGGCGCAGATCACGGCGCAGTTTGAGATCAAGTAAGTTTCGGCCGTCCGTACTTCAACAAAAAAACCGTCAGTCCCCTGACGGTTTTTTTTTGTGGCGCGCAATCCGCAGGGCGACCTATTCATTCCCATTCCAGATATCATGGGTTGTTAACCATGACCCATCGGATTGGCGCTGCAGGATGTTGATGTACTTCGCACTGGAGATCAGCGTATCTCCGCCGGCGTGCGGCACAAGCTTCACCTCGGCAAACCCTCGTCCATACGCGAGATCACCGGAGACCTTTACT
>JBARAD010000019.1:0-3034 GCA_049791675.1 Chryseosolibacter sp.
CCTCCTGAAGAAGCTGGAGAGCAGTAAACGGATCTCCATCTCCCGCAACGAGATCACGCTGCTTTCGCTTTAAGGTTCAAGATCAAGATTTAAGATTTAAGATTCAGAGGTAGTCTCCAAGAATTGCCGGGTAGTCACAATTTTAAATCTTAAATTTTGAATTTTAAATTTTTTTAAATCTTAAATAAATCCCATCTGTGATTGCAGTCACGGACTTTGCCTGAGCATCTGCGGACCTTTGTGATGAAAAATCATAAAAGTCTATGGAAAGCATTATTGGTTATTTTGCCGCGGGTTTAATCGGGATTTCTCTTGGCCTGATCGGTGGCGGCGGCTCCATCCTGACAGTGCCCGTGCTCGTTTATCTCTTTCATGTTGAACCCACGTTGGCGACTGCCTATTCTTTGTTCATTGTGGGAACAACCTCCCTCGTCGGGGGCGTGCAAAGCGCGATGAAGCATCTGGTGGATTTCAGAACCGCCATTGTCTTTGCTATTCCGAGTTTCATCGGCGTGTATCTGACGCGGAGATATTTTGTGCCACTATTACCGGAAACTCTTTTTACCCTGGGTTCCTTTGAAGTGACGCGCGACATCGGCATCATGGTCTTCTTCGCGATCATCATGCTTATTGCTGCATTCAGTATGATCCGCAACCGCGGAAAGGAAGCAGCGGAGGACCAGCCTATTCAATACAACTATCCCATGATCATGGTAGAGGGCCTTGTGGTAGGTGCGCTGACGGGTATCGTTGGAGCGGGGGGCGGATTCCTCATTATCCCCGCGCTGGTACTCTTTGCCAAATTGCCGATGAAAATGGCAGTCGGCACCTCGCTGGTGATTATTGCTGCCAAGTCATTGATCGGATTCCTGGGCGATGTCGGATCAGGGCAGCAGATAAACTTCCAGTTTATCATCATTGTTTCCCTTATCGCCATCGTGGGAATTTTCGTCGGCGGATACATCTCCCGGTTCATTGAAAGCCGGAAACTGAAAGCCGGATTCGGCTGGTTTGTCCTGGTGATGGGTATTTATGTAATCTTTAACGAAGTGGTGCTGTAGGTGACTCCGGTCACTGAAATCGCCGCAGATATGTCGGAACTTTGCAGAGGATTTTAGAGTGGATCATTTAAATTAAAAAATATGTTTAAAATATTTGAAAGAACTAAAGCCTATACCGATCTGAATAGTGCTGAATTTGAGAAGGAGTTGAAGAACAACAAAGATGCTGTTGTTGTGGATGTGCGGACCAGGGGAGAGTTTAGCGCTGGAAAGATACCGGGTGCGATCAATGTCGACCTGATGAGTCCCGACTTTGAAAAACGTGTGGCAGCGTTGGATAAAGACAAGACGTACCTTGTCTATTGTCGCAGCGGAAACCGCAGCGCGCAGGCCTGCAGTGTCCTGGCATCAAAGGGATTGAAGTCTGCCAACCTTTCGGGAGGCATCATCAGCTGGAGGGGCGATTTAAAGTAATTTATCTGAGCGCCGGATAGCGGCTGTGGCAGAGAAATGAATAATTTAGGAAAAAAATACGTTTTGGAGTAAGTGTTGAAGTTCGATCCGGAGCCGGATCACTTCTTAAAAAAAAGTAATTATTAAAACCTATGAATGAGA
The DNA here is from genome assembly GCA_049791675.1 of Chryseosolibacter sp. Classification (GTDB taxonomy): domain Bacteria; phylum Bacteroidota; class Bacteroidia; order Cytophagales; family Cyclobacteriaceae; genus Chryseosolibacter. Next base: position 1,617 of record JBARAD010000019.1, read on the forward strand.
TCTTAGAGGTACTGCAGAAACCCTGGCCCTGGTATATTGCGGGGCCGTTAATCGGATTAACAGTGCCGGTACTGTTGATCATCGGAAACAAATCGTTCGGCATCTCGTCGTCGCTCCGGCATATTTGTGCTTCGTGTTTTCCTGCCAATATCAAATTCTTCAAGTATGACTGGAAGAAGGAAGCATGGAACTTGTTTTTTGTCGCCGGAATTCTCGTCGGTGGCATTTTGGCTGCGGCGTTTCTCGGCAGCAATGAGCCCATACAGATCCATGAAAATCTGAGAGCAGAGCTGGCGACTTATGGCGTCACCGAGATCTCTTCGCTGGTGCCCAGCCAGATCTTCAATTTCAACAACCTGTTTACGCTCCAGGGATTTGTGATGATGGTGGTCGGAGGATTCCTCGTCGGTTTTGGAACGCGTTATGCGGGCGGTTGTACCTCTGGTCATGCCATCATGGGGTTGTCGAACCTGCAGATGCCATCGCTCATCGCAACCTGCTGTTTCATGGTGGGAGGGATCGTCATGGCGAACTTTGTCCTGCCTTACATCTTAAGTCTTTAATGAATGAATTCAACTGAAAATAAATCAACAATGTCAGCAGAAAAACAAACCGCGTTTGTCAATCCCGTTGAGAATACGGATTTCGAGGTCCGTTCGCTTGATGCGGTGTGCGTAAATGACTCTCATTTGAGGCATCCCTGGTACTTCAACTTGAAGTACCTGCTCGTCGGTGTGCTCTTTGGAATTATTTTCGTGAAGGCCGAGCTTATCTCATGGTACAGGATTCAGGAAATGTTCCGCTTCCAGGCATTTCATATGTACGGGGTGATCGGTTCGGCTGTGGTGGTCGGAATGATCTCCGTTTGGGCGATCAAGCGATTCAACATTAAGACAATCTATGGTGAAGTGATCGAATTTCATCCGAAGAAGTTCAACAAGGGAAATGTATACGGCGGGCTATTGTTTGGTTTTGGCTGGGCACTCACCGGAGCATGTCCCGGACCATTGTTCGCTCAGATTGGCACAGGAGCTCTTGTGATCATCGTAACACTTCTGAGCGCCATCGCCGGAACATGGGTATATGGCTATTTCAGGGAGAAGCTGCCGCATTGAGAGATTCAAAATTTAAGATTCAAAATTTAAGATTTAAGATTTGCTATTGAGACCAGTCTATAAAGTTGAAGCGATCTCTCAATCTTAAATCTTGAATTTTAAATTTGAATTCCATGTTTACAGAAGGGTGGTGGCTACAGGTTACTGCCCTTTTTTTTGTCCTGGCCAATTCTAAGCCGGAATGCGATTGTTGATCTGTATCTGAAATATTACTCGGGAACTATACAATAATAGATAATCGCTTATAGTTTATTACCTGAAACACCTCGTTCTTTCCTTATGCGCAAGTTCATTGTCATCGCC
>JBARAD010000020.1:0-4791 GCA_049791675.1 Chryseosolibacter sp.
GGCGAAGCCTTACTTCTTTTAAAAGAGATTTTATTGCTACGTTTAAGACGACACCTGGCAGATGGTTGGCGTGCAAAAAACTTGAATATGCGCGACACCTTCTGGAAACAACTGACCAAAATATCAATGAGCTAACCTTCGAAAGCGGATTTGAAAATCCCTCTCATTTCATACGGACTTTTAAGCAGAAGTTCCATATGACCCCGCTTCAGTATAAGCGATCAATCCTTGAGCCAAGCGATAATTTGTAAGCGGGCGTGGCCCGCCGTTGCTCCGGGCTGCCACTATGCCGGATATGGAGATTCAGCTGGCGTTCAAAAAGGGCATCCGCAAGGGATGCCCCTACCAGGTTGTATACTTTGTTGCCACTCACGATCAGCAATGAAAAGCAAAATAGTGCTACCGCACGAGCGTACTCACCACTCAGCACTGACCACTCACGGAAAGCCTAACGATGAAATGCGAACGCTCACCCTGCACACCACCATTCACGATTGACGATTGACGATTCACCCTCCTTCGCTTCAGCGCACCAGCCCCGCGCAAGCTCCGGCGGGCGCAGCGATTCACGATCAAGCCCTGCTCGCCAGGAACTGCGCGCTCTCTTTCAGGTATCGCATATCCATTTCTGCAAAATAGTTCTTCACTCCGCCAACTTTCGCGGCCGCAAAGAATTCATCCCAGTTGACAACGCCTTTGCCGAGCGCGGCCACTTCTTCGCCCTGGCCAGTCCAGTCGTACAGGTGAGCGGAAATGAACCGGCCTGGATGTTTCTTAAAGTAATCCGCAGCTTTGACTCCCATGATGATGACCCATACCTGAAACTGCATTTTTACGAGGTCGGGATCCAGACGGTCGAGTAAGACATCATAGATCACCTGTCCGTCGAGCTTTTCCAATTCTATATTGTGGTTATGAAAGACCAGCTGCAGGCCCGACTTTCGCGTGAGCTCGGCCAATTTGTTTGTTTCGTCGGCAGATCGCTTCCAGTCATCGAGCGTAGCCGTTTTGGGCAAACCATATGAGGCGATCACCATTTGCGTGAGCCCCAGTTCTTTTGCAAAGTCGATTCGCTCCTGGCCGTGATCCTTCAGTTCTGAAAATCCATAGTGACAGCTGATGCAGGTAAATCCGGCATCCTTGAACTTACTCTTCAATTCCTTTGCGCTCAGATCCTGCAAGGGCCCAAAACCATATTTCGCGTAGCCGGGAGGTGAACACATCTCAATGCTGTTGAAACCCAGCGCGCCCATTTTCTTTAGTGTCCCGCTCAGATCTTTTGCGAGTTCATCCTTGATTGCCCAGCTTTGAAATCCGATGTGTTTCAGCTTTGGGCTTGTAGTTTTCCCCTGAAGTAAATGCGGGATGAACAGGGACGCCCCTGCCAAACCGGTCACGCCGGTTGAGATGAATTTTCGTCTGTTAAGCCGATCCATTGATGTTTTATTTAGAATTTAATGATTGATTTTTGGGTTGGCCTGATGGGGCCTTCAGGCAATATACTGAAAATACATTTATTTGCACATTCAGCAGGATAATCGATTTAATCTTTGATACGAAATTCAGCAGTTCAATTGCAGGGATAAGTTAACCGATATCCTCCATCATGAAAAAAGCCATCTTCCGATGGCTTTCTCATGATGAATCAGGCAGGTACCTGTCTGGGTTTTTCTCTTTCCCAGAACCTGTGCTGCGCGATCGCGTTGATGAATTGTTTGCTTAATTTTTTCACATTGGAATGGATGACCACACCTTCCCGCAGAACAGTATCGTCCGAGTCGTCTTCAGGCAGTTTCCCGGCGAAGTAAGTGGCCTCCAGAACCTGCCGCGCGTCTTCGTGTGCGGCAATCGTCTTGCAATGTTTAAATGCTTCGTTGAGAAAGTGTACTGCATTCGCTTCTGCTTCCAATGTCGCGACGCTATTCGTTCCGGAGGGTACGTAAACAGCATCATAAAAGACCGAGGCCGCAGTAAGAAAGCTTTTCTTCACAGCGATCTTCTTGTTGTTCTCCGCCGTTATAAAGCCGAGTCTCGGCGCAATGATTTCAGGTATTGCTCCTTCAGCGACCAGGGCATCGTAGATTGTCATGAGCGATTCTTCATCGACTCCGTCTGCAGCAAGAATGGCTATTTTTCGTGTTTTGATGGAGTCCTTGATCGTGTTCGCCATACTCAACGCTGCAGAAACCTGAACGGAGGGCTCTTTGATCACAGGCTGGTAGCGCTGCGGGTCGGCGTCCGCTGGAATACTCTGGTTCAAATGATTGTCTAACCCCTTCGGAATTGTAAGACCGAGTCCGTAGGCGACATCGTTCGCCAGGCCGTTGTCAACATGGGATAGCGTGACCAACATCCGCTGGCGAACGGCAACAGTCTCGACTTTGCCCAATTCGAATTTGAGGGCATCGGCAATGTGATTTTTTTCGGGTTCCGACTGGCTGCGAAAGAACAGCCGCGCCTGACTGAAATGATCAAAGAAGCTCGGACTGCGCTCTCTGATCTTTTTGGCGTCAATGCGTTCTGCATAAGATGTAAATCCTCCCTCCATCGCCTTTGCCTGAAATGGACATCCGCCGCCCAATGAGTTCGGATTGTAGCTCGTCTTTCCCCGGTTGATAGTTTGTCTCATCAGCCCGTCTCTCTGGTTGTTATGAACCGGTGCGATCGGACGATTGATCGGTATCTCATGAAAGTTTGGTCCGCCAAGCCTCAGAAGCTGCGTATCCGTATAGGAGAACAGACGTCCCTGCATCAGGGGATCATTGGTGAAATCAATTCCTGGTACCACGTGCCCGACGTGAAAAGCAACTTGCTCTGTTTCTGCAAAGAAATTATCGGGATTTCTGTTGAGTGTCAGTTTGCCAATGCGCTCTACCGGCACGAGCTCCTCAGGGATGATCTTCGTCGGATCGAGGAGGTCAAAGTCAAACTTGTGTTCGTCTGCTTCCGGAACGATCTGGACACCGAATTCCCATTCAGGAAACTGACCGCTCTCAATTGCTTCCCATAAATCGCGGCGGTGATAGTCCGGGTCTTTTCCTGAGATGTTCTGAGCTTCGTCCCACGCGACGGAATGCACGCCGAGCAAAGGCTTCCAATGAAACTTAACAAAGTGCGCGACGCCTTTATCATTCACAAAGCGGAATGTATGGACACCAAACCCTTCCATCATTCTGTAGCTGCGGGGTATTGCACGATCGCTCATCACCCACATGATCATGTGGGTCGATTCCGGCATCAGTGAAATGAAATCCCAGAAAGTATCGTGTGCCGACGCCGCTTGTGGCATTTCGTTGTCGGGTTCGGGTTTCACGGCATGAACCAGGTCCGGGAATTTGATTGCATCCTGGATGAAGAATATGGGCATGTTGTTTCCAACAAGGTCGAAGTTTCCCTCCTCGGTGTAAAACTTTACCGCGAAACCGCGAACATCCCGTGCGAGATCTGTGGAGCCCCGTGATCCGGCTACCGTTGAGAACCTGACAAAAACAGGCGTTTGTTTTCCAGGATCCTGAAGGAACGCTGCCTTCGTGTATTTTGACATAGACTTATAAACTTCGAACACGCCATGTGCAGCTGATCCCCGCGCATGTACGATTCGTTCAGGAATACGTTCGTGATCAAAGTGTGTGATCTTTTCCCGTAGGATAAAATCTTCAAGCAAGGTTGAACCCCGTTCGCCTGCTTTTAGTGAATTCTGGTCATCATTGATCCTCACACCGTGATTCGTTGTTAAGAACTGATCATCATCGGTCACTGTATGGGCATCCAGCTTTTCGATTTTTTCATTCGGGGTGTTTTCTTTCGGGGAAGATGTTTGTGTGGCGGCCGGTGCGGCGGCAGTTGTCTTTCCGGATGTTGTTTTTGCTGTAGTTTTTTTAGCCATGGTTCCTGGGTTTAAGTTCGGGACAGGCTTGTACCCCTTTAAATTCTTGTGCCCAGGGAAAGGCTTCGTGATGAATGGAGTCTGATCTTTAAATGTCAGAAATAATTGATGTGGAGGGGATCTCCGACAGCTATTGTTTTTTGACTGATTATCCGACCCGTCGCCTGTTGGAATGAATGATCTTTTTGCCTGAGGGATTCTTACAGGGATTTTGACTTTTGTCAGGCGTGCGTGCGTTCAGGGGAATCGTTGAATAATCGTTCGCGCCGGTAACCTGGTTCAACATTATTTCCGGGACCTGCAAGTTTTAGCAATTGCTGCCGCTAGTCTTTCAGGTAGATCCCGATCGGCCGGTTGTCGGAACGTAATGGAATGGTGACTTTATGAGGCCAGATAGGCCACGATTCCCGCTCAAAGCTGCGCTGCTCTTTGAAGTTGTGATTTGTAACCAGTCATGACGCTGCGGTGCCGGTATCGCCAAACAATAAATCCAGTCACCGCCAGGATGCCTGGCAGCAAGCCACCGATCGTATAGATCAGTTTTACCCAGAAGCCCGCATAGTCACCGAAGTGAACCGGTTGCAGAATGGTGAGCACACGGTCGATGAACGGTTTCTCTTTCAGCAATGATATTTCATCAATGTGTCCGGTCCTGCGGTTGATAGTGATGCTGCTATAGAAATTTCCATAATATGACGGGTCGGATCTTGGGTGTCCCAAAAGAAAAAGTCTCCCCTCATCATTGGACGGAAATCGAAGGTATCGTATCCGAAAATCGGGATAAGTTGTTTCTGCTTTGTCGATAAGTGCATCGACCGAATGCGTCATGACAGGGACACTCACTGCTGAAGGAGCGGCTTTCATGCCGGCGGAAGCGACAACATACGCGATCCGTATCCCGGTAA
>JBARAD010000021.1:0-38788 GCA_049791675.1 Chryseosolibacter sp.
AGCCCAATATGCGGTGGCAGATACCAGCGCCATCGCCGCCAAAACTTTTGTAAAGAAAGCGACTGCCGCCCCGGTGACGCCGGAGGAGATCGAAGGAAAGGACTTCCTGTTTCAACTTTATCGCGCAGACAATCTTGTTATTGTGGAAGGAGAAGTAGAGGCCATCGATTTCGAAAACTCGCGACGCATGGCCACCTATCCGGCCAACAAGTCCGTCAGACTGTTAATGCCTTCGGGGAAATCAAAACACATTTCCCTGGTCAGCCAGGTATTCGGATACCGGAAACTTCAGAAGGAGTTTGATCCCGCGACGCCATCAGATGATCTTTACCTGGATAATGATGGTAACCTGGTCGTACCATTTGAGCTCGTCAGGTTGCAGAAAGGCGACATCGCCATCATGTACAATGTTTTCTTTTTTAAGGATGCCGCGGTCATGAGGCCTGAATCACGTTATGAGGTAAATAATCTGCTAGATCTGTTAAATGAAAATCCCGATTATAAGATCAGGATCCATGGCCATACCAACGGCAACGCGGCCGGAAAAATTATCCGCATGGATAAGCCAGGTAACTTTTATTCCCTTGCCAATACAAGTGAAGGGGTGGGGTCAGCAAAAAAATTATCCGAAGAACGGGCATTGGTGATAAAGCAGTATCTTGTCAGCAGTGGAGTCAGTGAAGACCGGATGCAAATAAAAGCCTGGGGCGGGAAGAAGCCCATCCACGACAAGCACGCTGTTCGGGCCAATGAGAATGTCAGAGTTGAAATCGAGATCTTATCAGAATAACAATTCCCTTCATGCAGGTTAAATTAATTGTGGCCATGCTGGCTTTCAGCAGTATGGTCTCCTCCGCTTTTGCCCAGGATGTCATGTCCCCTTTCTATGTGGTGGTAGGTGGCTTTAAACAGGAGGAAAATGCCCGGCGTTTCACCACCTATGCGCAGGAACAAAACCTTCCTGCCGTGTATGCCTACAATGAGGAACGTAAGGTCTATTATGTCTTTGTGCGCGCTACCGAGACCAGGGACGTGGCTTATGAGATATCAAAGAGTCTTCGCGCGACTACTGTATTTAAGGATGCCTGGGTATTCAACGGCCCTTTGTCAGGAGGTACTTTGATGACCAAAAATCAGGCTGCCAAGCCCGAAAAAGAACCTGCACCTGAACCAGTCATGGCAGTGGCGCCTGTCGAAGAAACGCCCGACGAAACAGCACCCGCGGCAGTACCGGTGGAGTCGCCACCCAAACCGGTGGAGGCTCCGAAACCCGTAGGCAAGGCGTTTGTATTCAGACTTGTTCATGCAGAGACGGGAAATTCCGTGAATGGACTCGTGCGGTTGCAGGAAAGTGATCGTGCGAAACAGTTCCGCGGCTTTAACGCGAACGAAAAAGTGTATGTTCCGGCGCCTTCCAATAAATCGGGCAGATGGTATGTCGTGTCGCAGGTGATTGGATTCAAGATGGCAAGGAAACCTGTGGTATATGAAAGGGCGCAGGAGACGAAGGGAGCCTCCCTTGGTCCCGAGGAGGAAGTGATCATTCCGCTCGAGCTGGAAAGGGTGAAAAAAGGAGATTATATCGAGATGGAAGGGGTAAAATTCTATAATAACAGCGCCTTGTTTGCGTCAGGCTCCGAGCGGGAATTGAATGAACTGGTCGCGATGATGGAAGAAAATCCTGACTACCATATCCGGCTGCATGGCCATACCAATGGCAATCAGGACCGCGACATTGTAAGTCTCGGAACCAGTACAGACTTTTTTAATCCCGACGCAAGTAATGAGAAGACCCACGCCTCTGCAAAGCAACTTTCGCTGTTGCGTGCAGAGCTTGTCAAAAGTTATTTGGTGAGCAAAGGTATCGATACCTCCCGTATCACAACAAAGGGCGAAGGCGGAAAGCAAATGGTCTTTGATCCCAGTGGTACGCTGGCGGGCTTAAACGACAGGGTGGAAGCAGAGATCAGAAAACATTAACCGACTACGTCGTCATCGCTTTCAATACGTCGTGTTGTGTGATGATGTGAACCTTTTCCTGGGCATCGCGCACCAGCAGCGCTTTGTTGTCCTTGTTCAGCAACGATGACAGCACATCGAGGGTGCTGTCGGGAGCAACAAACAACATCGGTTTATCCATAACATCACCCACTTGTTTTTGCTGCAACTGCGGATCCTGAATGATCTTTTCGAGGAGGCTTGAAGCGCTGATGCTGCCCACAAACTGGCCGTTGTCCGTAACCGGTACCTGGTCAATGCCTTCACGGTTAAATACGAGGATAGCCTCGCTTACCCGTGCAGATCTGTTAACGGTGATAAGGCTGTCTTTTCCATTGCGTTCCTGCAGGATCTCGCGCGCCGATCCAAAGGATCTTGTCTCAAGGAACCCGTGATCTTTCATCCACTGATCATTGTAGACTTTTGCAAGGTATCTTGTTCCATGATCAGGAAGCAGGATGACCATTACGTCATCTTTCTTCATGTGATCGCGCGCGTATTCGACCGCACCGTGCACGGCTGATCCGCTGGACCATCCGACAAACAGCCCTTCCTCCCGTGAAAGTTTGCGCGCCATGATCGCGCCGTCCTTATCCGTAACCTTGATGAAAAGATCGATCACATCAAAGTTTACGTTCTTCGGAAGGATATCCTCACCGAAACCTTCGGTCATGTAGGGATATATTTCATTCTCATCGAAGATCCCTGTCTCTTTGTATTTTTTGAAAACCGATCCGTACGTGTCTATGCCCACGCTGATCATGGATGGTTTCTTTTCTTTCAGAAACGCTGCCGTTCCGCACATAGACCCTCCGGTACCCACCGTTGCAACGTAATGGGTGATAGTTCCTTCCGTCTGCTGCCATATTTCGGGACCCGTTGTCTCGTAATGCGCTTTCGTATTCGAAGGGTTGTCGTACTGATTGGGGTATATCGAATTGGGTATTTCTTTGTTCAGTTTACGCGCCACAGAATAATACGACCTTGGGTCATCGGGGGCGACATTGGTAGGGCAAACAATAACCTCTGCGCCCACGGCCTTGAGGATGTTTATTTTTTCCTGCGACTGTTTATCTGCCATGGTGAAGATGCACCTGTATCCCTTGGCAATGGCAGTCAGGGCAAGGCCCATCCCGGTGTTTCCGGAAGTTCCTTCGATGATCGTTCCGCCGGGTTTCAGCTGTCCGGATCTTTCGGCATCCTCAATCATCTTGAGCGCCATGCGGTCTTTTGTGCTGTTGCCGGGATTGAAATATTCCACCTTGGTTAAGAACGTACCAGGGATCCCTTTGAATATCTTGTTCAGCCTGACCATCGGGGTGTTCCCAATCGTATCGACAATGGAATTATAGATCATGTAATTGAAGGATTATTGAACAGTAAAATTACGAAAAAGAGATGGAAAGAGTTCGGGACACGCCCATCAGGTTGCTGCTGCCAGCAGGTATAATACGGCCATTCTTACGGCGACGCCGTTCTCAACCTGGTCCAGGATGATCGAATGTTTTGAATCGGCGGCATCGCTGCTCAGTTCCACGCCGCGGTTAATGGGGCCGGGATGCATGATGATGATCGGCCGCCGGAGGTCTTCCAGCATCTTTTTGGTGATCCCATAGTATAGGGAATACTCCCGGAGTGAAGGGAAGTATTTGATCTGCTGCCGTTCAAGCTGGATCCGGAGGACGTTGGCAACATCGCACCATTGCAGTGCTTTTCGTACGTCATATTCCACCTGCACACCCAGGTTGCGGATGAATTTCGGCAGCAGGGTAGGGGGGCCGCAAACCATCACTTTGGCCCCCAGTTTCTGAAGTGCGAAGATATTTGAAAGGGCCACGCGTGAATGGAGGATATCACCGATGATCGCGATCTTTTTCCCGGACACGCTTCCAAGTTTTTCCCTGATGGAAAAGGCATCGAGCAATGCCTGCGTGGGATGTTCATGAGTTCCGTCACCGGCATTTACAATATTGGCAGTGATATGTTTCGCCAGGTAGTGCGGGGCGCCGGGACTTGCGTGACGCATGACAACCATGTCGACCTTCATTGCCAGGATATTGTTAACCGTGTCCAGCAAGGTTTCCCCTTTCTTGACAGAGCTTGTCGAGGCTGAAAAATTCACAACATCGGCTGACAGTCTTTTCTCGGCCAGTTCAAAGGAAAGTCGCGTTCGGGTGGAATTTTCGAAAAAGATATTGGCGATGGTCACATCGCGCAGGGAAGGGACCTTCTTGATGGGCCGGTTGATGATCTCCTTAAAATTATCTGCAGTTTCAAAAATAAGTTCTATGTCGTCTCTTGTGATGTCTTTAATGCCGAGAAGGTGTTTTTGACTGAGTTTAGACATAGTTCAATCCTTGTTGATCAACCAGATTTTATTTTGTTTATGACCTTGTGCCTTCAATTCAACCAGTACCCGTTGGGAAGCCATCGTCGTCACCGTTTTTCCAACATAATCCGGCGCTATGGGCAATTCCCTGTTGTATTTTCTGTCAATCATTACCAGCAACTCCACTTTTGCAGGCCTTCCGAAAGCGATCATGGCATCCATTGCCGCCCGGATGGTGCGCCCCGTGAAGAGCACGTCGTCAACAAGGACTACTCTTTTGCCTTCGATAATGAAGGAAATGCGGTTTTCACTGGCTTTAATGGGCTCTTCTCTTCTGCGGAAGTCGTCGCGATGAAAGGTGGCATCCAGGTATCCGAAGGGGATGGTCCGCTTGATGATCTTTTCGAGATTTTGATGGATCAGTTCGGCAAGGAAAATCCCGCGCGGCTGCATCCCGATAATCACAGTATCGGAAAATGTGTTATGATTTTCAATTAATTGCTGGCAAAGCCGGCTGACCGTGATGTCGAGAAGGTCAGAATCGAGGATAAGTTTTTTCTGCATACTGGCCGGCCCAAATATAAACATAAGAAGGGAGGCATCAGCGGTTTTTTGAAAATTTCTGGCATGGCTGGGAGCGGCCACTCCGCCGGCCGGGTTACTGAGGGTAATGAACTTTGTTGATGAAGAACACCCTGCGTTTCGACTGGCCTTCGGCGGAAGACGTCACAATATCCTGGACACCATAGGCATAGAGATAGTTTTTATACCAGTATTCAAGTTTGTTGCCCCCGTTTCTTTCACTCTTTACCACATCATTTTGCCTGAAGGTGCGAATCGGATCGATCGACTTGCCCTCAAGTACCCGGTCATCCTGAATGATTTTGGTGCGGATTTGATTTTCAAATACGTACATGAGGGCGAGCCCGTCAGGCAGGACATGCAGCTTTACAAATTGCTCAAGGGTGAATGTCTTTACATCGTTGATCTCAAAACTATTATCCCACAGCAGTTTTCCGCTTTCGTCAAAGCCCATCACCACGGCGTGCGTATAATAATATCCGTCAAAGATCCGGCCGTTCTGGACGAAGCCGTTGGGCATGATGCCGTAGGGCGTAAAGAACCGGTATTGCATCTGATCGGCGTTCTGATACCGGGGGTAAAAAGCCTCTCCCAGAAGGACGAACTGATCTTTATAAGGGACCAGTTCATGGACCAGAAACCTGTAGTTAAACTTGAGTTTCTTACCCTTGATCTTTTTGCGTTCAATTCTTTTTTTGACGCGCATCTCCCGGTTGGCCTTCATGTAGTGGAAGAAATTCCGGAGGTCGCCGAAATTGTAATACCTGATCTGCTCCAGGCCGGAGGGCTCGATGGTCGCAATGAACATGCCCCGGGAGAATTCCGAGGAACGATTGCCATAGACGCCCGCAACGATCTGTTTGTCGCCGGCTGTCGTCAGCGAGCGTCCGAAGATGAGGTGTTTATTTTCCTCAGGCTGCAGCGGAAGGTTCCGCAATAAATTTCCTTCAGGGTCATAACTTTTGATCCAGATGGTGCGCTGACGCGCAAAATTCCGGGCGCTGATGAGCACGTCGAAAGAATCGTTGTCATGTGTCTTGATCTGGGTTAATTCTCCCGCCTCACTGAAGAGTCCGGGCAACACTTTTGAATTTGATGTGGCGAATGAATAATGCAACACTACAGGAATGCGGTTGTAGTAACCCCCGATGATCGCGGCCTCATTTGTTATGCTGAATTCAGTGGGCGCAAAAGGAATATAGCCCCGGATGCGAAATTGAATGTACTGTCCTGTCCCTTCTTCGATCACATAAAGGAAGAGGTCATTTTTAGAGTAATCTTTGTAGCGCAGTAAAAGGAAGAGCTTGTGGTCAAACGACTCCGTGCCCATCAGCCGGTAGTTTTTTTCCACCGACATAAAACCTGACCATTTTTCCTGAAAGCCCGTGTCCAGTTTTATCAGCTGCAGCTGATCTTCGCGGATGCCGGCAAACTGTCTGTAGAGGAACAACCCGTTATCGGAGGAAGGAATGATGTCAAAAAGATCTCCGCGGCCTTCGACCGGCACTTCAAACCTATCGGTTTGCAGTACCTGCGCCCTCGCGGGTCTCATCGCACAAGCCAGGATCAGGCAGCAAGCCGCGGTTGTTTTAGTTAACCACAATTTTGTTAATATAAAAAACATCCCTTACCCTATCTTCCTTGTTCTCAGGGTTTCTGACCGTATGGTAACCCCATACATAAAAGGTATTTCCTACCCAGTGCCGCACACCATCTTCCAGTTCTTTTTCGTTGCGGACTTCCTCGATCGGGGCCTTCAGTCTGATCTTTTCCGTAGCTTCCGAGGCCGTACCCTCCTCCAGAGAAATGGTCTTGACCTTCAACTCAGACTCTTTCTTGTATATGAAATGCAGGTTCTCACCATCCGCATAGAAATCAGATACTTGCTCCAGCGCCGGCCGTTTCATTTCATCGAGCACGATGCTCTGATCCCATAAAAGCTGACCCGACGCATCGAACGCAGCAATCACTGTGGAATGCAGTTTGATATTATCGGGATTGCGCATAGGATCACCGTATGCATACGGGCGGTACATGCGCATACCTGGAAAATATCCCGGCGAGAAAGGATTATAATAATAATACGGGTTGCCATAATACGGGTGGCCGTACGGATAATTGTAGTAAGGGCTCATGTTGCTGGAAGGGTTGTATACTTCTGCCAGCATCAGAAAACCAACCGGGGTTTCCGCTATTCTAAAGGGCATTACGTAGGTGGTGAAGGAGGGCTTCCGGCCGGCGGCGATCGCGTCACTTGTACTCTCCTTTATCTTTTCGGCTCTTTTCGGACTCAGGTAACTGAGAAAGTTCTCCATCATCCCGAAGTGGAAGTAGTTAATTTTCTGCTGGCTGAAAGGATCCACTGCCAGCGAAAAGAATCCCAGCGATTGTTTACCCTGTTTTTCACCCCACGTACCCAACAAAACCAGTTCCTCACGCTCAAGGGTACTGCTGATACTGTTTTGAAGGGACTTATCATCGTCAATCGGTACGATGTCTTCCAGCAACAAGTTACCGGAAGCATCGAAGGTCTTGTACACCAGCTTGCGTTCTGAACGCAGGCTTCTGTCCATAAGAACGGCATTAAAGGTGGCGTTCTGATTTACCCGCAGCTCGACAAGCTCGTTGTCTTTCTGAAAAAAACCAGGCAGCACTTTAATTGATCTGCCAGCCGTTTCATACAAAAGGATGGCAGGTTCATTCGTGACATATCCTCCGAGAATGATGTTTGATCCCACCTTGTTAAAGTGGGTTACTTTAAAGTCAAGTTCCGTGCTGATTTCATAGCGCGACGTCTCGGAGCCCTGAAGTGTATTCACCTCAACGAGCTCAAGGCTGTTCCGGGTTGTTTCACCCGTGCGGAATAAAAGATATAACTGATTCTTATCGATCTCATACCCCAAAAGCATATGCCGCTGGTTGATCTCTATATCAAATTTACTTTTCTCCGACAGGTTCGTATCCAGTATGATAATTTCCCAAAGCTGTTTGTTGCCCTTGTATTTGTCCTTTTCGCGGATCAGCGCCAGACCTTCCTCTTCGAGTGAGACCACTGTAAAGTATTCGTCAGCATTTTTTTGAACCATCTCATAACGTTCCGTCTGCTGCACCTGCGCCTGCAAGGGGGTGATCAACAAAACAGAAACAAACAGCCATCCCGATAAGATTACTTTGCTGTGGACCCCTGACTTTTTCAGCTTCATCATGATGCTTTATTTGGATTCGCTTAGTCCGATGATGACATCGTATTCCGATTGTTTCACTGGCTGTACTGAAAGCCTTGATGCCCGGACAAGCACCATATCTGATAAACGCTTATCTGATTTTATTTGTGCAAGGGTGACGGCTTTTTTTAATGGTTTTCCAGCAGACAATTCCACGGCTGTCCATTCGGCATCTTTCGGGTCTGCAAAAGCGGATTTTGCAACCTGACCCTGGCCGACAATCGCCTTTTCATCTCCTGTATGGTAAATAAAAACAACGTCGCCCTTCTCCATTTTTTTCAGATTGCTTCGCGCCTGAAAGTTCCTGATGCCATCCCACACGGTCTTTTTATCCTTGACCAGGTCGTTCCAGGAATAGGAATCGGGTTCTGTTTTCACTAACCAGTAGTTCATAGAAAGGTTTATTGCGTGGTCTAAAATAGGAAATTACAGAATATGGGGGTAGGAAATGCGGGAAATAACACGGGTGGGAATAAGGGAGGCAGGAAGGGAACCGGGAAAGGAACTCTCTGAAAGTTGGAAACGGTCGCAGTGGATATCAGAGGGTATCCTTCAATAGCATCCGCGGCGCCGTGGAGGGGGCGCAACAATCAACTTTCAGAAAGTTTGTATCAATAAGCCCGTACGAGCTTTCCTTCCATGTAGTTCGCGTAAGACCTGTTGACCACCTTCATGCCGCCTGGCGTAGGGTAATCTCCTGTGAAGTACCAGTCGCCGAGATGACGGGGACACGCTTTATGAAGGTTCTGAACAGTCTGAAATACAACCTGTACATCCGCCTTCATGCCCGCGGGTTTGACGATCTGTGAAATCTTGCGTGAGAGCTGCTCATCGCTGAACTGTTCGTAGAGAAGCTTCACGTAATTCTGCTGGTTCGGCTGACCTTTTGCCCGCAGGCATTTTTCATAGACCTCACCGAGAAGATCATCCTTGCCGTGATCCTTCAAGAGTCCGATCATGGCCCTGAAGGCAACGAAATCACCCATTTTACTCATGTCGATGCCATAGCAATCGGGGAAACGGATCTGCGGGGCGGAGGATACCACGACGATCTTTTTCGGGCCCAACCGATCCAGCATTTTCAGGATACTTTTTTCCAGCGTAGTACCCCTGACGATGGAGTCATCGATCACAACAAGGGTATCCTTGTTCTTCTGGATCACTTCATAGGTCGTGTCATAAACGTGGGCAACCATTTCATCCCGATGGTCATCATCAGTGATAAAAGTGCGGAGTTTGACGTCCTTCAAAACAAGTTTTTCAATCCGCGGTCTGAAGGAAATGATGTCTTCAATGGAGTCGACAGTAGGTTTTCCTTCGAGGATAATCTCTTTTTGCCTTCTTATCAGATAGTCTTCAATCCCCGCCATCATCCCGTAAAAGGATGTTTCAGCGGTATTGGGAATATAGGAGAAGACAGTGTTCTTAAGGTCAAAATTGATCGCCTGCAGTACCTGGGGAACCAGAAGCCTGCCAAGCTCTTTTCTTTCTTTGTAGATATCCGGGTCGTTGCCGCGGGAGAAATAAATTCTTTCGAAACTGCAGGATTTCTTTTCCCCTGTCTTGACGATCGAATGCTGTGTGAACTCGCCACTCTTGGAGATGATCAGTGCATGACCAGGCTTGATCTCTTCAATCTGATCATAGTTGACATTGAAGGCGGTTTTGATCGCCGGCTTTTCCGAGGCCACAACCACTACTTCGTCATCGGCGTAGAAGTACGCGGGACGGATGCCATTGGGGTCGCGCACAACAAAGGCAGATCCCGAACCGGTGAGGCCCGCCATCGTATACCCTCCGTCAAAATCCTTGCATGCTCTTTTTAAAACCCTTTGCAGGTTCAGTTCATCTTCGATGATCTCGGAGATCTCGCAATTGGTGTATTTGTCCTTATACTTTTCGAATATTCCCTGTACCTCTTCATCGAGAAAGTGGCCGATCTTTTCCATTACCGTTACGGTGTCGACTTTCTCCTTCGGGTGCTGACCCAGATTCACCAGGATGTCGAAAAGCTCTTCCACATTGGTCATGTTGAAGTTGCCGGCCATCACAAGGTTGCGGCTTCTCCAGTTGTTTTGTCGCAGGAAAGGGTGAACGTTTTCGATGCTGTTCAAACCATGCGTTCCATAGCGCAAATGCCCCAGCCACAACTCACCCGTAAACGCGACGTTTGCTTTCAGCCAATGCTCGTTGCGGAATTTGTCTTTTCCGACTTTTTGCGCTTTCCTGAATTTTTTACCGATTTTTTTGAAGAGATCCGCAACCGGTTGCGCCTTAACCGACCGGTACCGGCTGATGTAGCGATGGCCAGGCTCAACATCAATTTTGATGTTGGCGACCCCTGCTCCATCCTGACCCCTGTTGTGTTGTTTCTCCATGAGGATATACATCCTGTTCATGGCGTAGGTCGGACCGTATTTTTCAATGTAATAAGAGAGAGGCTTTCGCAGGCGGATCAGGGCAATTCCGCATTCATGAAGAATCTGGTCGGTCATTTTAATTGGTTAAAACACTGTCCTGACAGCGTTATTATTTCTTCCTCAAAAACCTAAAGCACAAAGTTAATTCTATTAATCAAACCCATCAACAATCCGGGCATGAAGAAAGTTATTACAATCAATAGAACCAGAATAAAGCCTAAAAGATTTTCAAACCCCGGCTTTTTTTGCAATTCAACTCTTTCACCGGCTTTTATAAAGGCGGCGTAGGGTATCCTTAAATAGTAAAAGAGCGAAATAACCGTATTGACCAGGCCGAATATTAATAACCAGAGTAACAATGATTTACGGGTAGCTTCATAAGACTCCCACAGGCTGGAAAAGACGAAGAGCTTTGCCGTGAAACCCCCGGTAGGTGGCAGCCCCGTCAAAGCAACCAACGCAATGGTTATACCCACGGTAGCCCACAGAAAGCCGGGCCCTCTACCCGCAAACGAATCCATTGAAGAAAGGCCACGTTTTTCAAACCACGACAGGTACGTAAATACTGCGAAGTTCATTAACAGGTAGACGGCCGCATAGAAAAGCATGAACTGAATTCCCTGCGGAAGAAAGGCGGCGACGCCGATCATTAAAAATCCCGATTGCGCAATAGAAGAGTACGCCATCATCCGCTTGGGATTCTTTTGCCAGAGGGCAGACAGATTTCCTACCGTAATGGTCAGTATGGTGATGGCGGCGATGATGATCTGCCAGTCGTATACGCCCTGGCCGAAGAGGTGCAATGCCAGTAAGAACTTTGTGAGGATGCCCACGGCGGCAAGCTTGGGCGCGACAGATAGAAAAGCAATTACGGGAATGGGCGCGGCCTGATAAACATCCGGGGCCCAGGGGTGCATGGGCGCGGCTGACATCTTGAAAAGGAAGCCGGAAAGTGCCATCAGTCCGGAAATCAACAGGAGGGGAGAGGCGTTATCAATGAGGTGATCGAAGAAAGCGGACGAGGCGAAATCGAGCGTTCCCGTAAAACCATACAGGATGGAGAATCCGTACAACATGATCGCGGAGGCGACGGACCCGAATAAAAAATATTTCAAACTGCCCTCGCTGCTCTCTTTGTTGAAGGCATAGCCGGCGAGCACATAGGAGCTGATCGATACGAGCTCGAGTGAAAGAAAAGCAAGGAGGAAATGCGTGGTCATCAACAGTAAATGACAGCCGAGCGCAATCGAAAGCAGGAGCGCATAATATTCCGAAAGATGTTTTTTTTCGGGCGGGTTCACGGACATCAGGCATGTTAATACAACGCTGATGTCAACCAGCAGGATGAGGAATTCGCCAAGACCTTCACGCTGCAGCATGCCGTTGAAGAGTCCGGTTTTCGTTTCCAGTCCGTCAACCAGCATACACGCCAGCGATGCAAGTGCAATCAGCATCGTACAGACATTGAAGAACAGATTCCGCGTGTTGTTGAATAACCCCAGGAGCAGGATCAGAAGAATTCCTCCCGAAAGGATGAGTTCCGGAATGACAAATGCAAAGCTCTCAATGATGCCGGTTAATTGTTCATTCAAACTTTGCACTGTAGCTATGGATTAGAAGTGAACCGTTTGCCTGTATCCAGGATAACATCCACAAATTGTTCCGTAAAGGGATTCACCCAATCCAGAATCAATTGCGGGAAAATGCCGAAGACAAATGCCGCGATGCATAAGGGAACGAGCATCAGAAATTCTCTCGGCGAAAGCGGTGTCAGCTGTTCGATCCTGCCCTCACCCTTGAGGTGGAGGGTGCCGAAGAACATGCGTTGGATGGTCCACAGGTAATAGCCGGCGCCGAGAATGAGGCCCAGGGTACTGACAATGGCCAGGCTTTCATGGACCAGGCCGTTGACTGCATTGGATTTGAAGGCGCCGAGAAAAACCATGATCTCAGCGATGAATCCTGAAAATCCGGGCAGCCCCATGGAGGCGAAGAATCCGATCAGTACAACCGTAAAGTAGGCGGGCATGATAGACGCCAGGCCGGAATAGTGATCGATGATGCGGTCATGTGTCCGGTCTGATAACACCCCTGCGATGAGGAAGAGCAGGGCGGAGATGATGCCGTGACTGAACATCTGATAAATAGATCCTGTTACCCCTTCCGTTGTCATGGAAGCAAGGCCGAGCAGCACAAATCCCATGTGGGAGACGGATGAATAAGCGATCAATCGTTTAAGATCCTTACTGGCCATGGCATTCAAGGCGCCATAGATGATGGAGATGACGCCGAGCAACGCGACGAGCCAGGCGAAACCCATGGCGGCTTCCGGAAAAACCGGAAACGCGATCCTGATCAGTCCATAGCCGCCGATCTTCAATAGCAACGCGGCCAACACCACCGACACAGGCGTTGGCGCCTCCACGTGGGCGTCAGGCAGCCACGTGTGCACCGGCACCATGGGCAACTTGATGGCAAAACCGACGAACAAAAGTAAAAAGCCCCATTCCCGGGCATTCATGGAACCGATCATCCACGGGTTGGCGGGATCAAAGATGGAACCACGGATGAAATTTTCCGGAAGGCTCATGTGCAACAGGTTGAAGGTATGCACCACGTTCGCCGCCGGACCCGGATCCTGAACGGAAAGATACAAACCGATCATTGCGATGAGGATGAAGATCGATCCGAGAAGTGTGTACAGGAAAAACTTGATGGACGCATATTCCCTTCTCGGGCCGCCCCACATACCGATAAGAAAGAACATCGGCAGGAGCATGAACTCAAAGAACAGGTAAAAAAGCAGGAAGTCAAGGGCGGTGAATGTCCCTATAATGGCGGCGTTCAGGATGAGTAGCAGCACAAAATAACCTTTAATATTCCTGATGATGCTCCACGACGACAAGACGGCGATCATCATGATGCACACCGCCAGGCAAACGAAGGTGATATTCAATCCATCGATGGCTACGAAATACTCCGCCTGCAATGTGCCCCACGTTCCCAGTCCGAGCGAGATCCATGGCTTTTGTTCTGCGAACTGGAGGCCCGCGGAAGGCTCATAGGCGAGCACGAGTTGTGCAAGAACGATGAGCTGAAAGAGGCTGGCGATGAGCGCGATCCAACGGAAGGATCTTTCAAACGCCACGGGAAGGATGAGGGCTATCAGCGCTGCGGCAAGTGGTGTGAAGATCAGAAGGGAGAGTAGATATTGCTGCATCTTGTTAGTCAGTCACACGCGGTGATTTTGCCTATTTGAGTGCCCAAATTATAAAAATTATGATTGCGAATACGGCCCAAAAAATATAAAGCTGGATATTTCCTCCCTGAAAGGAGCGCGTTATTTTTCCTCCGAAGCCTGCAAGCCGCGCGGTGCCGTTCACAGTGCCATCGATGAACACGCGGTCAACCCACGCGACAACGTGTGCAAAAATCACCTGGGCATACGCAACGCCATGGATACCTTTGTCTATCCAGTTTCTGTCAAAGGATGACACAGCGCCCGCGCCGGTATGAAGCAGTTTAAGCACCACAAGCTCATAGACCTTGTCCGCATAAAAACCGTTTCGGAGAAATGTGTTTGTAGTCAGGTTTCCTTTTCTGAAGATCCTCCAGCCCAGAAGAATGGCGGCGATCACCCAAAGGATGGAGAACACGGTGATCATCAGGGCGTCGGGCGATGATTGCCCGGCCGGCAGCATCCATCCCTTGAAGTCAAAGGGGTTCCACGACACAAGAGGCCACAGTGAACAGAAAGCAAGGATGAAAACCGGGACACGCATTCGCCAGCCAGGTTCCTGAATCACCAGTGGCCGCGTCAGCCTTTCGTCACCCAGAAATACGAACCATATCATCCGGAAAGTATACAGCACTGTCAGCAGCGAAACGATGAGGATGACCACCAGCATCAGCCATGAAAGTACATGCGTATGCAGGAATACTGCGGTGACGATCGCTTCTTTGGAGAGGAAGCCTGAAAAGAACGGAACGCCTGAGAGGGACGCCCCGCTGATCAGGAACGCAGCAAACGTTCCGGGCATTTTCTTCTTGAGCCCGCCCATGTTCCGGATATCCTGCGCGTCAAAATGAATTTCGGCAGGTTGGGCCCTGTGAATGGAATGAATGACCGTTCCCGCGGAAAGGAATAAACACGCCTTGAAAAATGCATGTGTGAGGAGATGAAGCAGGGCAGCGTCCACCGCGCCCATGCCAAGGGCGAGTATCATGAGGCCAAGTTGTGACATCGTCGAGTAAGCCAGGATTTTTTTGATGTCGTATTGTGACAATGCGGCCAGGGCGCCCATCAGCGTGGTGATCATTCCCGTGATGGCAACAACGAGCAGTGCATCTTCTGTGAAAAGAACAAAAACCCGCACCAGGAGATACACACCTGCGGCCACCATCGTGGCGGCGTGGATCAGTGCGGAAACCGGGGTGGGTCCTTCCATGGCATCCGGCAACCAGGTGAACAACGGAAACTGCGCGGACTTGCCAATGATGCCGCAAAAAATACAAAGAGACGCCGCGGTCTGCCAACCGGTGGATGCCGGAGCCTGAAGGATATGTGTCAGGCTGAAACTATCATGCGTTGCCCAGATGATCATCAGTCCGATGAGGAAGCCGGCATCCCCGATCCTGTTCATGATAAAAGCCTTCATGGCTGCGCGGCCCGCCTCCGGCTTTTTATTCCAGTGACCGATGAGCATGTATGATGAAAATCCAACCAATTCCCAGAAGATGAACAGAAACAACAGGTTGTCGCTCAATACAATGCCCTGCATGGAAAAGGTGAAGAATCCCAGCATGGCGAAATATCTTTTCCATCCTTCATCGTCTGCCATGTAACTGGTAGAGTACAGGTGGACCAACAAGGAGATCAGCGATACCACCGCCATGATCAGCAGGCTTGTATTGGATAGTGCGAGGTCTGCGGTAAATGCGTGATCTCCCAGGAGGAACCAGTGTATCGGCAGTATCAGAGGTTCATTGTTCCAAAGGGTGAACAGCAGCGTGCATGCTGCCCCCGCGGCAGCCATCATCCATAAAACCGGGATCAGCCCAATTGTTTTGACATAACGGTCTGGCAATGCGCAAACACTGATAAAGGAGGCCAGCGGGCCCAGCAGGGTGATAAAGACCAGAATTTCCTGAGTTTGCTCCACGGTTAATCTTTTAGTTCAGCGATTTCATCGGGAGCGGACGTATTGAAATACCTGTATACCCGAAGAACGATGGCCAGGCCCACGGCCGCCTCGCAAACGGCGACAATGATCACGAACAATGCGAAGATCTGACCCTGCAATTCCGCAGGATATTGCTGATTGAAAGCAACCAGATTGATATTGGAGGCATTCAGCATTAATTCAATACCCAGCAGGACCATAATGGCGTTTCGTTTTACGATAACGATCGTCAGCCCTGTGCAAAAGAGAAATGCAGCGAGATAGAGTAAATGATGGAATGGCAACATTACACTTTCGTTTTTAAGTGTGAAGTGATCACTGCTGCGCCCACCAGTGCTACCAGGAGCAAGATGCCTGCAATTTCAAACGGAAGAGAATAGTCGCGGAAGAGGACCAAACCCACGACGCTTATGTTTTCAGGAGTGACGCCAATGGAATCAGAAGGTAAGGACGGAAGGTAGGCCGCAAGCAGCCAGAGCAGGGATAGCCCCGCAATGATGCCGCCGAAGATATTCGTGTTCTCAACGATCAGTGGCCGGCCGGAAATTCTGGTAGTGAGCATGATGCCGAAAATGATGATCACCAGAATGCCCCCTGCATAAATAAGGATCTGCGTCACCGCCAGAAATTCTGCGAATGACAACACATACAACGCTGCAACCGCAAGCAGGGTCGTGAGCAGAAAGAGCGCACTCTTGAATACATTTCTGGAGAACAAAATTGCGCCCGCCGACAGGGCAGCCAGCAACATAAAAAAGTAAAAGAGGATTTTCAGGGTAGTCATGTCGTTGGAGGAGGCGTACCCGGGGGTTTTATTTTGGGTCTGAAGACCGGTTTTGCAGCTGCGGGTTTCGGGGCATCGGTAGCAGGTTTCGGTTCTGCCGCCGGGGCGGGTGTTCCGGCGGCAGGTTTAGCGTCGACGGCCGGTACCACAGCTGCAGGTGTTGCTTTGTTCTTCTGGTAGGTCTCAAAATCGATCTTCTTTTCGGCAATCTCCGCCGCTGTCATTTCGGCAAAAGCGTAGGTGTGATGCCGGATGTCGGAAACACTGAAATCAAATACCTTGGTCATTGTCAGACATTCCGTGGGGCACACGGTCGTGCAGAGGCCGCAGAAACAGCACTTGGCCATGTCGATATCAAACCGTGCGGCATAAATGCGCTTGGGCGTGCCGTCAGAAGTTTTTCCAATCTCTTCAACAGCCCTTACGGGCTCGATTTCGATACAGTCGACGGGACAGATTTTCGCGCATTTGTCGCAGACAATGCAGTCGTCAATTTCGTTGTGCAAACGATAGCGACCGTTGTCCGGAACCGGTATCATCTCATGTGGATACTGTACCGTAGAGATCCCTTCCGTTTGAGAAAAGTAATCGTGATCGGTGATGGGAATGATCCGGCGTTTTTTTCCCGCCCTCCGCAAGTGGCCAAACGTTATCTTCAATCCTTCCATTAAGGAGCGAATGGAGATGAACAGGTTATTGAAATAAGACGGGTTGTTTTCTTTCATGCCACGCAGTCAGGCAAAAATAAGAAAGAAAACTCAGTCGACAGGTGCCGTTGCGGGCAGATTATTGTGGCTTTGGAATGGTAAAGGAGAATTTGCTTCCCTTGCCCACTTCACTTTCGACGGTAATTCTACCGCCGTTCTTCTCAACGAATTCCTTGCATAAGATCAGTCCAAGGCCTGTGCCCTTCTCGTTCGCAGTGCCGCGGGTGGTGTAGGGAGCTGTTTTGTCGAACAGCATATTCAATACTTCGGCGTTCATGCCGACGCCGTTATCCGCTACGGTAATGAGCCATTCTTCACCGAGGTCTTCCGACCCAATGGTCACATCGCCGCCATCGTTGGTGAACTTGATGGCATTGGTCATGAGGTTGCGTATTACCAGGTTGACGGTGTTAGAGTCCGCGAAGCCGATCGTATTCCCGGGAACGTCGTTGTGGAGTCTGATATGCTTGTTCGGTACCGAGCCGAGGAGCTGAATATTTTCTTCGACGAGTTTATGCAGGTCGATACGCGTGGCCTGAAGATTCAGCTTGTCCATCTGCAACAATGTCCAGTCGAGGAGATTGTTAAGCAGCGTCCGCGTATGGTTGAACCGCGATTTTAGTTCGTGAATGTGTTTTGAGAGTTCTTCAGGTCTCACCGCGCCCTTGTCGAGGAGGTCCAGCAATCCCGCCAGCGCGTTGATAGGGGAGCGAAGGTCATGGGAGATAATGGAGAAGAATTTGTCTTTCACCTGGTTGAGACGCTCGAGTTCCTCGCTGCGTGTTTCCATTTCCTGCTGATGTCGCAACAAGAGTGTGTTGATCTGCCTTCTCCGCTGACCGCTGCGGTATACCGTGGCAAGCAGGATGACGCTGAGCGCCATCACTACCACAAGGATATTCCGGACAAATTCCTGTTTCTTGATCTGATCATCTTTCAGGTTGCGTTCCTCATTCAGCGCGGCGATCTCTGTGTCCTTATCTTCAGTTTCAAAACGGATCTGATCCCGCAGAAGCTTTTCCTGCATGTCCTGACTAAATAGGCTGTCTTCCAGTTGTTTGAATTGTTTGTAGTTCGCCAGGGAATTGCTGTAATCCTGTTTCAGTTCGTAAAGACGGGAAAGGGTCTGGTAGCCTCTGATCTCCAGCGTACGCGCGTTGGATTGTTTGGCCAACGCAAGACTGCGATTAATGGACCGCATCGCATCGTCGTATTTTCCCTGTTCTATGAATACCAGGCCGCGTCCCAATTCAACTTCCGCGATGCCGAATTCATTGCGTGTTCTTTCGTGCAGCCTGAACGTTGTATCATAGTACGCGAGGGCGTTATCGAAATTCTTGGTGTACAGGTGCACCGTTGCGAGCTTGGTCAGCGTGCGGGGTTCCAGAACAAGGAGGTTGTGCTGGCGGGTGAGTTTCACCGAATGAAGAAGGGTTTTCTTGGCGGAATCATGTTCGCCTTTCCGCAGCATCACATCACCGATCTCATCGAGGGCGTAGGGCACACCCTCCACATCACCGATCTCGCGGCTCATATCGAGCGACAGGTTGAGATGCTCGAGGGCACGGTCGTATTGCCCGAGTTCTTTAAAGACACGACCTACGTTGTGAAGCGCGATCGCCATGCGGAGGGAATCCTCGACTGCCCTCGAAACACGGTAAGACTGGGTGAAATAGAAATACGCTTCATCATATTCCCCGAGGTCGTAATAATCATTCGCGACATTGTTATAGTCAACGCTGAGGTTGGCGCTGTCGCGGCCCTCCATACTGTTTTGCAAAGCCAGGTTGTCATAACGCAGGGCCGTGCTGTAGTCCCCGCTGATGGCATACAGCGCTCCAAGATTCTGATAGGCGCGTATTTTTTCCTTCCTTGAATTTCTGCCCTCCGCAACCTTCACGGCATCCTCTGCGAGCTGCCTGCTTTTGTTGATGTTGGTGTATTGGTATGCGCGCGAAAGGCTGATCAGTGCAGCGATCCGGGAGGAATCAGGCAGGTTCTTTCTCAACGCTGATTCCAGGCTGTCAATAGTCGACTGAGCCCGCGCAAAGGCCGGACAGAGCAACGTCAGAACAATATAAAACACTATTAATCGCACGCGATCTATATGAATATGATTTTCCAAAAGGCAAAAACTACCACCGATAGTAAGGCTGCAGGCGTCAGGTATTTCCAGCTTACGGTCATTAATTGATCCACCCGGAGACGTGGATAGGTCCAACGGACCCACATCTGGACACAAACAAAGAACAATGATTTACCCATTAACCAGAAGATGCCCCAGATGGTAGAGGCAATTGTTCCGGGCTGACCTGTGGTCCACGCAGCAAGTTCCACAGCGCCGATATTCGGCAACGGCGTGTTCCAGCTTCCAAAAAACAGTACGACGCCCAGCATGCTCACAAGCAGCATCATGGCATACTCACCCAGCATGATCACGGCAAACCTGAAGCCCGAGTACTCCGTATGGAACCCGGCTACGATCTCTGATTCTGCTTCCGGCAAATCAAAGGGCGCGCGGTTGCATTCCGCAAGCGAGGCAATAAAGAAGATCACCCATGCAAAAAACAGGAGCGGCATCCTGAAGACATTCCAGGCCAGGAATCCACCCGTCTTTTCGACGGTGATGTTCAGGGATTTCATATCGAAGAGGTACTGCGGTTCGGTGGCCAGGATACCTTGCTGATAGGAGATCTCCTGCAGGTCGAGCGTTTGCGCAAAGATGCAGACGCAGATGACGGATAGACCGAGCGGTACTTCGTACGAAATCAACTGGGCTGCGGAACGCATGGTTCCCAAAACACTGTATTTATTGTTGGAACTCCAACCCGCTAAAATAATCCCGATGACGTCCAGTGAAATGATCGCGAGCAGGAAGAAAATGCCTGAAGACAGGGGTGCGCCGGACCAGGACGGACTGAGCGGTAAAACAGAAAAACCTGCGAAAACAGAAACAAATATTACAAGGGGTGCAATTTTGAATAAACCCTTCTGCGCTTTTGCGGGAATGATGTCCTCTTTCTGCAGGAGTTTGAGAAGATCGGCAACGGTTTGGCCGATACCATAGTATCCAACCTCCATGGGCCCCAGGCGGTCCTGTATGAACGCAGAAAGTTTCCGTTCTGCGTAAATGGCCAGAATGGCATAGAAAAGTAAAAAAGGCAAAAGGAAAATGATCGTTGTCAAGCCTTCTAATTTGTACCTAAGATGCTAAAATTTATCCGTGTACCGGCAGTTGTGATCTTTTTGCATGCGGACCCACCCTTCCGGGGTGTAATACACCGTCAATTCCATAGCGAATGCTTTTCAAGTTTTACAGATTCATGGAAAAACATACGTGCCGATGATTCAAAGGATTCGGTGAAATCCGAGACAAGAAAGTGGTGTTGTGCTGCGTGCGCTGTATTCAGCATTCCTTCTTCTTTGAGGTATTTCTGCAGCGCCTGGGCTACCACCTCCGATGAGTCGAGGATATTCATCTTGCCGCCATAGAATGAATTTATTTCCTTTTTGATCAGCGGATAATGCGTACAGGCCAGGATAAGCGCATCGATATTCTGTAAAACGGGATCTGACAGGTATTGGGCGATGATCTCGTGACTGATCTGGTTGTTAAAAAAACCTTCTTCGATCATGGGCGCCAGCAGGGGGGTGGCGAGCGGATGGAGTGTGATGTTTCGGTTTGCTTCCTGTATTTTTCGCGTGTAGACGCCTGATTGGACTGTTCTTTTTGTCCCGATCAGGCCGACTTGTCTGCCCGGGAGGTTTTGCGTCACCAGCTCAACCATGGGGTCGATCACATTGATGACATGGGTATCCGTGCGAACATATTCCTTCAGCAATTCGTAGGACGCTGAGCTGGCTGAATTACACGCGATCACAATTACCTTGCATCCCTTCTTTAAAAGGATGTCGGCAATTTTTATTGAGTAGACCTGGATGGCGGCCTCGGATTTATCTCCGTACGGCAAGTGGGCCGTATCCCCGAAGTAAATAAGATCCTCGTTCGGCAATAAATTTCTGATGGCATGCGCCACCGTTAGTCCCCCGATCCCGCTGTCAAAAATCCCGATTGGTTTCTTTTCTTTATTCTCCATTGATACCTTCCATGCATCCATAAACATGCACTATCCCCGCATGAAAAGCAAGTTGAGAAAATAATAATCGTCAAAGCGGGTATGGACCCACAACGTCTCAGCGGTGTACAGAAGGTATTCGTGCACGTTCGCACGCTGCGATGAAACAACAGTAGGGCTAAACGACGTTTTCGGAAAGTTTTGCGATCACCGATTCGCGGGCCTCGCGGTGGTTGCAGTAGCTGCAGCGGTAATGTTTTACCAACAGGCCGGGAGCATCGTCTGTTGGTTGCTCCTCGATCTCCTCACGTGTAAGACGGAAGGTAACAAAGCCGCATTCAGAACATTCGATGGCGTGTTGGTACGCGTGGTATTTTTCAACCTTTTTGAATCCTGTCTGCTCATCCAGCCATACGTCATAATCCACGGAATGAATTTCCATCTGCTCGCGGAAGAGTTCAGGTTCCAGGTGCGCCTCCTCCTCCTTTTCCTTGAGCTTGCGCATGATATTCCCGGCGGGAGAGACGCGGGGCTTATGGCGCAGCTTGTTCAGTCGCTTTTCAACGAAACGGGGATAATAGATCCGGACGAGACTGTAGAAGATGAAATAGGCGATGACGGCAAAACTCGCGGTCATGAAAATGCGAACATAAAACCAGATGGCGACATCGTGGAAGATCATCTTGGTCCCAATGGAGTTAGCATAAAAGGCGGCGCCTGTGATGAGCGCGATCACCGCGTACCAGAAATACCGGATCTCATTGAGATTGACGTAGTCATATTTTTCCTTGTAATCCTTGATCATCAGGATGCGGAATTCGTGATACAGCAGGATTAATACGGCAATGGCTGCGCAGATATAGGCTCCAAGGGTCATGTAATGATCCCAATTTGTGATGAATTCGGCATTACTATCCATAGGAAATAGGGGTTAGGGGAGAGTAATATAATGAATTCATCCAAGTTTTAATATAATCCCGGGTGAAATTCTTCACGGGCTTTCCGCCTTACCCGACTATTTGTAATATTGCGGCACAAATTGAAAAGGCAGAAAATATGGGATACAACCTATTAAAAGGAAAGCGGGGAATAATTTTCGGGGCTTTGGATGAAAATTCAATCGCCTGGAAAACGGCCCTTAAAGTAAAAGAGGAGGGGGGCATTTTTACACTGACCAACGCTCCCATCGCGATGCGTATGGGCAAGATCAACGAGCTGGCTAAAACCTGCAACGCGGAGATTATTCCAGCGGATGCAACGTCTGAACAAGACCTCAATACGCTTTTTACAAGATCGATGGAAATACTTGGCGGTAAGCTGGACTTCGTTCTTCATTCCATTGGAATGAGTCCTAACGTCAGGAAGGATAAGGCATACGGCGACCTGAACTATGACTGGTTTCTGAAGACGCTGGATATTTCCGGTGTCTCTTTTCATAAGGTATTACAAACCGCGGAAAAGACCGATGCAATGAATGAATACGGATCCATTGTGGCGTTGAGTTATATCGCCGCTCAGCGTGTTTTCCCCGACTACTCCGATATGGCGCAAGCCAAGGCTTTGCTCGAATCGATTGCACGCAGCTACGGATACCGTTTTGGCAAGTTAAAAAAGGTGCGCGTGAA
The DNA here is from genome assembly GCA_049791675.1 of Chryseosolibacter sp. Classification (GTDB taxonomy): domain Bacteria; phylum Bacteroidota; class Bacteroidia; order Cytophagales; family Cyclobacteriaceae; genus Chryseosolibacter. Next base: position 22,929 of record JBARAD010000021.1, read on the forward strand.
CACGATCTCTCAATCGCCCACCAAAACAACGGCAGGCGCGGGTATCTCAGGCTTTGATGTCTTCTTCGACTATGCCCAGATGATGTCGCCGATGGGAAATGCTTCTGCCGAAGATTGCGCAGCTTACATTGCCGTGATGTTCTCGGATTTGACCCGCATGGTGACCATGCAGAATCTCATGCACGATGGCGGCTTCTCCTCTACGGGGATCACCGAAGACCTGATCGAAAGACTCACGAAATAAATTATGGCTGTTGGCTGAAATCCGGACAGCGGTCGGGATGATCTTTAGCTGACAGCCAATAATCGCCAACCGCTTTATGGTTTCTTTTCCACCCTGTAAAATAAACCTGGGTTTGCACATCACCGGCAAGCGGGCCGATGGCTATCACGATATTGTAACGGGCTTTTATCCGGTTCCCTGGAACGATGTGCTGGAGATCGTGCCCGCCAGGGATTTTCAGTTCGCCATGTCCGGGAATCCTGTTCCCGGCGCTGCGGTTGATAACCTGTGCATGCGGGCCTACGAAATGCTGAATAAACAATTCAGACTCAAGCCGGTCGCCATGCACCTGATGAAGAATATTCCAATAGGCGCCGGGTTGGGAGGCGGGTCTTCTGACGGCGCCTATGCGCTGCAGATGCTCAATCAGATTTTCAACCTCTCCATTCCCGGGAACACGCTGAAAGATTATGCGCTGCAGCTCGGCAGCGACTGTGCCTTTTTCCTCGAAAACAGGCCGATGATGGGAGCAGGCAGGGGTGAAATCCTGACGCCGCTTTCGCTTTCGCTGAGCGGTAAATTCCTCGTGATCGTGAAACCGGAAGTACAGATTTCGACGGCGAAAGCCTATGCCGGAATTACGCCGCGGACACCCGTCCATGGCCTCCGGCAAATCCTGGAAAATCATCCCGTGACAGAATGGAGATCGCTGGTAAAAAATGATTTCGAGGAAGTGCTGTTTAAGGAATTTCCCATCATCGAAGCCATCCATCAGAAGCTGTATGCATTCGGCGCCACCTATGCGAGCATGAGCGGTTCCGGCTCTGCTGTTTACGGGATCTTCGACAAGGAAACAGACCTTCAGAAAGAATTCCCAAGCATGACCTACTGGTCCGGGGTCCTGGATTAATCGATCAATACCGTCCGGTCGAACCGCTTCTTTACCATGGGATAGGTGATGACAGCGCTGAGTATGACCAGGGTTCCGATATAAAAATTCAGCGTCATCTTTTCCTGCTGACCGAAAATTATCACCGCCATGATGATGCCGTAGACCGGCTCGAGGTTCAGCGTCAGCTGGATCATAAATACGGAGATGCGCTTCATCAATTCCACGGCTACGGTATACGCATACACAGAACAAACGCCCGCCAGGATGGCGATATACAGCAGGTCCATGGCAGATGGCAGCACAGGCCATTGCACTTCAGCCCCGCCCATGCTGAACAATGGCAGGAACAGACCGGTGGCGAGGAACACGCCGATCATCTCGTAAAATGTAATGGTGCGCGAGGAAACACGCTTTACCATTTTGGAATTGAAGACGGCAAACAGCGCAGAGGTAAACCCTGCCAGGATGCCGAGCAACAAGCCGGCCTTATACTCAAAGTCGAAGGAGAAGATAATGTACAAACCAAGCATCACGACGAGGCCCAGCAACACTTCATATTTCTTTATGCGCGTTTTATTGAACCACGGCTCCAGCAGGGCGGCCCATAGCGAGTTCGTGGCGAATCCCACCAGGCTCACGGATACATTCGACACCCGCGCTGATCCGAAAAATGCGATCCAGTGAAGGGAAACAATACAGCCAATCGCAAGTAATTTAAACAGGTCGGGCCGTGCCACTTTAAACGTGCCGCGGGTAAAATAGATCACGGCGCCCATACCCAAGGCGGCAAGGATCGACCGGTACCAAACCATCTCTACGGCGGGAATGGTGACGAGCTTGCCCAGGATGGCGGAAAAGCCCCAGAGAAAAACGATAAAATGAAGTCTGAGATAGTCGGTGGAGGAGGCCATTTAACGAGGAACGTATTTGTACATGCCCAGGGATATCAACGCGAAAATAATGTTCGGGATCCATACCGATATCTCCGGCGGGCTCGACCCTGCTTCGGCAAAGGTGCGGAACAAGGTGAAGAACAATATGAATATAAAGGAAAGCACGAAGCCTACAGCGATCTGCAGGCCTGTTCCACCCCTGCTTTTTCTGGAGGACACGATGACCCCCATGAAGACGAGGATGAGGATGGTAAATGGCGCGGAGTATCGGGTGTATTTCTCTACTTCATAAACTTCAACGCCGGTGGTGCCCCTGGCCTTCAGCGTTCTGATATAGGAATTCAGTTCGTTCAGGGTCATGCCGTCATACTTCCGGTAATCACTTTCAAATTCTTTTGGGTGGATCACAAGCGCGGTGTCGAGACTCGCCCCCCTGATGAGGCTGTCTCTGCTGAACGCGCTTTTTGTTGTCTCAAAACCGGGAATAGTTTCCGGTCGTGACGCGGTTTCGAATACCCGGTCGATCCTGCGGATCTTATAATCCCGCAAAGTCCATTTTTGTTTTACCGTATCCCACTCGATACGGTTTGCGGTCAGTTTTTCAATCAGCTTATTGTCTTTGAACCGCTCCAGGGAGAAATGGTACCCGGTATTTGAGTTGTTGTTGTAACTCTGCATGTAGAGATAAATGTCGGGCGCTACCTGCAGGTGAATGTTTCTTTTGTCGTAGTAGTATTTGTTCTTGATGTGTTGAACCTCAAACTCCAGCCGCGATTTATTGGAGTCCGGGATGATCCATCCGTTCAGAACAAAGCTGATCGCCCCGATGATGGCGGCGCCGACCAGGAAAGGGAGGAGGAATCGTTTGAAGCTGACACCGCTGCTGAGGGCGGCAATGACCTCCGTGTGGCCCGCCATGCGAGCACATACATACACCGTTGCGATGAACATCGTGATCGGCGTGATAAAGCTGCCGATCCAGGAAATATAGTCGAGATAATAGGCTGTGATCTGCCCGCTGGTCACGCCAGCCTTGGCAAACTTGTCCATCTTCTCCGTGAGATCGATCACCGTGATCACCGCCAGCAGAATGAGCACCACAAAGAAGAAGGTGCTGAGCAGCGATTTTAAGATGTATTTATCCAGAATTCTCATAGTGTTCAGTCCACGGCCACTGTCGACAGACCTTTGGCGACCGGCGCTAAAGTCTTTGGGCGACGATTTTAACCATTTTATTTTTCCATTCGGCAAAAGTACCTTCTATGATCTTCTTTCTCGCTTCACCTACCAGCCACAGGTAAAAGGTAAGGTTCTGAAGGGTAGCAATTTGCGCGCCTAATATTTCCTTGTTGATCACCAGGTGGCGAAGATATGCCTTTGAATAAAAGGTTGAAGCGTATCCGCCAAGGTCTTCATCCAAAGGAGAAAGGTCATCCTTCCATTTTTCGTTCCTGATGTTGATAATTCCACGGGTGGTGAACAGCATTCCATTCCGGGCATTGCGGGTAGGCATGACGCAGTCAAACATATCGACGCCGAGTGCAATGCATTCCAGGATGTTTTCAGGCGTTCCGACACCCATCAGATACCGGGGCTTTCCGGCCGGGAGAATGCCGCACACAAGTTCTGTCATGGCGTACATGTCTTCATGGGGTTCGCCCACGGACAATCCCCCGATGGCGTTTCCGGGTTGATCCTGCGCGGCGATGAATTCTGCCGATTTCTCCCGGAGGTCCTTGTAGACGCTTCCCTGCACGATGGGAAACAATGCCTGTTCATATCCGTAAAGCGGTTCTGAATTGTTCATGCGTTCGACACAACGCCTGAGCCATTGGTGGGTCAGGTCCAGCGATGTCCGGGCATAGCCATATTCACAGGGGTACGGTGTACACTCATCAAATGCCATGATGATATCGGCGCCAATGGCCCGCTGGATATCCATCACGGATTCCGGCGTGAAAGCATGCGGCGAACCATCAATATGGGATTTAAACGCTACGCCTCCGTCAGTGATCTTTCTGTTCTCGGCAAGCGAATACACCTGGTACCCACCACTGTCGGTGAGAATGGGTTTCTTCCAGCCGATGAATTTATGGAGTCCTCCAGCTTTCTCGAGCAGCGATATGCCGGGGCGTAAATAAAGATGGTAGGTATTGCCGAGGATAATTTGCGCTTTGATATCGGCTTCCAGCTCGCGCTGATGAACGGCTTTGACCGACCCGGCCGTACCTACCGGCATGAATATAGGAGTCTGGATGTCGCCATGTGCGGTCGAAAGGGTACCCGCCCGTGCGGAGGAGTGTACGTCGCGGGCCGTTAAGTTAAAGTTCATAAGCCCGCAAAAATAGCGGTATGCGGCAGATTTCCCTAAAGATGTAATAAATGGTTAATGGATCTCCGACCGGAGGTAGGAATTGATATTCTCGGGAGAAATGATCTCCAGTGGAAGCAGCTGGCATGAAGGGGCGGGCTTTTTAAGGATCAGGTGACTTACCAGGTAATTAATGCCGAGAAAAGCCTGTCGCTTCGGATTTTGATTGATCAGGAAATCGATGACGCCTTTTTGCAGGTAGCGCACGTTTTCCTGAAGCATGTCATAGCCGATCAGTTTGAGGTGTGTTTGCCTGGATTGTTCGAGAAAAGCGGCAATCAGATACGTGCCCTTCGAGGTGGAGACGAACACGCCTTTTAGCGCCGGCTGCTTCAGCAATTCACCCAGTTGCTCCTGCAGGGTGACCTCCGAAGGGTTGTAGAGGTTGAACGTGATGATCTCAAACGCGGCGCCTTTTCGTTGCTGAAAGTACTGGCGGAAGCCTTTTTCTTTTTCCGCCAGGTGGATCGCGTTACCCGGGTCCTCGTTGATGTGAAGAACAGCCAGAATACCCTCGTCCCCCCGTAACGACAGATGCATCAACTCGCCCCCTACCTTTCCGCTCTGAAACAGATCCTGCCCGATAAAACTCAGGGCTGCAACGTGCTCGATATTGGTGTTGAAAAGTATGTACGGGATTCCGATCGATTGAAAACGGTGGAAGAAGGGGAGCGTTTCATGGTAGAAGATCGGTGCGATCAGGATGCCATCAGGATTCTTAAGGGTAAGGGCTTCAGCAACTTCACGAAAAGAATTTTTTTCGTGAAGATTGAAAAAATAGGGAATGACGTTCACGCCGTATCGCATCCATTCAGTCTGCGCCTGATCAATGCCTTCTTTTGAAGACGCCCAGTATGGATCCTGCGCCGGATCGGGCATCAGCGCGGCGATGGTGTATCTTTTGTTTGAGCCCAGCGCGCGGGCGATCACGTTCGGTTTGTACTCGATCTGGTCGAGCACCGTCAGTACCTTCTTCAAGGCGTCTTCCGAAACTCTTCCCCGGCTGTGCAGGACCCTGTCAACAGTGCCGACGGAAACTCCGGATAATTGCGCGATGTCCTTGATCCGAATGTTTTTGGGATTCATGAGGGCGGTCTGATTTTCAAGCAGGCTGGCTTTCGGTATACAATATAATGTGTGTGCGCGCACGTTTTATGGGTGGAACTGGCTTTTTTAGCTTTTTTTCTTGAAATATTAAGTGTGCAGGCGAGATCGTGTCCCTGCACTGAAACCGCGTTTTGAGGATTTCAGCTTTTAATAAAGTATTGACCCAGGAAAAAGGCAGCCCCGTCACCTTTCGCGGGTCCGGTGTTTTGAATTGTGCTTAAAAAATTACGTGGCATTGTTTTTCCAAATCATCAGCCTAAAAATCCTTTCCGGCTCAGCATCAAAAGTTATCTTTGTGCCTTCAAACCTGATTAGCCGTTGCAGATTTTAATTATTGTTTTCCTGATAGCCGTTGGTATTCAGCTGGCTTACCTTTTAGTTCTTCTGATCGCCTTTGTTCGCAAGCATCCTGCCGCCGCTGAGGCCCAGGTGCCGGTATCGATCGTGGTATGCGCGCACGATGAGGCCGAGAATTTGCGGGAGCTGATACCGCAATTATTGTCTCAGGATTACCCCTCGTTTGAAGTGGTGATTGTCAACGATCGATCGAACGACAGTACCTTTGATTTCCTGCTGGAAGAGACCAAAAAAGATTCCCGTCTCCGGATGGTGGATGTGAAAAGTACGCCGGAGCGCGTAAACGGGAAAAAATACGGCATTACACTGGGCATCAAGGCCGCCATGCATGAATGGATCCTGTTGACGGATGCGGATTGCCGTCCTTCAGGCCCACATTGGATACGGAGCATGAGCCGGCATTTTGTGGACGGGTCAAAGTTTGTGCTCGGATTTTCTCCCTATTTGAGAAAACCAGGTTTTTTGAATCTTTTCATCCGTTTCGAGACACTGCTCACCGCCATCCAGTACTTTGGTTTTGGCTGGATGAAGAACCCATACATGGGCGTAGGAAGGAACCTCGCTTACCGGAAATCACTATTCCTTGAGCAGAAGGGATTCAATAATTTCCTGCATGTGACAGGCGGCGATGACGACCTTTTCGTCAACATGCATGCGCGTGGCCGTAATACGCGTCTTGAAATTTCAGCCGAAAGTCAGATGCAGTCTGTGCCGAAGACCACATGGCGATCATTTTTTAACCAGAAGATCCGCCATCTGTCTGTGGGGAAGCGGTACCGGTTCTCACACCGGTTCCTGTTGGGCTTGTTCGGTGTAAGCTGGATCCTTACCTGGTTTACGTGGACAGCACTCCTGATATGGATGGGAATCATACTATGGAAGGAAATAACCCTTACGGGGTCTGCAATCGTGTTGGTTCCTGAGATATATTTGGTGTTTGCGCCTTTCGTGCTAAGATGGATCCTGTTAATTTGGTTATTCAGGTCGATGCTGAAGAAGGCATCGCTTGGATTTGCGTTGTGGACCCTGCCGATTTTAGATTTTGTATACGCGATTTACTATCTTTCAACGGGTCTTGTGGCGTCAACAACTAAAAAGATTCGATGGAGGAACTGAAACGCGATTTTTCGGATAAGGCAGTGGAGGATTTCCGCCTCATCGACCTTGCGGTTGGTGGGGATGATAAAGCCTACGCTAAATTATTGCAGCGCTACAAACGTCCGGTCTACCACATGATCCTGAAAATGGTCCGCAATGTGGATGACGCCGAAGATCTTACCATAGAATCCTTCGCCAAGGCGTTCCGCAGCCTGCACCGCTTTAAAAAAGATTTCACCTTCAGTACGTGGTTATTCCGTATTGCCACCAATAATACCATCGACTTTATCCGCAAGAAGAAGCTCAATACCCTGAGCATCGAAAATACCTTTACCGATGATGACGGGCAATCCGTCTCCATCGATGTGGAGGATGAAAACCTCAATCCCCAGGAAGAAACCATCAAGGCCCAGAAAGCGGAACTGATGCAGGTCTTTGTCGATAAACTGCCATCCAAATACCAGAAACTGGTAAGGCTCCGGTATTTTCATGAGCTATCCTATGAAGAAATTGCCGTCGAGCTGGACGCTCCTCTGGGAACGGTCAAGGCACAGTTGCACCGCGCGCGCGAGCTGATGTTTGAAATGGTAAAGAACAAGCGCGATCATATCTGATTGAATCACATCTTGCAAGGAAGCGAACTTATATCCGCATATTTTCCGCAGCTAACGGATGTTCAGAAAGAACAGTTTAAGCGACTGCACCCGCTCTATCTGGAATGGAACGCTAAAATCAATGTCATTTCCCGGAAGGATATTGAAAACCTTTATGTCAACCACGTGCTGCATTCGCTGGGGATTGCAAAGGTGGTTTCATTCAAGCCGGGGGCGTCGATTCTCGATGTAGGCACCGGAGGCGGTTTTCCTGGAATTCCGCTTGCGATCCTGTTCCCGGAAACTCAGTTTTACCTGGTTGATTCCATCGGCAAAAAGATCACCGTCGTCAGAAATGTGGCGGAAGGGATCGGGCTGAAAAATATCAGGGCCGAACAGATCCGTGCCGAACAGGTGAAGGGCGAATATGACTTCATTGTAAGTCGCGCCGTGACACGTCTCAAGGAATTTTACGGGTGGATCCACCGCAAGGTGAAGAAAGACTCCCGCCACGAATTGTATAACGGTATCCTGTATCTCAAAGGCGGCGATCTCGACGAAGAGCTCGCGGAGCTGAAAAAACCGCACCAGGTCATCGAACTTAGCGCCTTCTTCAAGGAAGAATTTTTCGAGACGAAGAAGGTCGTGTACGTGCCGTTGTGATAATCGGAAGTAGAGGCAGTATGCGTCGCCCCTCTATGATCGGTCATTCCCCCCAACGCCCGATTTGCGAAAGCCGCCTAAATATCCCCATCACCGTTTGGGTATTTTCAGTTTTTTTTCTAAATTCGGTTCCTTGTACCCCAAATGAAAAAGGTTGTTTCCATATGCCTTGTTGCCCTGTTACTCCTGAATGTGATGGGTTACTATGGCGTCTTTTTGGGTTTGCGATACAGAAACACCCAGGAGTTTATCCAAAGACTTGATGCCGAGGCTTACAATAACTCGGAAACCCTGACACTGAAAATTCCCCTTTCCATTCCCTACTACGGCGAGACCGAATTTGTCCGGGTTGATGGTGAGATCGAACACGCGGGAGAATTTTTCCGTCTCGTAAAACAAAAATATGAGAAGGATACGCTTCATATTGTCTGCATCAGGGATACCAGAAGACAAAACATCCAGAATGCGCTGAAAGACTACGTTGAAACTTTTGCGACGCATTCCACGGATCCGACGCAGGTGAAGAGCGTACCGTCCTTCATAAAAGATTATGTGTCCGCTACCTTCAAGCTTGACGCTTCTGCGTCCGGGTGGTGTTTAATGCTGACACATCCTGCAGCGAAGGAATTCAATCAGGATCCTTATTTATCTGCTACTGTTCCCCCTCCAAGAGGTTAGCCAATTCTTTTCCAGTTGATCGTGTCATTCACAGCCATGTGTCTGGCAATGCCATCAGCGCTGTGGTTTCCGTTTCGGGCGAAACCACCATTTCACTTTTATTTCGGGTAAGGGATGTGCTATTGTTTGCTCCATTACCGTTTGTTATTGATTAAAAATCTATTCATATGAAAAAATTTCTACGTGTTGTATGGATACTGTTTCCATTGTGCGGAGCGCTTCATGCGCAGACTCCTACGGATGCCGTGATGATGAAACAGTTTGAATCCTGTTTTGCAGTGATCTATGATCAGGGAACGTGGGATCATTATTGGGAAGGCGATTATCTGAGAACCAATGGTAATGTCGGAACATTTTCAAGAAAAATGATCTTACCGATGATCGCCATCGGGTTGCATGAGAAACTGAATTTGATTGTGTCAGCGCCGCATATAAGAACTGAATCCAAGGAAGGTAGTGGCGGTTATCTGCAGGGTGCAAGCGGCATGCAGGACTTTGGCGTATCATTAAAAGCCAGGGTTTTTGAAAAGTCAGCCGGCACGGCCAAAGTTTCCCTATTGACCAATGTCGGATACTCGACGCCCATGACAGATTATTTATCGGATTATGTGCCCTACAGCCTTGGCTTTGGCGCTTCGGAGTGGTCTTTGCGCGGCATTGGGCATTTTAAAATGCTCAACGGACTTTATGCGACGGCTGGCCTTGCCCATCTGTGGAGGGGACAGACACGGATTGAACGGGATTACTACTACAGCAATGGAAGCTACTATACCGACCTCATGGACGTTCCCGACGCATGGCATTTCAATGCCGCAGCAGGCATCATGCTGTTTGATAATTCATGGAAGCTTGAAGCAAATTACGTGAGCACGAAATGTACCAGTGGTGACGACATCAGGAAATACAATGCAGGTCAGCCCACCAATAAAGTCGAAGCGGGTCAGGTGGGTTTTATGACGCAGTACTTTTTCAAAAATGTAAAAGGACTCGGCGTGTTGGCGTACTATTCGAAGATCATCAGTGGAAGGAACATGGGCCAGTTCAGCGACCTCGGGCTGGGCGTTACCTACCAGTTCAAATTTTTAAACACTACAAAATAACCTGTCCATGAAAAGGAATTTAGGAACATGCCTGTTAGCAGGCTTATGCATATTGTTCGCGGTGTCTTGCGAAGATGAGTTGCCGGTTCATGCGAATTATTCCGCTTATGAATTTACGGGACTGGATGAAGATGGGGGGACATGGAAGCCTCTGTTGCTGAGTGGCCCCGGACAGATTGTGGTGGCAGCGCCTGAAGACGTGAACTCCGCAGCATACCAGGCTGAACTGGATGCGGTAAAATCCGCCACGGGATCGCTGAGTAACGATCAGAAAGGAGCAGTTGAATACTGGACGAACAATCCCATCGTACGGTGGAACGAGATTGCGCGCGAACTTGCAGCAAAGTACAATTTGATTCCAGGTCCGAATCCGGATGGAACGTACACGCTTCCAAATCCCGCCACCCCTGAGGGTCCACCGGCGTTTCCGTTTGCGCATCCCGCATACACATGCAGAATGCTGGCCTATTTATCGGTGGCCCAATTTGACGGATTGATCAGCGCCTGGCATTATAAATATCTTTACAACAGACAGGCGCCCTATCAGGCCGATGCTTCAATCCGACCGATATACAGCGAGACTACTTTGCCCTCTTATCCTTCCGATGGAGCGGTGATTGCCGCTGTTTCCAGGAACATCCTCACAGCAATGTTCCCATTGGAAAAAGAATACATCGCTGCCAGGGCGGAGGAGCATCTGGCAAGTCTTATCTGGGCGGGGGCGAACGTTGCAAGTGATGTCACGGCAGGAGAATATATCGGCGTGGAGATCGCGAAGGTTGCACTCGGCAGGGCTGCAACTGACGGAATGAAAAATGCGCAGACACCGAAGGCGGTTTCTGACTCCATCAAGGCTTCGGCCTTTGAGCGATTTGGATGGCAGTGGGAAAACCTGGAAGTTCCAAAGAGACCTGTCGGGCTTGCTCCTTTTTTCGGAAAAGTACGCATGTGGAATGTGCCGAATGTAGCGGACGTAAGACCAGGACCGCCACCGGCACCGGGCTCCGCGGAATTTCTGAAAGATGTGAAAGAGTTGCAGGACATCCAGAAGAACCTGACGGCGAAGCAAAGGAAGATTGCCAACTGGTGGTCTGATGGTCTCGGAACAACCACGCCTCCGGGTCACTGGAATAAATTTGCCTCGGACTTTATCATCAAATACAGGGAGAATCCCCTGCGGTCAGCGCGCACACTTGCTTATATGAACATGGCCATCATGGACGCGGGCATCAGTTGCTGGGATACAAAATACTTCTACCATTATCCGCGACCCATCCAGGCCATCCCCGGGTTCAAAACGATTCTGGGTACGCCGAATTTCCCGAGCTATACATCCGGGCACAGCACGTTTTCGGCTGCAGCCTCTTCGGTTTTGGGATATCTCTATCCTGCGGAAGCATCCACATGCGAAGCCTGGGCCCGCGAAGCCGCGGAGTCGCGGATCTATGGCGGTATCCATTACCGCTTCGATGCGGAAGTGGGGATCGAACAGGGAAATAATATTGGTGAGTATACCCTCAATGTAGCAAAAGCGGATGGGGCGGATTAACACGGGAGATACTTCTCCAGCGTCCATGCGCGCAAGATCTTAGGATTAATTGTTTTGGGTTAGTTATTTCCGGCCGGCGTTGTATCAGCGCCCGGCCGGATTTTTTTTTGAGTGCGTTGGGCAGGAGTAAAAATTTCACCTTGCACACCCTCTGTCATTCACGATTCACGCTTCCCCGTTCTCCCGTATCATCTCCGTCATCGCCTCCACGGTGCGCTGCTTCAGTTCCTTCACTTCAGCAACAGACAGCCCGGCCGTTGGAATTTCTTTGCCGACGTAAATACGGATCAATCCTGGTTTCAGGTCGATGGTGCCTGGAGGCATCAGACGGCCGGCCCCCAGCACGACAATGGGAAGAATGGGTTGCTGCGTGTCCACCGCAATCCGGAAGGCGCCGTCATGAAATGGTTGCAGGATGTCCTTCGAGCGGTTTTGTGTGCCTTCCGCGAAGATCAGAATGGAGATGCCGGCTCTGAGGAATGCTTTCAGCCGATCGATGCTTTTCTTCCTGCTTTCGGGACTGGATCGGTCCACAATGATGGCTGCACTTTTTGCGATCCATCCGAAGATGGGAATTTTAAGGAGTTCTTTCTTCGCGAGGGGACGAAACTGTCCGGGTAAGAGGATCGTCAGTCCGGGAATATCGAGGAAAGAGGTGTGGTTGCTGACGTAGATGTAAGCCTGGCCCTTGCGGAAGTTTTCTTTGCCATAGAATCTGTAGCGGATGAACGTGAGGATGCTGAAGAGCCAGCTCCACAACCAGAGAAAGAAGTATCCGACAGAACCGAAGCGCGTTCCGAAAAAGAAGGGCAGCACAATGCCAGGCAGCAGTATGATCATGAATACCGTGAACACAAGGCCCACCCATATCTTGTACAGAAGACTCATTCCGCGTTGTAAAATTTTCAAGATTGTGTCAGGTTTTATTCCAGCACTTTGGGTACACGGAAATAATCAGCGTCTTTTTTAGGAGCCGACTGCAGGGCGCGTTCGTGGTCCAGATGATCTTTCACTTCATCATCGCGCAAAGCATTCACTTCATGAGACATGGTGGTGAGCGGTTCAACGCCTTCTGTGTCCACTTCTTTTAATTTCTCCACCCAGTCGACAATCTCCGTCATGTCCTGCATCATCTTTTCGGCGTCCTTTTCGTCAAATTCAAGCCTGGCGAGGTGGGCTATCTTGTCGAGGAGTTCACGGTTGATTTTCATGCTTGCTTAAATGATTGTAAAGCTCGTTTTCAATGGCGCTTTTTACTTTAGCTTTTAAAATGTGCAATTCCTTCAGCGTATAGATGGAAGGGTCGATGGGTTCATGGAAGATGACTTTCAACGGTTTCCAATGCAGGAGGAACTGGTCAGGGGGCAAAATTATCCAATTATACGGAATGGTGACAGGGACGATGGGGATTTGTTTTTCGATGGCGGCACGGAAAGCGCCGTCCTTGAATTCTCCCATGGCCGGTGGATATTTTGTGACAATGCCTCCCTCGGGAAAGATGACGAGGCTCTTACCCTTGTCGATCGCTTTCAGCGATTTTACCAGCGTGATGTAGCGGCTTTTAAGTTTGGCCCGGTCGACGGTAATGTGCAGCTTGCTGTACATGAATCCGAAGAAAGGAATATTCTCCATGTCGTTCTTTCCGACAAATACAGTGTTGTGCGTGTTTAACGCAGCCGTGGGAATATCAAGGTACGAGCAGTGATTCGGACAAAAGATGTATTGTCTCTTGCGGTTCAGTTTTTCCTTGTAAACAACTTTGAATGGAATGCCGATGAAGATAAACAGGAGTTTTGCCCACCACCTGTTAAACATTCCGACCATCTTAAATTTCTTGGGGAAAACGATCGGGACCAGGAGGAGAAAGAAGAAAATTATGAAAAGCAGAAAAAATACGATCAGGCCATAAAAAGTGTAAAGCCTCCTGATAAATTTCATGTGTTACGCTGATTTACGGAAGCACCGGGAAAGGTCCTTGCGGGTATTCCTTCTGTGCCGACAGACTGCCTCCAATGGCCATTTCATGGGCTCAAGCTACATAATTTGAATCCATGAAAAAATATTTTTTATAAACCCCTGACTTGCAGTGCCGCGCGGTTGCTGTTGTGGTTCATGCTTCAGGCTTGTCCTTCGGAGCGTGGACGAACGCCAGAACGCACCGCTCGTTCTGAAGGATCGTATCGGCGTGATTTACTTCGATATGTGACCGCGCGTCATCCATTTTTTTCTTGATGGATTGTTTTATTTCTTTCATGCGCATGCATTCGATGAATCTTTTTACCTGTTCCTTATTTTGCAGTATGAGCTTGGGAACTTCTGTGGGTTTGTCGTCATCGCCTTTTGCCACCATGGTAAAGTACGATGAATTGGTGTGTTTGATGAAGCCTGTTTTTACATTTTGCGCCTCCACGCGGATGCCCACGATGAGTGAGGTGCGGCCGACATAGTTTACAGAGGCGTGCATGGCGACAAGTTCGCCCACGTCTACGGGCTGCAGGAATTCTACTTTGTCAACGGATACTGTCACACAATACGTGCCGGCATGTTTGCTGGCGCACGCATAGGCTACTTTATCCATCAATGACAACAGGATGCCGCCATGTATTTTTCCGCCGAAGTTCGCATAGGAAGGGATCATCAGTTCGGTGATGGTGGTTTGAGAGTATGCAACGGGTTTGGCGGGCGAGATCATGGGTGATGTTTGGGTTAAGATAGTAAAAATAACCTGAAGTAATTTTTCGGCGATGTTGGTAAGTATTTGGTGGTACGAACGTTAGTCAGACGGATATTGATTAAAATTCAAGACGTTGTTATTAATTTTTTAGGTTTTTATTGCTGAACATTGCTGAACGTAAATATGGCATATGAACAAGATTATTCACCGCGACACCAAAACAACAACCAAGGTATTCGATCATCGCACACTGCGCAGGGATTACGCGACGCTCATTCCTGTGTTGAAGAAGGGTCTTCGTGTTCTTGATGTTGGATGCGGAACGGGCGCTATTTCAAAAGATATCGCTGAAGCAGTAGGTGAGCAAGGCTGTGTTACAGGAATTGACAATACTGAGGCGTTCATAATTCAGGGAAGAGAAGCGCATAGAAGTGTTCGGAATCTTGAGTTGGTGCATGCTGATTTATTTAATTTTCATCCAGATGAGAAATTTGATCTGGTTGTAGCCGCCAGGGTGGTGCAATGGTTGAACAATCCGGATGTCGCGATTAAAGTGCTTGCTACATTCTTAAAGCCGGGAGGTCAACTCTCAATATTGGATTACAATCATGAGGACATAGTTTGGAAACCTGAGCCTCCCGAAAGTATGAGGCGTTTTTACAAGGCATTTTTGAATTGGAGGGCGGACAATGGCATGGATAACAGGATCGGGGATCACCTGGCTGCACACTTTAGAGAGGCTGGATTTCATTCGATCGAAGTCCTGGAGGCTGATGAAGTGTACAGGAAAGGAGAGGTCGATTTCGCTCAGCGAGCGGGCATATGGTCTAAAGTTGCTGAGTTGAAGCAGATTGTTGATGAAGGATATCTCAATGAAGTTGAGCGTTTAAGAACAATCAGTGAATATGATCAATGGGTCGAGCTGGATGCGCAATGCATGACTTTGAACCTGACCGAAGTTCGCGGAAAGATTTAGAGAGTCTGGATGTTGGTATTCTTACAACGCGTCGCGTTCGATGAGCGTTACGTGTGGGATTAGTTGCAACGTTCGCGCGTGCGTGTAAACTTCATCTTTCGCCCTTTCAGGGCTCTGCCGGTTTGGACCATCTGTTAACCCAGTGGCTTGAAGCTGGCGCTTCTACACCCTGGGCTGGTATATGTCGCCCCTTCAGGGCTGCACTAAACTAAGCAGTTTTCCCCAGATCATCTACCTCCGATCCGGTACGCAACTTGGAAACGGACTCAACTCACCACTCACCACTCACCATTCACGATTCACGCACTCACGCACTCACCACTCAGCACTCACCACTCACGCACCCCCTGCTATGGAAAGCACAAAACTCAGCCAGCACGCCCCCATTCACGACTCACGATTGACGATTGACGGATCACGGCCATTGCATGGAACACGTCCGATGATCGTTACGTGTGGGATCAGTTGCAACGTTCGCGCGTGCGTGTAAACTTCATCTTTCGCCCTTTCAGAGCTCTGCCGGTTTGGACCATCTGTTAACCCAGGGTTGAAGCTGGCGCTTCTACACCCTGGGCTGTTATATTTCACCCCTTCAGGGCGGCACGAAGTAGTTTTCCCCGGGTCATCTCTGATGCGATACACGCAACTTGGACACGGACTCAACTCACCACTCACCACTCACCACT
>JBARAD010000022.1:0-44021 GCA_049791675.1 Chryseosolibacter sp.
TTCTATCCAATAGCGAACAACATGATTTTGATAGCGCTTGTCACGACCGTGAAACGTACGAAGGAAATTGCCCCAAGGAAAAGGTATCCTGAAATTTTGCTGTATTTGTTTTTAGATTACGTTAGATACATACTGACTTAGTAGTCAGGTGCATCTAATGTTACCCAACCTTATTACCTTCTATTAGACTGCGATCCGGGCTCCAAGCGTAAACATATAGAAAGCATGTGTAGACAGACCAACCACGATTGCGAGCGCGCGCTTCCAATACCTGTTCGATCGGCGCGATACCTCCATCGCAAAATGTGTGCGTCCGCCAATAAAGTTATAATGTTGGGGACAGGAGGGATGTTCTAGCTTCTAAGGTAATAAGCTTTAGGGTGTGCACTGGACGGGTTTTGTCATTTCCCTGAGTTATGCAACACTAAAATACTTGGTCAGTACGAAGCTGTGTCGAGCAAGCAAGCAGACTTCAAAATGTGGTTTTCTTTCTCATCACCTTGGAGGATAGGGTGGATCGTCACCACAGATGCACAAAGGTTGGATGCCTTGGAATTATTATTATATTAGTTCAGCTTCCGTTATCAGCACCCAATGGTTTACCTGTCCATTTCCGCAATTATTACTGTATTCATCATTCTTTACCTGGATGCGACATCGAAGAACAGGCGCAGAGAACGTCTTCAAAGCATTCGCAACGCATGGGGCACTCCCAGCACTGATGATCGTAATTTTCACCGCATTGGCCGATATGCCGCACAATCGAAAGGGAAGATGTCGCACATGCTTTCTCAGCAAACGCTCGACGACATCGATTTTCAACAGCTCTTTTCTTTTATTGACCGTACGAGCAGTGCCGTTGGTCAGCAATTTTTGTTTCGGCAGGTGCTGTACCCCTTTCATCCAATCGCAGACCTTGAGCGCCTGGATTCACTCGCCAATGTCATGACAGGCGATGCGGTTTCCCGCGAGAAAATTCAAAGCGAGCTGATGAAACTAAGTCACCCGGGTGCCTATAATCTTTGTAATCTCGTCGACCTGCAAGTCTCGCGAAGACCATCGTGGTTCAAATACCTGTATGTCACCCTGCTTCTTATTCCGGTTCTGTTAATATTGTCGTCCAAGTTTCCTGTCTGTTTTGCGCTGCTGTGTATACCGGTAACGATCAACACCCTGGTGCATTACTGGCACAGGAGCAAGATGGGATTTTCTTTCAGTTCCTTTGCTGAACTGAGTACTTTGATGGACGTCGCCCGTAAAATTGTATCTAAATCCGGTTTTGAAAACGCTGCTGTGCAGGAAAGTCTCCAAGTACTGAAAGCTTTTAAATGGAAACTTATTCTTTTGAATCCCGGTAAGGCGACGATGAAGGATGATTTAAGTCAGTTTGGATACTACCTCAATGAACTGGTGAATGGAATCCTGCTTATCGAAGTATTCACTGTCTTAAGCCTGGAAAAGGTTTTGGAAAAGCGGAAAGGCGCCGTCGCCACGCTTTTTCATTTTGTCGGCGAAATTGACACGTCGGTTTCCATCGCTTCCCTGCGCGCCGGTGCTTCCATGACCTGTGTGCCGCGGTTCGTTGAAAGGAGAAAGGAAATGTCGGCAAGCGAGCTTTACCACCCCCTTATTCCCAACTGTGTTAAAAACGACATCTATATCAATGGTAAAAGTGCATTGATTACCGGTTCCAACATGTCAGGCAAAACGACCTTTTTGAGGAGTTTTGTGATCAATTCCATCCTCGCCCAAAGTATTTACACATGCTTTGCGAAGGAATTTGCTGCGCCATTCGTCAGGCAGTTTTCTTCCATCCGGATTGACGATAACCTTTTTCAGGGTAGAAGTTATTTCTTCGAGGAAGTAAATGTGATTGGATTATTCATCGAAGAAATGCAATCGGGCTCCCAGAATTTGTTTATCCTGGATGAGGTTTTTAAAGGTACAAACTCGGTTGAAGGAACGGCGCTGGGAAAAGCAATATTATCCTACCTGAATCGGGGAGATAATATTGTGATGGTGTCCACACATGACATGGAACTATCGGAATTGCTCCGGGACGAGTATGATGTTTATCATTTTTCAGAGACCATAGAGAATGGCAAACTTCACTTTGATCATACCCTGAAACAAGGCCCCTTGAAGACCAGAAATGCGATCCGATTACTTGAGCTCGGTAATTTTCCAGCCGAGATCACCAGCGAGGCACGCGCCCTGACTTCCGGTTTCTCTTTACGGAAGATAAATGGGGAGGGGTAATTCCTGTCTGAAAAAAGCCATTATCCTCCTTTTCAACGACCGGGTCAGTAGCCCTGCTTTGTCATGTTTGAATTTTATGTTGGGTGCGGAAATTCACTTCGATCAGGCCTGCCTCCGTTTGCCCGATAGTGCGTACGTGGAAAGGATTTTCCTGGGGCAAACTGTTTACGCTCTCCATTTAACCCTGGGTTAAAACCCAGGGCTATTCAATTTGAACCCCTTCAGGGTTTTAACATGACAAAATAGATCGCCGTCGGTTTTGAACTTTCATTCCGACCTTATATATTTAAGTAAGTTATATATATATATAGGGATGTCAGGCAACGAATTCATAAAGGGTACGCTCAAAACGATCATTCTGAAGCTTCTGGCCCAGAATAAGAAGATGTATGGCTATGAGATCACCCAACGGGTCGCTCAGTTGTCGAAGGATGAGATCAAACTGACCTTCGGGGCGTTGTACCCTACTTTATACAAGCTTGAGGCGGAAGGATTGCTCGTTACGACCACCGAGATCGTTGATAACCGCGCCCGTAAATATTATTCACTTACTGCAGCGGGACGAAAACTGGCAAAAGTAAAAGTATCCGAACTGCAACGATTTTCTGAAATACTCAGTGCGATCCTGGCGGACAGCTCGAAACCGAACGTAAGCCTGAAGCTATGGGGAAGCTGAATAGCGAACAACGAAACATATTGCGGGAATTTCTTGAAGCACAGGGCCTTTCTTTCAAACCGCTCCGGGACGAAATGATGGACCACATCAGCTGTGACGTGGAAGACCGGATGATGAGCGGAATTTCCTTCGAGGAAGCCTGGGTTCAATCCGTGGGCGACATCCCAGATCATCATTTTCAAAACATACAACAACAGATTATGGAAACCATCAACAATCGCTTCGGCTGGTCCCAGGGTTTTTCGTTCGTTGCGCTCGCGCTCCTGCTGATTAGTACCATATTTAAAGTGCTGCACCTCCAATTTGCCGGGGAAGTGCTTCTTTTATCGTTTGCGTTTATTGCGGCCGCCCTCCTGACGACATCGCTATCCGGTGTCTTTCTGAACAATGGGAAGAAAGGAGCGGCGAGAGTCCTGGGTCTGATCCTTGGATTGATATTCATGTTATTTGGCTTCAGTTTTAAGATTTTACACCTTACTGGTGCCGACCAGCTTATCGTACTGGCTGTGACAGTGCTCATCATTGCATTGCTCGCCAATTCGTTTTATGTATATCGCTATGCTTCCGGCCAGGGCAATCTGCTCACGTACCTGCATGAAAAGTACACACCGGGCATCGAACGTTTCTTTTTGTTACTACTGATCCCGCTGACTGTCTATAAACTCTTGACGCTATGGTTTGACTCAGAAGCCTACGTCGGAAACATGGTGCTTCTCGTCATCATACTTGGCGGCGGACTCCAGTTCATCGCGCTCTGCTGGCGCACAATGGAAAAGGATCTGTCAAAGAGAAACACACTTACGCTAATGGCGATCGTCATTTGCTGCATATCATTGGTGCTGGTCTTTCTGGGACCCCTGTTAACCTTCGAGATCCGCGTCACTATGATCATTGTCTTTAATATCGTGGCAGCATGGCTTTCCTATCGGATGGAGGAGGAACCGAAGCGGTCTGTCTCGCTGATCATGGCGTGTCTTGTTCCGGTTTTATTTTTGGGATGGGCACTGATCCGTCTCAATTTGATGCCAATAACGTATAGCTGGATGTTTTTCAACGTTCCGTTGATGCTCTTGCTTGTTGCGGGTATTTTCATTTCACGCAAATACAGCAGCGTGCGAACATTTCTGATCGTTTCCGTGAGCGGTTATCTGTTTGATTATCTGGCGTAGGCCATCGGGCACCATTGCCACTGTGATCCGGCGGGCCTTTTCAGATTTGTTCGTGTTCATGCTGCGGAGTATATTCGGGTACTCCTAAAATGAAACCTATCTATGAAATTCTTTACCCTGCTGCTTTTGCTCTTCATCCCGGCCATGTTATTGGCACAGTCCGGAAAAACATCCAAGGTTCGCTCCTCCCAAAAACAATTCGTTCTTTTTGACGAGGTGTTCACTTTCACCAAAGAGGATGCAGATAACTCCAAACCGAGCAAATCTCATTATTATGTGACGGGAAACCGGGTAAATCCGGACCGGCCAAAAGATTGGACGTCCCCGGTGGACTACCGCAATGGAACGGTGCACATCCGCCTGGAGGTTCTGGAGAAGCCGCCCGGTAATGAAGCTACCACCTGGAGCCTATGCTACATTCCTAACAAAGGCCAGGGCAACGGTTACGGATGCACCAATACGGGTGTATATTCCGAAGCCGGTGTCTATGAAAAGGATGTGCCCATGACTTCGTTCTGGGAAAATGAAGCCATCGTCTGGTCGGAAGGGATCAAACAAATGGACCTTGTCATCAAAGACAACAGCGGAGGCCAGGGCCACGCGCACAAAAGAACGGACCACGAAAAGTTCTTCCCTACAAGGGTGCGCATCTCCATGATACAGGTGGCGGCGGGTGAAACGTATGATCCATCGTGGATGGGCACCCGTTGAAACGATTCAATTATGTAGGAGGTGCGTGCATGACTTCAACGCATTGGAAACTACGAGCATGATATCTTATTAAAGGGTCTGCGGCTTCCTTTGCGATCTCTTTGCGCGCTTTACGCGATATTGAGATCTACAACATTCCAGGACGGAAATATTTTTTCCGGCTGATCACCTTTCCCGAAACCATAAACTCACCTTCACCCATGTAATGCAAGGTCTGCGGATGTTTCGGTGATTTCGCAACGTGCGCCGCCACTACCTTCCAAATGAAAAAGTTGTATTTCCTCACAAGGCTGTCGTCATAGAGACTGCACTCGAAGTTCGCGTAACACTCACGTATCAATGGCGCCTTCACTTTCTTTGCCTTCACCGCCGTGAGGCCGAACTTGTCGAACTTGTCGAGTTCGTCTCCAGTAGTATTACCTATTTTAACCACCTCATCAATCAATGCCGTCGTTGGCAGGTTGATGACACATTCTTTGCTTCGGCGCACCATGTCAAAGCTGTGGTTCGCGGAAGAGATCACACACCCGAGAAGCGCCGGCGTAAATTCCATCATCGAATGCCAGTTCATGGTCATGATGTTTGTGCGGCCATCCCAGGCAGAAGTTACCAGTACAAGGGGACCAGGTTCGAGGTAACGCCGGACTTCAATTAAAGGAAGGCTCACCTTTGTAAACTGCTTTCGCTGCGTTTTAATGTCTGTCATACCGATCGTAGTTTAACGCGTATGTACGTACGTACTGCTGTCATACGGGAAATATCCCTCCCAATACCAGGGCGTATAAGGATTTCCGAGACAGTATTCTATCAGGTACTTAAATATGCTTTCCGCGTTATCACTGTTTGACATCATGATCAACCCGGTGCCCTTCTCCGGAAATCCGACGGCATAGTGCTGCCATCCGTCATCATGACCCTCTTTGAAGAATGCTTTTCCATAGGGAGTCTCATACAATCCAAATCCTAAACCATAACTGAGCCTTATTTTGTCATGCTCATTCGTATCGACTGTGGCGTTGGGACCAAATTGTTGTTTCGAAGTTATTCTTATCTGAGGCGTGAGAAGGTCCCGATGACGCCTTTCTTTCTGTGACAGCACATTCATGAAAAAGATCGTATAATCTTCCAGGGTCGTTGACATCGAGCCGGATGCACTGGGTAGATTTCTTTTGGGGATACCCAGATCATTCCCATCGATACTGTGCCCGCGCGCGTGATGCCCTTCATAAGCCCTTTGCCAGACGTAACTGGTGCGATCCATGTTGAGCGGCGAGAAGACTTTTTCGACTGCGATCTCTTCGAAATCCCTGCCCGTCACTTCTTCAAGGATCAGTTGCAACAAAAATATACCCTCGCCGGAATAGGCGTAATGGCTACCGGGATCGAATTTTATTCTTAATCTGTCGTCGTCTTCCAGCCATCGCCAGTTAGGAAAGCCGGTGGTATGGCTTAAACACATGCGCGGTGTGATCTGTTTGTAACGTTCGTCACCTTCAAGGTCTGTGTAATCAATAAAGTTCGCGCCGAGTAGCTGCTGAAAGGTATTGGTCTTGAATGCATGCAAAGGTTCCTCCAGGTATTTATACAGCGGAGTGTCCAGATGAATCACGTTTTCTTCTGCGAGCTGCAGCACGACGTCTGCAAATATCGTTTTGCTGAAAGACGCGGCGTCGAAGATCGTTCCTGGTGTGAATGGTTCATTCTTTCGGGTGTCCTTCATCCCGGAATATTGCTGATACACCAGACTGTGATCATTGATGATGGAGATGGCCATCCCGGCAACGCCGGCTTTCTGCATCCGGGAATTCACAAAAGCGGTAACGGCATCGGGAGTGAGTACGGTGGAATCCAGTCTCATGATATTGCTGGTATTGACAAAAACGGGCGGCGTTGACTTTATTTTGACACGGTCGTCGACACTGAAGTAAAGAAAAGCAGCGATCAACGGGATCATCATCAGGACGGCGATGAGAAAGCTGATGAACAGGCGCTTACCGGTTATTTTCATTTCAGTTCTGGGATGCGCGGGTGATGGTAAAGATTATAAAGATAACCGATCCCACCGCAGTAAGCATTGATGCCGCTGTTTTTTTGCCGGATTCGCGCCCCGTAATTGTCGTGATCACACCGCGTGATTTTCCCGGAAATCTGCCAACTTCGGTATGTCAACCACGGCTGAAGCAAGTGACATCGGCTGCGGGTATCAATCAGGTTTTACGAAAAGATCAAGACTATGGAAAAGCTGACATTCAAGATCACCATTGACGCGCCAAGGGAATATGTATGGGACATCCTGTGGAATGACGCGACGTATCAGGAATGGACCTCCGTTTTTGCGCCTGGTTCGCGTGCCGAATCAGATTGGAATCAAGGTAGCAAGATTCTGTTCCTCGATGGAAAGGGGGAGGGCATGGTGTCGTCTATTGCCGTGAAGAAAGTTCCTGAGTTTATGTCATTCAGGCACCTCGGTGAAGTCCACGGTGGTGTTGAAGATAAACAATCCGCCGCGTGGTCTGGCGCTACGGAAGATTATCGTTTGAAATCGGTTAACGGTAAGACCGAATTAAGCGTCGAGATGGATATTACTGAAGAGTTCAAAGATTATTTTTCGGAAATGTGGCCGAAGGCGCTGGAGAAATTGAAATCAATTATCGGAAGAAACAGGCAGGAGGCAGTGATAAGTCCGTCGTAATAAATGCAGTATGCTTTCCGGGCGAGCTATTTTTCGATTATCGTTATGGTCACGTGTGAATCTCCGCACGCCTCAAGCGCCCCGTAGACCGGTGACGCTGAGGGTGAGAAGGGGATGTTCATTTAATTCGGATTGACATCCCACCATACGCGGGAATTCAGATCGTCGGCGCCCTGCCGCGCAACGGCGGCGGCCCGGTTATCGGCGTTGAGCGATTGTTCGATGATAGGGTAGATGAATCGCACCGGGATCATATCGTTATTCTGATTGTCGATCGCAGGCGTGAGTACAGGATAACCCGTGCGCTTCCAGTCGAACCACGCTTCCAGACCCTGGAAGAACGAAGACAGCCATTTCTGGTTTCCGATCTTTTCCAGCAGTTCATCGTTTGTTCCGGTGTAGGCTACTTCCGTTTGCGTAAAGTAGGCCGGGTCGGGAGTAATGCCATAGAAATCAAAGGAAGCATTGATGCCGTTCAGATAATACGTTCCCGCGGTGCCACTGATGAAGCCCTTCTGCGCGGCTTCCGCGAGCAGGAACTGTAATTCCGCATAGGTCATGATCACGCCTTTCGCGACCTGAAGTCCCAGCTCGGTGTTGGCCTCCTCAAAGAAAAGGGGACCAACCCTTGATTGGAATTCCGGCCCGCCATTATATGTCAACGCCTCTACATCAGCCATACCGTTGGGAATTCCCACGTATTGATCGTCGCTCGTCTCGGGAGTGGTCTCTGTCGCAGGCGTCGGCCGGACAAAGATGTATAACCGCGGATCGTCCAATGCGATCAGTTTGTCGGTCAGTGTTTTGCTTGCCCTGAATTCATTGAAGGATCCGATACGGTATGTGAACAGCGGAAACTGGTTCGGAGCTTCGGTCTGATACGTGTACACAGCATGGTCGTCGTTGCTGGTGAAGATCGGGTAATCCGCGGGGTTGTCAACGATGGCTGACAACTCAGCGCTGACGTCAACCCTGGCGGAGATCCGCATCAGGTATCGTATGCGGAGGGAGTTTGCGAGTTTGCGCCATTGCTCCACCTCGCCGCCATAGATGAGGTCGCCGCTGATATCAAGACTTCCATTGAGGATTGTGTTCGCTTCTTCGAGGTCGGCGAGGATTCCCTGGTAGATCGTTTCCTGTGGATCATATTTAGGAAAGAATACCCCTTCTTTGCCATTCAGCGCTTCCGTGTACGGGATGTCGCCATAGGCATCTGTTGCCAGCGAAAACATCCACGCGCGGAGCACGAGCGCCACGCCCTTGTAGTTGGGAAGATTATCTTCTTCTGACAGCGTGATCATGTTGTTGACATCGCGCATGTTGTCGTACACCGCGTCCCAGATGCTATTGATCTCGCCCCAGAGATACCGGTCTTCATTGACGAACTGGTTTTTGGAGGTGTGCTGCATCACCGTGTTGCCAATGCTCCAGGTCTCGCCGACGATGGTGTTCATCATATCGCGTTGCACGCCTGGCAGGATCAGGCTGGGCTGTGTGCTCACCGGATTGTTCGGGTTGGTGTTGATCTCCTCAAAATCCCCCGTGCATCCAAGGACAAAAATCGCGAGGAGCACACAGGTATAGTGGATTGTTTTATTTGCTTTCATATCGTAGTCTTTTCAGATTATAGTTTAAAACTCACGTTGAATCCATAGCTTCTCGCAGAAGGCATCGCCACGGATTCCACGCCGGGAATGATGGTGCCGCCTGAATTGGATGCTGTTTCAGGATCGATGTGGGGTACATCCGACCACAAGAAAAGATTGCGACCCACCAGTGAAATGCTCACATCGCGGAAAGGAAGCCCCTTCATGATCGCATTCGGAAGTGTGTACCCGAATTTGACTTCCCTTAGCTTGACGAAGGAGGCGTCGTACATCATGGGTTCGATGAGCCTTCTGCCCAACGTGATGGAAGAATGCCACTCCCTGGCTGACAGTTTTGTCGTATTCGGCGCAAAGCCGGTGATATTTCCACTGCCATCGGCAACGGCCACTACGCCAGAACCGATCACGCCATTTTCCGGTAATGTCAGGTCATATCCATTGGCGCGGCCTTCGAGTGTCTCCTCAATAAGACCGGCTTCTCTTCCCACCGTCTGCGTATGGGAGTAGATCTTTCCGCCATGGCGGATGTCGAACAAAAATCCGAAGCTGAGTCCTTTAAAAGTAAGCGTGTTGTAAATACCTGCCATCCAGTCGGGATTGTAGTTGCCGAGTTTGATCGTAGTGGGTGTGGGTACGGGCTTGCCCTGATTGTTGTAAACGATCTGACCGACATATTGCCCTGTAGGATCATAGTAGTCGCTGGTAGGATCCCCGCTCACGCGTTGAAAACCGATGCCATACATGTCACCCATTCTTTCGCCGACGCGCGCTTCGACAGCCACATACCGGGATGCCAAAACGTAATTTTTAATTTCCTGGCCTGATTCGGGATCCTTGTACAGCTCTTTCACGACGCTGCGGTTCCGCGAGAAGTTCAGGTTAACAGACCATTCAAATGATGGAGTCTGAACCGGGATGAGATTCAACATTACTTCGATGCCCTTATTTTCAATCAATCCGGCATTGATAACCCTTGAAGTATATCCGGTGGTGCGTGTAAGCGGTACGTTGAGGATCTGGTTTTCACTCCGTGTCGTGTAGTAAGTGAAGTCGAGACCGATCCTGTTCTCAAGAAACCTGATATCAAAGCCAGCTTCCAGTGAGCGGCTTTGCTCCGGCTTCAGGTTCGCATTCTGGATGACGGAAGATTCTGAATAAGTCGGAAGCCCCTGTGCGGGGTTTTGGGCCGCGAAAGTCGATAACAACTGATAGGGATCCGTATCATTTCCTACTGCAGCAAATCCTGCCCTGATTTTTGCAAAGCTGACCGGTGATGTTTCCATGTTGATGAGGTCTGAAACCACCAGGCTCACCGATGCAGAAGGGTAGAAGTAAGACCAGTTGTTGGCAGGCAGCGTACTTGACCAGTCGTTGCGTGCTGTCAACTCCAGGAAAAGATAATTCCTGAAACCTATCTGGCTGAACGCATAAAGGCTGTTGATCCGTTTTTCGGAATTGAAAGAATAGTACTCAAGGGCGACTCTTGCATTGTTCAGGCTGTAGATCCCCGGCACGGTGAGCTGCGGGGCGCTGATATCAGACAAATTATACCTCCTTCTCATCGCGTTTCCGCCGACGCTGGCTGACAGACTGATATCGGAACTGATGTCTTTGTTGAAACTCAGAAGGAAGTCCGCATTGGTTTCCTGCAGGAATACCTGCTCTTCGCGATAGCTGCCCAGCGGATAGCGCTGTGTGCTATACGCGCGCCGCCGGTTCCTGAACTCATCGCTGTAATCTGTTCCGACCCGTGCCATGAGCATCAGGAAGTCATTGAACTGGTAGGTGGCTGTCACATTCCCGAACAAACGATCCATTTCCTGTCCGTTCGTATTTTCGTAAACATTGAAGTAAGGATTGTCGTGATAGTTGTAATTGAAATTGAACTGATTGAGTTCCTCGCGCCCTGCCTGCCAGTAATCTCTGAATGAGCCAATGTTGAGGCTTCGCGGGAACCAGCAATTAAACAGGTACATGATGTTCTCCGTCCCATAACTGAGGGAGGGCCGGTTGTCACTGAGGTTTTTTACATAATTTGCTGTAGCCCGGAAGTTGAGTTTTTTCGTCAGCTTGTAGCCCGCAGACAGATTGAAGTTATGGCGCTTCAGGTCGGTATTTGGAATGATACCCTTTTGATCGAGGTACGTGTAGGATGCGCGCACATCTCCGAATTCATTGCCTCCGCTTACGGCCACGTTCTGCGTGAAGGTTACGCCGGTTTCAAAGAAGTCCTTGACATTGTCCGGTTGGGGAAGAAAGGGAGTAGGGGTGATCTCTCCGCGCTGGGCGAGTTGTGTCGCGATATCGACGGGGCCGATGATGGTATTAAGGTTGCCAACATCGCCGCCGCGCAAACCGTTCGAGGTGGGACTGTCGAATTGTTTGATCAACTGTCCATCCATCTTCGGTCCCCAGGATTCGTCCACGCCATCGCGTACGCCGCCGCCGTTGCCATCGAGAAATTCGAACTCACCGTTCAACCCCTGTCCATATACGTTTTGAAAGTCAGGTAGCTTCAGTGCGTTCTCGAATGAGACGGTACTGTTGAATGAAACATTTCCCTGTGTCCCTCTTCCGGATTTGGTTTTGATAATGATCACACCGTTTTGTCCGCGTGATCCATAGAGGGCCGTCGCGCTGGCGCCTTTCAGCACGGTCATGGACTCCACGTCATCAGCATTGACGAAGCCGGCCCCGTTTCCATAGTCGACTTCCTGATTATTTCTTCCGGACGAGCCGAATGTCTCGTTAGTAATGGGTACGCCGTCCACAATGAACAGAGGCTGATTCTTATTGATGTTGAGCGAACGCTCCCCCCTGATAGTGATGCGGGATGATCCGCCGATTCCGGAAGGATTACCCACAACGGTGACGCCGGCAACTTTTCCCGCGAGGGCATTTCCGATGTTTGTCTCACGGGCTTTGGTAATATCTTCCCCGTTGAGCTCTTGCACCGCGTATCCCAGATCGCGTTTCTCGCGCTCAATGCCGAGCGCAGTGACCACGACTTCTGAAAGCTCCGTCGCGTCGACGGGAAGCGCCACGCTGATGGTACGCTTGCCTGCGATCGGGATCTCCTGTGTGACATATCCCACAAAAGAAAAAACCAATGTTCCGTCCGGGTCAGGAACATCCAGGCTGTAATTTCCATCGGCATCCGTGATCGTCCCGGTGGTCGTCCCTTTTACAAGCACGTTTGCGCCGGGAATGGCCGTGCCCTGGTCTCCGGAAGTGACGCTGCCTGAAACAGTAGTCTGCGCGAAGGAGGCGCTGCCGATCATGATAAACATGCACAGCAACACCCACCGCTTTTTGGAAAGGAGTATCTGATGTGAAGCCCTACTCCTTAGTAAAGGTGTTTTCATAAATTTGGTTTTAAGTGGATAAAAGAAAATCGGGTGTCCGGTTTGTATCCTTGCCGGATAAAACCCTCGATAAAGGAAAGGGAAAGGAAGATAAGTAAATATCTCTGGGGGATCAAGAACGTTAACACTTGGTAAGCCTGCCATGAGCGATCATTCCTGTTTTTCCTTTCGCTCAAAGATTGGCATTCGGAAACAACGTGGCGTTACCGGAGTATTAACAGTTCATTAATTGTAAAACGATGTTGTGTTAACCTCGTTCAGATTTGCATGGATGCCGTGAGGGCACGTAAACGGCACTGAGAAAAAAGTATGAAGCACTTTTCGTGCGGGTTCGATTTCAGTTTTCTGCAAGCCTGTAGATCTTGCCATCGAACCCACAGAGGTAGAGTTCGTTTGTTTGATCAACGCCAAAAGACGAGATGTTGAAGTCTGCCTCAAACAGGAGTGTGTTCACGGGGTTGCTGAGATTGGAATGTTCTAGTGACCAGACCCTTCTGGTCGCATAATCCGCATAGATGTATTTTCCTTCGAGGCTTCTCAGCGACGGTCCTCTATAGACAAAACCTCCCGTAACGGATATTCCTTCGCTGCGTCCATACGCATGCACCGGTAGTTTCAGACCCGTGCGCTTACAGCCGTTTCGCGGACTAAAGCAGTGATTGCCTTCCATAACATTCCATCCGTAGTTGCCGCCTTTTTCAATGATGTCGATTTCTTCATAAGCATTTTGGCCAACGTCACCCGTCCACAAGCGGCCGTTGTCTGCGTCGAAGCTGAAACGCCATGGATTCCGTAACCCATAAGCGTAGATCTCTTCGCGATATCCGTTATTGTTCTTTGCGAAGGGATTGTCCGCGGGGATACCATATTGCATCCCGTTCTCCTGTTTGTCGACATCAATGCGCAGGATGCTCCCGAGTAAGGTCGAGCGGTTTTGTCCATGCTCCTGGGGATCGCCACCGGAACCGCCATCGCCAACCGCGATGTAGAGAAATCCATCCGGACCGAAAGAAACCTGTCCTCCGTTGTGATTGCTGTAAGGTTGTTCAAAGGTCAACAAGACCTTTTCACTTGCGGGGTCTGCCTGGTCAGCATCCGCGGCAGAAACCCTGAACCTCGAAATGACGGTCCGGTTTGGATTCGATGCCGTATAATTCACAAAAAAATACCCGTTGGTTTTGTAGTCGGGATGGAACGCAAGGCCCAATAATCCTTCCTCATTGCCCTGATCATCTACTTTTTCGCGGATATCCAAAAAAGTCGTCTTCCCCGACGCATCCCTGTCATTGGGAAAAACAGCGATCACACCTTCCTGTTCCACGACGAATATCCGGTTGCCGTTATCCGGTGCATGCTGGAGGTCTACAGGTCTTTTAAATGACAACTTTGGAAAAGCTTCCACCGCGCTGTACGAAGCGGCATGTTGATCGTGGTCTCCATTCCGCGGAGCGTCGGCGCAAAAACCACAGAGAAGAAAAAGGAGGAAGATGGGTTTGGTGTATGATGCTTTCATAGTTGTTGAATGGTCGACGGTCCACAGACCACGGACCACGGCAATGCAGGGAAGGTCGACGGTCCACGGTAAAAACGGTCTAAGTTTAAAGTTTAAGATCTAAAATTCAAGATTTAAAATTGGGAGTCTCCACCGGGTCGAGAGCTCCCATCATATTTAAATGACTCAATCTTGAATCTTGAATCTTAAATTATTACCAAGATCTTTCGTTACCTCAAGACCTCAACACTATTCAACTCCGGTCCGCCGCCGCGATTCCCTGAACCTGCAACAACATAGATCTTGCCATTCACATTCACGGCGCCGGTGCCATGGCGTCCGGCGTTTAGTGCGGGGAGTGTTTCCCATTCCATCGTCTTGGTGTTCAATGCTTCAACTTCGCTGTGCGCGGGAACCTGTGCGTCACTTTCTCCGCCGATCACAAGCAGCTTATTGTCGAGAACAATGGACGCATTTCCCGCGCGAAGGGTGGGGAGGTTTCCGGATTCGGATAAGGTGGTCCACTGATTCTTTTTAAAGTCATATACATCCACAGCAGGCTCCAGGAGATTCAGCACCTGGCCGGTCTTTGCAGTAGACCTTCTTCCGCCCGCGAGGTAGATCCTGTCACCGATCACCACCGCCTGCACATGGTCTCGGACGTGTGGGGCATCCGTTAGTTTTTTCCATTGATTGGTTTTGGGATCGTATTCGTCCAGCCAGCCCACGTGTCCGTCCCAGTGACCATCCTGTATGCCGCAGACGACGTAGATCTTATCGTTGTAGACGAACACACCTGCAGCGCCCCGTCTTCTGTCGGCGGGAATTTCCGGACCCACGCGCCATTCATTCTTGTCCGGATTGAAAATATGAATATTCGGGATAGGCGTTTCATGCGGATATCCCCCCGTAAACGCGCCCAGCACCCATACTTCATGCTTGTAGGCCACTGCCTGAAAGTGATGCATTTCAAGGGGTGTTGCCACGTGCTGTGTCCACTTCTTCGTTTTCAGGTCGAACGATTCAACCGGTTTGATCCCGCGTCCTCCCAGCAGGATCAGCCTGCCTTTTACCGCGGTCAGGGCGTTCTCATGGCGATTGGTGCAGTTGTTTTCAGTAGCGACAGTTTCCCAGGACTGGGCAAGGCACATACCGAGGAAGAAAATAAAAATGGATGTCAGAATTGTGTTTTTCATAACCTGCGATTGCATTAAAGGTCGATTGAATGACAAGATAAGAAGATCGCACCGAAAGCGCCTGACACCGGTCATGGAAAGTTCTGATGGCGTACCGGAAGGAAAGCTATATTTGACCTGCGATCCGGATGATTCGGAACGCAAACAACAACTTAGCTTCATGATATGAAAACAGCTTTAATCTTTCTCCTTGCCCTGATTTCAACCTTTCCGGTAAGCGCACAGCGGTTCGGAAAAACCCTGAAGGAAACTCCCGGGGTCGTTTCCTATACTTATCGCCACAGTTTCCAGAAAGATATCGGAGGTACTTTGGATATGATCAAGGCGCTCGGGGTCACGAATATTGAGTTTTCGAATCTTTTTGGATCGACGGCTGCCGATATCAGAAAGATGCTGGATGACAGGGGTATGCGTTGCACTTCGTTTGGTGTGGGATATAACGACCTCGTCAACAAGACGGACGAAGTTGCGCGCAATGCAAAGGCGCTCGGCGCTTCCTACGTACGCGTTGCCTCCATCCCTTATGGTGAAGCGTTCGATCTTGAAGACGCGAAAAAAACCGTTGCAGATTTTAACCGCGCGGGAAAAGAGTTGAAGGAAAATCACAATTTGACGTTTTGTTATCACAATCACGGATTTGAGTTTCAGCCTTACGGAGAGGGAACTTATTTCGATTATATGATGGAGCATACTGATCCGAAGTTTGTCAGTTATGAACTTGATATATTGTGGGCATTCCATCCTGGCGCCGATCCTGTTGCGCTGATCAAAAAATATCCGAAGCGCTTCAAGCTCATGCACGTTAAGGATCTGCGCAAGGGAGTGAAAGGTGACTTCTCCGGACGCACGCCCGTCGAAAACGACGTCGCGCTGGGAACGGGTCAGATCGACGTCGCTGCCGTCATTAAAGCTGCAAAAAAGTCGTCCATTCAGTACTACTACATCGAAGATGAGAGTCCTTCGATTGAAACCCAGGTGCCGCAAAGCCTGGCGTTCCTGAAGGGTTTGTAGGGGAATACCGGATTCCGTAAATTGATGGAATTAGACAACAGACCACAGCTGGTGCGGCGAGCCTGGCGCTATGTGTAGTCCATACAAAGCCACTATCATGATACGACGGAGCTATCGGATCCTTTTGACGGTGACGATCGTCATTCCGTTGTGTGTATTTGTCGTGATGGTGCCGTACTCGTTGTTGATTGGATGGAGTTTGGTTACGGCCTCGGTATTCTGGTTGCTCGTTTTTCCGGCAGTAACATTATATCTCTGTTCCAGGTTTTTGCGGGATGATAATTCAGACTGGATGGGAATGATTGCTATGGCAAGTTTCTATCTGTTCATGGCGCTGATGAGTCACTGGAATAATCATACAGACTTTTATACCGTGATGACGATCTGTGTTATCTATAACATGAGCATAATGGGTTTGATCCTTTTGACCGGAAAAGCTTCAAGACATAGAAAAGCGACATAGAAACGTTGATATGCTAAACCCGGTCACTAAGCCACCTCAATCGCCTTCTTCTGGTGCTCATGCATCAGATTCGGAAGCTCAATCTTAAAGACGGTGCCCTTTCCCAGCTGCGATTCGAGATGGATGGTGCCACAGAGTTTTTCGACGGCTTCCTTCACAATGTAGAGCCCTAAACCTGCGCCTTCATTCTTTTCTGTTGCGCGGAAGAACATATTAAAAACCTTCTGGATATAATCATTGTCTATGCCGATCCCGTTGTCCTTGAAAGTTAGGGATACTTTGTCAGGGTCGTGATGGATCGTGATCTGGATGTAAGAGCTTTCTTTTGCCGGATCAGAATATTTGATAGCATTTGAGATCAGGTTATTCAGAATGAGCGAAAGACGGTATGGATCGGAATAGAACTGGCTCTCGCCTTCGATAAATATTTCCTTGCGGATGCGTTCGTATCCAGGCATGAATTGCATCCTTTCAAAATTGTCGTTGATGGTTTTCTGGAAATCAATTGCATTGATCAGCAGCCCCTGCCGTGCATTTCGGGAGTATTCAAGAATTTCCTTCAGGGTGTCATCCAGCTTGCAGATGCTGCTTTTCATCATATCATGATACTGATGAATGGTGTCGGTGCTGGTTTCGTTTTTCGCCAGGTCCAAAAGGCCCAGCACGCTCATCAGCGGAGCACGCAGATTATGCGAGATGCTGTACACAAAACTGTCCAGCTCCTTGTTGATCTTTATCAATGTTTCATTCTGCCGGGCAAGCGCCAGCGCAGCTTCGACCTTTTGCCGTTCCGCTTCCTTTGCTTTTAAAGCATTATCGATCACGTTGCGCAACCGTGCCAGGTTCGATTTCAGGACATAATCATCAGCGCCGTGCTTCAACGAACTGACGGCAAATTCTTCCGATACCGCGCCAGTCACCAGGATGAAAGGTATCTGCAACTTGCGCTGGTGGAAAATTCGAAGCGCCTCGTTTGAATTGAACTGAGGAAGCGAATGATCACAGAGGATCACGTCCGCGCCAAATTCATCCAGTGCACTACTGAACTCTTCCTTGCTGTCAACCCGTTTGGCAATAAAATCCATCCCGGATTTCTTTAACGCGTGGGTTATCAGGTAGAAATCGTCCTCCAGGTCCTCGAGGGACAGTATTTTCAATGTACCTTCCATTCAGATTCTTTGTCAGTGAGAAATCTCAGAAGACTAATACCTCAAATCTTGTTCCCAGCCGGTTAACGTAAATTACTGCTGTTTTAAAACCTGATTTTTGTCCGTTGTGGAGTTTAATCCTCATGGCTTTTGTTTTCCTTTTTGAAAGGATGATGTTTTACGTGTAAGGTTTCGGATGATTCCAATATGTTTTGAAGTTCCGCTCGAATACTGAACGACCGCCAGCTGATATTATTTTTTCCTGTTAGTTTCTAATCCTTAGGGGTTGTTGTAAATTCATATCAACCTCTTTAAAAATATTCGGACATGGACAGGAAATCTTTTATTCAGACATTGGCAGCTATCCCCCTCGTTGGCGTTACGTTGAAGGGTATCGCAAAGGACACTTCGGATGTGGATTCGTGTGAGACGCAGCGCGATGTAGAAGGTCCATTCTATAAAGCCGCCGCACCACTGAGAACGGTTATTGAAAAAGAAGGTGAACCATTGGTGATTTATGGTAAAGTATTGAATGGCGGGGACTGCGAGACGCCTGTTGCAAATGCAGTGCTTGATATCTGGCACTGTGATACGCATGGTGATTATGACATGCAGGGATTTAAATGCCGCGGCGTCGTGAAAACGGATCACCTTGGGAATTACAGTTTTACCACGATTTATCCTCCGGCCTATGGAAATCGTCCGAGGCATATTCATTTCAAGATCCGCGCTGCGGGTCGTCGTGAGTTAACCACCCAACTGTATTTCCATGGAGATCCCAATATCCGGAATGATTTTGCCAGGAATGCGGAAGCAAACCGGGTAATTTCCCTGCGATCAGAAAAGGATCTTAAAAAAGGAGTGTTTAATATCTTTTTGTGACAGCCCTTTGAGCAGGCTATTTCCTGCTTAAAGCCACCGGTTTGAACTTTGTCACCAGATCATTGTACTCCGGATGCTCTTTGATGAATCTGGAGACAGCGGCGCAGTTAACCATTACCTGGGCCTTTGCTTTCCTCAGATCATCGAGAACCTGCTGAATGAACTTCATGGCGTTTCCCTTTCCGCGATATTTTTCAGGCACATAGGTGTGCATCAATACTTTGGTCTTGTTTTGAAAACGGTACTCCATGTAAGCAATGTCGGTTCCGAGGTTGAGTTCAAAACGTTGCTGCTCTTTGTTGTTAACTACATTAATTTTATCCATTACAATCATTAACAAGTAAAATAGTGAATATTGTTCACTTTCTAAGCAGCATTTTTATTGTTTAAGATCCGGAATGAAAGAAAAATGTATAAAAAGCCCTTTTTGTCTGTTTTAAGCGACTCTCAACAATTTGATATGTAATAAATATGTAAGTTTTCCGAGGAGTTGACTTTTTTTTATGGGCCCCCTTATCTACTTTTATCGAAGCCCATCACTTTTGAAAGGACTGAAATAGTCTGCTTGATTCTAGCGCACAACTTCTTGCCGACATTGACCGATGTTACAATATTTAGACAAACTTCTCCGCACCGGATTTCTTCTTGTATTAGTATGGGCCGCCTTTCAGCTTATTTTAAGCGACCGTATCGTACCGGCTGCAACAGGCGGTGGCCCAACCGTTGCAGTGGCCCAAAGTCCGTTGCAGGAAAGCAAGTCCACCCCTAAGGAATTTGATCATGGTTCTCTTGTCCTGTGGCTGGTTCTGGGTGTGTCCTTACTGGGCCTCTCGGGATACCTGCTCTTCCAGATAAAAAAGAAACAACTGGCTGCAGAACAACTGGAGGCGCTTCGCAATGAGTTGACGCATTTATTTGAGAACGCGCCGTGTGGATATCATTCCATTGATGAAAGAGGATTTTTTACCAGGATCAATAAAACAATGTTGGGTTGGCTTGGTTACGAAAAGAATGAAGTAGTGGGCAAAATGAAATTTACGGATGTCATTGCTGAAGCGCACCGGGAAATAATCGGGAACGCCTCCTTGCAGCCGCAACGTAGTTTTGATATAGACCTTGTCAGGAAATCGGGAGTTGCATTTCCGGTATTGCTCCGGGTGGTTAAAAAAGAACAATCGGACCGGCAGCGGAAAACGATCCTTTTTAGTACGATCGACAATGGCGAGTGCCGGCAGGCACTTGAGCGGATCAAGACCCTGGATCAGGAGCTGGAAGCATTCAGCTATTCCATTTCACATGATTTGCGCGCCCCCCTTCGTTCCATCGATGGCTACTCCAAAATCCTGCAGGAGGATTATGCCGGTAAACTTGATGACGATGGCAGGAGGGTATTGAATGTGATCATGAACAATGCCAGGCGCATGGGAAAGCTGATCGATGATTTGCTGGACTTCGGGCGATTGGGACGGAAAAATTTACAGCGGTCGAATCTCAATATGAAAGGTATTGTGCATAATATTGTCAATGAACTATTGATGCGGGAACCTGACCGGAAAGTGGATGTTAAGGTAGATGAATTGCATTCTGCCCTGGCGGACGCGGACATGATGCGACAAGTGTGGTTTAATATTCTTGAAAACGCTGTCAAGTTCACCGGGAAAAAACAGCTTGCTGCCATTGAGGTACGCTCTTATAAGACAGATGGTCACGAAGTGTGTTATGAAGTTAAAGACAATGGCGAAGGTTTTGACATGAAATACGCGCCGAAACTTTTCGGCGTGTTCCAGCGCCTGCATAAAATGCAGGATTTTGCGGGAACCGGTGTAGGACTCGCCATTGTAAAACGTATTATTTCCAGGCATGGCGGCCGTGTCTGGGCTGAAGCCAGCCTTCATCAGGGAGCCATATTCTATTTTACAATTCCCATTGAAAATGAAAATCCATAGTGCAGTTGATATTTTGTTGGTTGAGGATAATCCGGACGATGCGGGGCTTGCCATCCACGCGCTGAAAAAAAATAACCTGGCGAACAATCTTTTGCATCTTCAAGACGGCGAAGAGGCACTTACTTACCTGTTTTCCACCGATATGACCAGCATGCCGAAAGTGGTCTTGCTGGACCTGAAAATGCCAAAAGTGGATGGCATTGAAGTGCTGCGGATATTGAAGTCGGATGAGGAACGGAAGATTATACCGGTTGTTGTGTTGACATCTTCCAGGGAGGATATTGATATCCTTGAATCCTATAAGCTGGGTGTGAACGCGTACATTGTTAAGCCTGTGGACTACGATAAATTTGTGAGAGCAATTTCTGAAATCGGACTCTTCTGGCTTTCATTGAATCAGCCACCAAAATGACAGGCATGGCCAAGGATAAGGAACTTAAAATACTGATGCTCGAAGATCTTCAGGATGACGTGGGGTTAATCGAACGAACCCTTCGGAAGGAAGGTCTCTTGTTTTCGTCCAGACGCGTGGACTCTCAGGAAGAGTTTACGGAGTCACTGGAAAAGTTTCACCCGGACGTGATCTTATCTGACCATGCCTTGCCTCAGTTCAATTCACTGGAAGCCCTGAAGATCTGCCGGAAGCAGGCCGCGAATATTCCTTTTATCCTTGTAACGGGTACTGTATCGGAGGAATTCGCCGTGAGCTGCCTCAAGCAGGGTGCTGATGATTATGTGCTGAAATCCAATATGGTGAGGTTGCCTTCTGCCATCCAGAATGCTTTGAAACAACGTCAACAGGAAGCGAAGCGCAAGAAGGCCGAAGGTACCCTGCGTAAACGAAACGAAGAACTTGTAAAGATCAACAAGGAACTCGACAGTTTTGTTTACAGCGTTTCACATAACCTTCGTGCTCCGCTGATGTCGGTACTCGGATTGATTCATCTCGCCCAACTGGAAAACAAACACAGTGACCCGGTGCTGAATAAGTATTTTCAGATGATGCAGCACAGTGTCCACAAGCTTGATGAAACGCTGAAAGAGATCCTTGACTACTCCAGAAATGCGCGCAGTGCGGTCAAGATTGCAGCGGTCGATATCAAAAAAATCATCGAAGATATCTTCGATCGTTTGAAGTATATGGACGGAGCTGATACGATCAGCAAATCCATTGAGGTGGTGGACGATCATTGCCTCTTTCCTACCGACGTGTTCCGGCTCTCCGTCATCATCAATAACCTGGTATCCAACGCTATCAAGTACCGGGATGTCACGAAAGTCCGGCAAACCATCCATGTCCGGCTGCACATCACCGAGAGCCAACTGGAAATGATATTTTCCGACAACGGCATGGGTATTTCCGGAGAGTTTCTGGGGAAGATTTTTGAAATGTTCTACCGTGCCACAGAACGCAGTGAAGGCGCTGGTTTAGGTTTGTATATCGTCAGGGAAACGATCGATAAACTTGGCGGAAGCATTCGCGTCACTTCAGAGCCTGGAATGGGTACAACCTTTTTTATCACCCTTCCAAACTTAGCCATCCATCAGCAGGAGGAAACGGATCCGGAGTCTTAACAATAGGACACAGGGCCCTACCGAATAATTTCAATTTCTGTTCGCCTGTTGATCTGGCGTCCCTCCGCCTCGTCATCATTGGACACTAGCGGTTGTTCTGAACCAAAGCCCTTTGCCTGGAGGCGGCCGCGATCAATCCCTTGCCTGATGAGGTACTGGACGACAGCCTCCGCTCGCTTTAAAGACAAGTCCATGTTCGCTTTCGGATTACCCACGTTATCCGTATGACCATTGATCTGGATCCTCCATCCAGGGTTTTGCAGGAGCAGATCCCGGATAGTCTCAAGCTCCCCCTTCGAAGCTGATATCAGCTCTGACTGGTTCACATCAAAAAAAATATTCTTCAGCACCACCTTCGAACCTACGGTGGCTTTCACCATCAGGATGCGCGTTTCAATCTCCCGGTATTTCTCATATGCAGGCAGATCAAAATTCATTGAATTGAACAGGTAGCCTTCCGTCTCTGTAGTCACTCCGTAATTTCCCTTGTCCGGAATATGCAGTTCAAAAGTGCCCGACGGCGTTGTGGCAACCGTCATGATCACCTTGTTCGTAGCATTCTCCACCACCCTCAGGGTCGATTGCAATGGTTGCAGGCTACGTGCGTCCACCACCGATCCCTTCATGACAGCAACGCCTTTCCTGTCATTGTGCTCGGGGCTTTCTGTTTCTTTTGCTGTATCTTTTATTTCCTGTTCTGGTGTTGCTGACGGATGCTGTGAATTAAAGCTGATCGAATAGAGATCGATGTTGCCGGGTGAATCCCCGTTGAGTCTGGCATAATACCCGATTCTTGCATCCGCCGACAAAACGAAATATTGGTCCGGTCCGCTCGTATTGATCGGAGTACCCAGGTGTGCTGCCTTCGACCATTTGCCATCCTGTAGTCTGCTCTTAAAAACGTCTGTGCTTCCCAGCGTAGCGTGACCGTTGGAGGAAAAGAATAGCGTAATGCCGTCGACATGCAGGAAGGGCGTCACCTCATCTCCCCGGGTATTGATGGTGGATCCCAGGTTGGCTGCGCGCCCCCACTGCCCGTTGGGGCCAAGCTGCGATACGTATATATCGTATCCTCCTCTTCCTCCGGCGCGGTTACTTGAAAAATAAAGCCTTTTGCCATCAGCGGAAACACAGGCTGAACCTTCACTGTATTCGGGATGGTTTATAAAACGATTCAGCGGTACCGGCCTCGCCCAGCTTCCGTTTTCAAGCGTTGAAGTATAAATATCCCCACGACCCTCCTCATAATGCAGAAACAAGGTCTTTCCGTCAGCAGACAATGAAAGGGCAGCTTCGTTTAACTTGACGTTGATCTCAGCCCCGATCCTGGCGGGCGGACCCCATTGCGTTCCTTCCTTTTGACTGATATACACGTCTTCAAAATTCGTGGCGCTTTTTATCTGATAATCGTCTGCCGACCGGTTGGATGTGAAAATGAGTGTTTGGCCGTCGTTACTGATCAAAGGCAATAGTTCCGAGAACGGTGTGTTTATCGGATGAGCAAGCGCCGTAATGGTGGCGTCGGAAGAAATGTTCATCAGCGAATCGGCCAGCGCACATTCACGTATTTTTCTGGAGGCGATGGCACCGAGACTTTTATTTTTTGCTTTCAGCGTCGTAAAGTGCTCCCGGGCTTTCGCGTATTGTTGGGTTCCCTGATACGCCATTCCCAGATGGTAGTCTATATTCTGATCGACAGCAGGGTTCAGGTTGTAAGCTTTCTCGAGGAACGCAACCGCTTGGGCAACATGCTCCTCATGGAGATAAGCAATGCCGACTTTGTAGTTTGTCTGCGCATCGGCGTCGTCGAACTTCAGGGCTTCCAGGTAATCGGCTATGGCGTTTTTATAATCCTTTCTTTGATAATAACGGTCGCCTTTTGCGAGGTGTTCTTTCAGCGATTGCGCTTGCGCCGCCGAAAAGATCAGGATCATCAGCCCTGCAACCCATAATTGTTTTCCCTTACCTGACACCTGCATCATGCGGTTTAACTTTGAATGGAATTTGTAATTCGAACCCGCAATATACGACAGCGCATCAGCTTTTTTATTAGCGTTTACACATGATTTCATACGTTGAACTACATTCGTTAACGCACAGATTTCGCCGGTTGCAAATAAAAATCGTAATCGTGAAGCATCGCCATGTCTACACGCATCGGCTTATGTGTTGGGGACCTGTTTCCCGATCAGGCCAGCCTTCATAAATACAGGAAAAGTTACACGCTTGACCTCGCCGGGTTCCCAGAAAGGACGGAGGTTCTCCATGAATGCATCCACCGGGTTTACACCATGGATGCTGATGTATTTCTGTGTGGCTGACCACGATTGTAGATATCCGGCAAACTGGTCGGAGGTCCATTGCACACGGATCTGAAAATCCGGGCAGGGGATTTCATCGAACGGAAAGGGGATGTCACGGTAATGATTCTCAACCAGTTTACGGGCTGGATCCCAGTAAGGGCCCGTCTTATGGTTGTAAAAATCCATGAACAATTCATCGATCACGGGATCAATGGTGAGTAGCGCATAACCCCATACGGCGAGAAGTCCCTGCGGTTTGCCTGTGCGCCGCACCTCTTCATAAAATGAGGGAAGATGAAACCAATGAAGCGCTTGCGCTACGGTGATCAGATCGAATTGACTGTCTGCAAATGAAGGGTGTTCTGCCGGAGCAAGGGCGTATGAAATATTTTTTGCCGGGAAAGCGTGATCAAGCTGCTGCTGACTGATGTCAGTGGCAAAGACGGTGTCAAAATAATCCGCAAGGTGACGGGCCACCTGCCCATTGCCAGTGGCGCAATCCCAGGCACAGGAACGATTGCGAATGTGCCTGAAGATAAATGCGTAAAGTTCTTCCGGATACGCAGGCCTGAAAGCCGCGTACGCTTTTGACTGTCGTGAAAAGTAATCCTTCTTCTCCATGGCAGGGCACCAACACATCGTCGGGCGCCGCTGCTAACGAGCGCCCTGCACCGCTATTCTTTTATTTCCAGTCCCAGCTCCTTCAACTGTTCGTCAGCGATTGTGGAAGGTGAGTCAATCATCACATCGCGGCCCGCATTGTTTTTAGGGAAGGCGATGAAGTCGCGGATTGAATCAGCTCCCCCAAAGATCGAGCAAAGACGGTCAAAGCCAAAGGCGATCCCTCCATGCGGTGGTGCGCCGAACTCAAAGGCGTCCATTAAGAATCCAAACTGTTTCTTCGCTTCCGCATCGGAGAAACCCAATTTAGAGAACATCATTTGCTGCGTCGGCCTGTCGTGAATACGAATGGACCCACCGCCGACCTCTGTGCCGTTGATGACCATGTCGTAGGCATTCGCCCGGACATTGCCCGGCTCGGTATCCAGTAACTTAATGTCTTCTGGTTTGGGAGAGGTAAAAGGATGGTGCATGGCATGAAAGCGTTTTGTATCCTCACTCCATTCCAGCAGCGGAAAATCGATTACCCAGAGGGCCGAAAATTTATTTTTATCGCGAAGGCCTAACTTGTCTCCCATGAGCAGGCGCAGGTCATTCAATTGCTTGCGGGTTGCATTCGTTTCCCCCGCGAGCAGGAGGATCAGATCACCGGGTTCTGCGTTGAATTTTTTGGCCCATGCCTGCAGGTCTTCGGGCGTATAGAACTTATCTACAGACGACTTCAACGTTCCGTCAGTGCGGTATTGAACATACACGAGTCCCCTGGCGCCCACCTGAGGACGCTTGACATAGTCCGTTAACTCGTCAATTTGCTTGCGCGAATAATCCGAACATCCCTTTGCGCATATGCCCACAACCAGTTCCGCGCTTTCAAATACAGGAAAATTCTTTCCCCTGGTCTCCTCTGTAATTTCGATGAACTTCATGTCGAAGCGCGTATCAGGTTTGTCCGAACCATACTGGCGCATAGCCTCATCGTAAGTCATCCGGGGAAGCGATTCCAGATTCACACCCTTCACAGTCTTGAAAAGGTGCCGGATCAATCCCTCGAAAAGTCCGAGAATATCTTCCTGTGTAATGAATGACATTTCACAGTCGATCTGCGTGAATTCGGGCTGGCGGTCAGCGCGGAGATCCTCATCGCGGAAGCATTTCACGATCTGGTAATAGCGGTCGAACCCGGAAACCATCAGCAATTGTTTGAAGGTCTGGGGTGATTGGGGCAGCGCATAGAACTCTCCGTGGTGGATGCGCGAAGGCACGACAAAATCCCGTGCGCCTTCCGGCGTGGATTTGATCAGCACGGGGGTCTCGACTTCGATAAACTGCTGCTGATCAAGGTACGTCCGCGTCTGCTGCGCCATCCGGTGCCTCAGTTGTAAACTCTCGCGCACGACATTGCGTCTCAGATCCAGGTAGCGGTACTTCATACGCAATTCGTCACCGCCGTCAGTTTCGTCATCAATTGTAAAGGGAGGAACCTTGGCGGCATTCAGCAGGGTAAGCCTGGATACCCTTACTTCAATATCCCCGGTAGCAAGCTTGTCGTTTTTCGCAAGGCGTTCAACT
Organism: Chryseosolibacter sp.; assembly: GCA_049791675.1. Classification (GTDB taxonomy): domain Bacteria; phylum Bacteroidota; class Bacteroidia; order Cytophagales; family Cyclobacteriaceae; genus Chryseosolibacter. The sequence goes on from JBARAD010000022.1 coordinate 26,686, forward strand.
ATCTGACCTTCCACCTGGATTACGTATTCTCTTCCGAGCTGACGCGCGGCGTCAAGGGTGGCGGGATCCGTTTTGCCTTCCTCAAAGATCAATTGCGTGATGCCGTACCGGTCGCGCAGGTCAACCCATAATATCCCGCCTTTATCGCGCAGGCGCAGAACCCAACCGGCGAGGGTAACTGTTTTGTCAACATCAGATAGCTTTAGTTCACCGCAAGTGTGGGTTCTTAACATGGTTAGAATTGTTATTTTTGCAAGAAAAATCTGCCTTCCCCTGAGACAAGACCCGTAAAAGACTGTCTGCCGGTCAGGCTGGCCTGGCTGTCGCAGCTTTTGCGCAGGCAGCCGCGAATTTAAATAATACTTTGCTTTACACGTTATAGGTTAAACATTAATAGCCCCATGCTTTATAAATTTTTTCTGTTCATACCGCTGTTGCTCGGCTCTTTTGACCAGCCGAAGCTGGTGAAAATGAAAGTTACCGACGACATCACGGTATCGCTGCCCAGGGATTGGAAACCCATGGACGGATTGGATTTCACCGAGCGTTATCCTTCAGTCCGGGCTCCGCTGGCAGCCTTTACGAACGCCGAGCGCAGCACCGATTTCAGCGTTAATATATCGGCTACACGTTGGCCCGACGCGAACCTGGAAATCGCCAGCCAGTTTTTCAAAGCAAGCATCCGCAACATGTTCGACCGCGTCGAAATGCTCGAAGAGGGTATCCGGGAGGTAAATGGTAATTCTTTTATCTACTTTAAGTTTGAGTCCAGAGTCAATGGAACGAAAAACCAGGTGGGAAACACTGACCCGGTATTGAAATATACCTACCTGCAATATCTGATACAGCCCGGCAGAACGCTTGTTTTTTCCTTTAATTGCCCCCGACGTGACAGGGAGATGTGGGAGAGATCCTCCGATGCCATGATGAAAAGCATAAAAATAAAATAACTGCGGCTGAATGGATCTTTATACAGACGAGTACTTTATGCGGGAAGCGCTCAAAGAGGCTCAAAAGGCGCTGGATATCAATGAAGTACCGGTGGGCGCCATTGTCACCTGTCGCAACCGCATCATCGCCCGGGCACACAATCAAACAGAAAAACTGACCGACGCCACGGCCCATGCAGAGATGATCGCCGTCACTGCCGCCGCCAATTATCTCGGCTCCAAATATTTAAACGAGTGTACCCTCTATGTGACATTGGAGCCTTGTGTCATGTGCGCGGGCGCCCTCCATTGGGTGCAGCTGCAGATGCTGGTCTTCGGAGCTTCGGATCTGCAGCGGGGTTACAGCCTGGTGGGTCAGCCGCTCCTCCATCCGAAGACCACTGTAAAGGCTGGTGTGAAGGCCGAAGAGGCTAAAAAGCTTATCGATACCTTTTTTAAGGGGCTTCGGGAAGTGTAAGGCTTGTCTAACGCTTACCGGGACAATTTCGCGTCATTACCGGATGCCGGCGGGCGCCATTAACCTGAATAAAGAATCTGCTTTGAATTCAGCGAAAAACGAATTTTATGCCTTGGATTGAGGTTGTATATTTGATTCCTTTAAAAAAAAATGTTCAACCAGTAAAAAACACAGAATATGGCATTTACACTTCCTCCACTCCCGTATGCATTCAATGCGCTCGAACCACATATCGATGCCCGTACGATGGAGATCCATCACGGTAAACACCACAACGCGTATGTTACAAACCTCAACAACGCTATCGCAGGATCGGATGCTGAAAAATTAAGCATCGAAGAGATTTGCAAGAACGTTTCAAAATATGCCGTAGCCGTGCGGAACAACGGGGGAGGCCATTATAATCACAGTCTGTTCTGGACGCTCATGGGGCCGAACAAAGGCGGCAATCCCAGCGGTGCAGTGGCCGAAGCCATCAATGGCGCCTTCGGAAATTTTGATGAGTTCAAGGCAAAGTTTTCCGCCGCAGCTGCCGGACGATTCGGTTCCGGCTGGGCCTGGCTGATCGTAGATGGAAATAAAAAACTTCAGATCACCTCAACACCCAATCAGGATAATCCGCTGATGGATGTTGCCGAAGTCAAAGGTACGCCTGTGCTTGGACTCGATGTATGGGAACACGCATATTACCTCAACTACCAGAACAGACGCCCTGATTACATCACTGCATTCTGGAATGTGATCAACTGGGACGAAGTCGCGAAAAGATTTTCTGCTGCAAAATAAGAGGAGGTGATGCCTCCGGACAATCCGTAGAGATGCGATGTTTCGCATCTCTACGGCGTTGATCCGATACCGTATGCGATACCCGCCCGGATGGCGATGTGACCTTTGAAATACAGATCGGCCATCCCTTCGAAGCGAAAGTTATGGCCGAGCGGTTTTGAAAATCCGGCGCCCAGACAGAGATCTTTTCCTGGCAATCCCCTTAGTCTGAAGAACGCTTCATCAATTGGACAAAACCGGGTCCCCACCACCGCGAGGATCTGATTATCCGTCCACACTTCCACTCCGCCGGTAACTGCAAATTTCCGGCTGAAGTAAAAGCTTCCCTCCAGACCACCCTGCACTTTCTCGAAAAATCCATCATTGTCACTCTTGATCAGGTCAGCCTGCGCGCCGACCATGATCCGCTGTGCCCGCTGCGCCATGCTCTCCAATGAACAAAGGGATAATAAACCGAAAAGGAATAGTGATCGCATGCTTGAAACAGGCGCGAAGATTAAAAAGTTGTACCCGGCGATGCCCGGCGGATGGCTTTGCTTATACCGGGTATTTTTTCTCGCGCAAAGAGATCGCGGGACCAGCGGGTGAAGGGTCGCGCGAACAGGAGCGATGAAAAACCGATCTGCCGCAACGCAGGCCCGCTACCGATTCGCCACGAGTGTCGGCGATCATCCCCGCGCTTCGATCTGTTTCTGCAGCGCCAGGTATTCGTCCCGAAGTTTGGCGGCTTCCATGAACTCGAGCTCTTTCGCTGCCTTCTCCATCGACTTGCGCGTACGATCGGCCATTTTCAGGAGCTCGTCCTTCGTGAGGTAAGCAACAACGGGATCCGCCGCTAGTGATGTTTCTTCATTCTCTACATAATAGCGCTTCGTATCTTTTTTCGCGTCGGCCACTTTTGTCTGGCCGAGAATGGATTGCATGGACTTGAGAATGGTCTTGGGCGTGATGCCGTTCGCCGTGTTGTAATCGAGCTGGATCTTTCTTCTCCGGTCCGTTTCGTCGATGGCCAGTTGCATGGATTCGGTGACGGAATCCGCATACATGATCACCCGTCCGTTCACATTGCGCGCTGCCCTTCCTATCGTCTGCACGAGTGAACGCTGATTGCGCAGGAAGCCTTCCTTGTCGGCGTCGAGGATGGCAACGAGCGACACCTCGGGCAGATCAAGTCCTTCGCGAAGCAGGTTGACGCCCACAAGCACATCATAGACCCCGGTTCTCAGTTCCCGTAAAATCTCGACACGCTCGAGCGTGGGAACTTCAGAGTGGATGTAGCGGCATTTTACGCCGGCGCGATCCATGAACTTTGTCAACTCCTCGGCCATACGCTTTGTAAGAGTCGTCACCAGCACGCGTTCTTTCTTCTTGACGCGCTCATCGATTTCATCCAGCAGGTCATCAATTTGATTGCGGCTGGGCCTTACATCTATTTCCGGATCGAGAAGACCGGTGGGGCGTATGATCTGCTCTACGACGATACCTTCGGACTTGCGGAGTTCATATTCGCTGGGCGTCGCGCTGACATAGATGGCCTGGGTGACCATTGTTTCAAATTCGTTGAACGTAAGCGGCCTGTTATCCAACGCGGAGGGTAGGCGAAAACCAAAGTCGACAAGATTCACCTTGCGCGAGCGGTCACCGCCCCACATGGCGCGGATCTGGGGTATCGTCACATGACTCTCATCCACGACGAGCAGGTAATCGTCCGGAAAATAATCCAGCAGGCAGAAAGGTCTTGCACCCGGTCTCCTCCGGTCGAAGTAGCGTGAATAGTTTTCAATACCCGAACAGTACCCGAGTTCGCGCATCATCTCCAGGTCGAACTCGGTACGTTCCTTGAGACGCTTCGCTTCCAGGTGTCGCAACTCTGTTTCGAACATGCCCACCTGCTGAACCATGTCTGCCTGGATTTCACGCATGGCGACGTGAAGAGATTCTTTGCCCGTTACGAACAGGTTGGCGGGAAAGATGGTGACGACCTTTTCTTCAGATATTTTTTTTCCCGAATGTGGATCGATGCGCTGAATGGATTCAATTTCATCGCCGAAGAAATAGATGCGGATGGCATAATCCGCGTAAGCGAGAAACACATCCACCGTATCACCCTTCACACGGAAGGTGCCACGTTTGAATTCGGCTTCCGTACGGTTATACAGAATGTCCACCAACCCGAAGAGCAGCCGGTTCCGCGCAAGCACTTCGCCGACTTTCAATTTGATGACATTCTTGCCGAATTCATCCGGATTTCCAATACCATAAATACAGGATACAGAAGCGACAACAATAACGTCTCTTCTTCCTGTGAGCAGGGAAGAGGTCGCGCTTAGCCTCAGTTTTTCAATTTCTTCATTGATGGAGAGATCTTTCTCAATGTAGAGGTTGGAAGATGGGATATAGGCCTCGGGTTGGTAATAATCGTAATAGGAGATAAAATACTCGACGGCATTCTCGGGAAAGAACTGTTTGAATTCCCCGTAAAGCTGCGCTGCCAGTGTTTTGTTGTGACTGAGCACCAGGGTTGGTTTTCCGCACGTGGCGATCACGTTGGCAATGGTAAAAGTTTTTCCCGAGCCGGTAACGCCAAGCAAAGTCTGATGACCTTCGCCTTCCTGTAATCCTTTTACAAGCTGCTTTATTGCCTGGGGCTGATCTCCTGTCGGAACGTACTCACTCGTTAATCTGAACTCCATAGATTAAATTATGATTTCTTAACGACATAAAGAAACAAGTGGTTCCTGACAACAGTATGTCAGGAGGTTGTTGGTTGTCGGTCTTTAGTTATTGGAAAGGGCTATTGGCCTTTTTGCTGTAGCCCTGAGATTAAGACTAAGCATAAATAGTTATTTGCCGCCAGGAACAAGGGCCACAGTCGATAGAGGTGGTTATTGGTTATTGGTTTGTGCGTGCGTGCCTGAACTGCTAAGAGCCCACCGCTAATTATTCCAGATACTCCAGGATTTCTCCGCCTGTACATGCAGCATTTCCAGGCCGTTCTTGGCGGTCGCGCCTCTCATCTCGGCTTTTTGAAGGAACATTGTTCTGGCCGGGTTGTAGATCAGATCGTAAACGTAGTGATCGGAGGTAAGGAGTTCATAATCGATCGGAGGCATGCTGTTCGTATTGGGATGCATGCCCAGTGGCGTGGTATTGATGATGAGGTTTGAATCGTTAATGATCTTTGGATTCTTCTCCAGGTCCTTGTATGTATAATTTCCTCTGGAGGCTTCGCGTGAAACGAGTTTGAAGGCGATTTTCAATTTGAGGAGCGCCTCCTGGACCGATTTGGATGAACCTCCGGTTCCAAGAATAAGGGCATTGAATTTCTTGTCCTTTGGCAGCCACTTTTCAACGGTTTCATGAAACGCATCCATGTCGGTGTTGAAACCCTTTCGTTTGCCGTTTTGTATCTTGATCACATTCACAGCGCCGATCTTTTTTGCGGCGGGATCCACTTCATCGAGGTAATCCATTACCTGCTCTTTGTATGGGATCGTAACATTGAGTCCGGTGAGCCCTTTGGTATTTTGTATCAGATTTTCAATCTCATCAATATTTTTCAGCGGGAAGAGTTCGTAGTGATGATCGCGCAGTCCTTCGCGAAAAAATTTTTCATCAAAATAAGATTTTGAGAATGAGTGGCTAACGGTTTGTCCGATCAGCCCGAATATTTTTTCCATTTCAGCTTTTTGTTTTTAGCCTTGCAGCAATCTTTTCAATTAATACAACCATAAATACCCCCAACGCCATCATGAGAATGGCGTAAAAAACCTGGGGATCCTTTCCGGTAAGTTCCAGGTACCGCCAGGGTAATATGCTTTTATCGAAGGCGGGGATCCGTTTGCCCTGTATGGTTGTCGCATATTCAAATACTTCCCGCCAGGGCCAGATCTTGTTCAGGGAACCGATCATGAGGCCTGCGAAAAAGGCTACCGTCGCATTGTGAAAATCAGCCAGCAGGCGTGCCATGAACCGCGCGATAACCATGATGCCCAGGATACCACCGGCAATAAACAGGATAATTACGTCAAATTCAAGGGAGCCAAAGCTAGTAAGGATATGTTGATATTTCCCAATAAACATTAAGATAAATGCTCCTGACACCCCTGGGATCACAAACGTCGCCCCAGCGAGCAGGCCTGCGAGAAAACTAAAAAAAGGATTGTCGGCAAAAGCGAAAGGCGCCGACCTTGTGATGAAATAACTGAGGGCCATTCCGCCGACCACGAAGACCGCGACACCGATGTTCCAGCGCGTAATTTTCCGGAGCAACAGCAATGCTGCGATGATGACGAGACTCAGGAAAAAAGACGATATGAAGATCGGATATTGCGTGAAATAGAAGCTGAAAACTGCCCGGAGCGTCAGCAGTCCGGCGATGATGCCGGAAACAAGTGCCAGCAAAAAATTTCCGTTGATCCTTTTCCAGAACGCCCCCACCTTTTTTTGTCTCAGCAACTGCAATGCATTTCCGTCGAGGGCCGCCAGTGAAAAAACAAACTCGTGGTATATCCCCAGCAACAATGCCATAGAGGCGCCGGAAACACCCTGCAAGACCCCTGTTGAACCCATGCACAAACCTTTGATGAAAAGGAAGATATAATCCAGTGGTCGTCTCAACGCTGCACGGATTAGTCTACCTCAAACGGGGGCGCAGAGTGGCTCTTTTTCTCAATTCCCAGGAAATGTAAAAATGTATCGCCGCGCAGGCCGAGCCTGATCGTTTCCAACGGAATGATCTCGTCGGGCGCAATATTGCCGAGATTGACGTTTGCTCCCAGTAATTTGATGAACCATACCTGCTGGGCCTTCTGAGGCGCTTCCCAAATGATCTTCTCGAAGGGAATTTTGGTCAGGATCTCCTGAACCAGCCCCGACCGCACTTCCCCGGTCGAGCGGAATAAGCCCACGTTTCCACCTTCACGGGCTTCACCGATCACTTTCCATGCGCCGGCATCGAGTTCCTTTTGCATCAGGTCGATCCACATGTAGGGCGGAATGATCTTGTCGGCGTCTTTCGAGCCTACCTCAGAAAGAACCGTCACCTGCTCCGATAATTTTACGATATAATCACATTTCTTATCATGGTCCAGTTCAATAGACCCGTCCGAAACCTCGGCAAATGACATGTCAAATTTATCCAGTAACCGGCGGTAATCGTCGAATTGGTTACGGATAACAAAGGCTTCGAACAGTGTACCCCCGAAATAAACGGGAATACCCGCTTCCTTGTACACTTTGAGCTTGTCCTTAAGATTAGGGGTGACGAAAGAGGTCGCCCATCCAAGTTTCACAATATCAACGTGATCGGCACAGATACTGGCAAAATCTTCAGCGGCGCGGATACTTAAACCCTTGTCCATGGCCATAGTAAAGCCGTATTGCCTGGGCTTGGCGGTACGCTCAGGTAAATTTTTAAGATCGTAATTCATCTAATGGTTTTCTTTTCTAAACTGCTCAATGATCTTGTGCAAGGCCTTTTGAGTTTCAATTTTTGGGAAAAAATCGAACAAAGCCGTGTGACCATCAAAGTCCAAAATTAAAGCATTTTCCAGATAATTAAAGGCTTCTTTAAATTTGCCCGCCTCAATCAGGTATACGGTCATGCGGTAGAGCAGCTCAGCATCATCGGGGATGTTCTCAAAACCCTGCATTAAGGTGTCGGTAGCTTTGATAAAATCGCCTTGCTCATAGAAGATAAACGACCAATTCAGCCATATTTCCTTATCGTCGGGTTCGAGTTTGCTGGCTTCCTCATAAGCGTCAATGCTGGAAATGGTGTTGCCGATCTTAAATTCAGCATGTGCCACTGATTTCCAGTATTCCGCGTTTTCAGTGTGGAGTTTAAGCGCTTTGTTATAAAAGTGCAGGGCCTGGTGCCATTTTTCCAGCTTCTCCAGGCATGCGCCGGCGCCATAAAGCGCCTCGTCATACATGGAATCGAGTTTTGACGCTTTTTGAAAATATTTCAGACCAAGCTCGTATTGCTCCAGGCTCTCGTAGGCAGCCCCGATACAGCAGTACACTTCAGGGCTGGGACCCTCCAGTTCAATGGTTCTTTTAAATGCATCCAGCGCCTTGGTGTATTGCTGGAGATTCATATACGTGTTGCCCATGTTGAACGATGCGGAAGCAAAAGTCTCATCGATCGTCAGTGCATAGTCATACGCATTCAACGCTTCATCGTATTTCTCAAGTTTGTTGTATACAATCCCGAGATTATACCACGCCGCCGCTGAATAGGGATCTTCATCAATAAATTTCTGATAGTACGACACACTGCTCTCCAGCTGGCCTGTAACATCGAGGCAATACGCAAGCTCATACAAAGCGCCATCGTGATTCAGATTGACTTCGATCGCATTTTTGTATGCTTCGATTGCGCCACTGTAATCCTCCGTGCTTTGCTTTGCCAGTCCGATATTGTAGTACACTTCGTCCTTGTCGTCAGCAAAAGTGAGCGCCTGCTCATAGTTCTCGATGGCATCGTTGAAATTTCCCTGTAAAGAATAGATCGATCCTTTCGTGAGGAAAATATCCGGGTCGTTGGGTTGAAAAGCATGCGCCTGATCCAGCAGTTCAAGGGCCTGGTCGTACTCTTCCAGGTTTGAAAGAATCTGTGCTTTTACGGTGATTAATTCGATTGAAAACGGATATTGATGGATCGCCTGATTTACCGCTTGCAGGGCTTTATTGTGTTTGCCACGCTGCATGTAGAAATCAATGATCTCTTCATAGGCGTCAAGGTCAAAAAATGCTGTCTTTCTTTTGCGGAGGTGATCTTCAAATCTTTTAATCAGCTCGTTTTCCTCTTCTCTTTTGCGGTATTCTCTCGACATTGACTAAAGGTTTTCCTAAAATAAGTAATTTAAACGTAATGCGAAGTCCTTTCTACCCTTTTTTAAGGGCAAACTTTTGCATGTAGTAACTGCAGCACCAGTCTAACGTGCTCTCCAGTGTGCGAAATTCAAACGGTATGACTTTTTTTATTTTTCGATTTTCATAATGGAAAAAGGTGTCTGCCAAACGGGCAGTTTCAAGTGTAATGACAGGCTCGGCCCGGCCAATTCTTGCGCGCAAAGCCTCACCAATGGCCACAATCTTAAGGAAATTTCTGCTCAATTTTATCACAGGAGGTTTCTTGCCAAAACGGGCAGCCACGGCGTCAAAAAATCCTTTGAATGACAAGGTGCCTGCACTGAGTATGAATCGCTCATTTTCCATGCCGGATTTCAGCAGGGTCAGGATGGCGGCGGCGGCATCCCGCACATCGACGTAATTGAGGGAACCTTCGATGTAAAAGCGATGTTCTTTCCAGACATATCTGAACAGCTGCGCGCTGCTCTTTGTCCAGTCTGCAGGCGCCAGAATCACCGAAGGATTTACGATGACTGTCCTGAGGCCTTCTTCCTGACCTCTGAATACCTCCAGTTCCGCATAATATTTTGAACTCGCGTAATCGGTGTGCGGCGCATCTTCGATCCATTTATTGGTTTCATCGATTTTTGTTTGCCCCTTCATTCTGCCCAACGCGGCAACAGAACTGATGTAAACGAAACGTCTGATGTTGCCTGCAAGACAGGCATTCACCAGGTTGCGTGTGCCCTCTGTGTTGATCCTGGCGATCTGCGATGCCCGACGTGGATTAAAGGACACCATTCCTGCTGCGTGAATAATCGATGTGATTCCCTGCAGTGCGTCATCCATGGCAACCGGGTCCAGCAGATCCAGATCGCGCCACACAATCTTGTCTTTTACATCTTCCAACAAAGAAGTGTCGCTCGATTTTCGCCTGAAGGCTACGAAATTCTCACGCGCATCGATCAGCTGCCTGATGATAAAACTGCCCAACAAGCCATTTGCGCCGGTTACGCCGATCATATCAAAGTGTTGTTTAACAAGGGTAAAGTTAAAGCTTTCCGGTAGTACTTGGAGGTGGAAGCCTCTCGTAAAAGGTGGGTATGTTGCAGATGATGGCAGTCACTCCCCAGCCAATGGATCATTTTCTGATCCACCAGTTTGTACGCCATGCTTTGCACGGGCCTGGAATAATAGCCGGTAAGCGAACTGATATTCAGTTGCATCAGGACGCCGCGGTCGAGAAGGTCCTGTACTTTTCCGAGGTTGTTATGCAGATAAAGATAACGTTCGGGGTGGGCGAGAATCAGCTTATATCCTTTCGTGGTCGCTAAAAAAATAAATTCTTTCAGGTTAAATGGTTCGGTGATGAAATTCGTTTCAAAAAGAAGGTATTTCTCACCAAACGTTAACAGGGGCTGATTGGTTTCAACCATTTTAAACAACGATTCGTCCAGGTAATATTCCGCGGCAGCGGAAACGGGTATGTGGATATTGTTGTCACGAAGATATATTTTCAGCGCCTCCAGTTTTGCGTGGATGATCTCCGGCGTATTCCGGTATGCATCACTCATCACATGCGGCGTGGTGATGATGCGGCGGTAGCCGAGGTCCTGGAAATTTTTCACGATCTGCAGTGCCTCTTCCAGCGTGCTGACACCGTCGTCAATCCCCGGCAGCAGATGCGAGTGCATGTCCACCTGCACGGGTGGAAGGTTGGTTATTTTGTTTTTCTTAAACCAGCTGAACACCATTATTTGAAGAGTGACTTCAGGGAAACAGACTTACCATTATCCTCATAGTAGCCATAGCCATACGTTTTACCGGTCGCCGTCACGGCATTCAGCAGCGTAGTGATATTGGAAAATTTATTGATGGTGATGATCCGCTGCAGGTTATGAAGAAATTCTTTTTTCGAGTAGTTGGCCCGAAAAACATACAGCGAAATATCGGCCCGCTTCATGGCCATAATACCATCTGTCACAAGGCCAACGGGCGGGGTATCCAGAATGATCACGTCATACACTTTTTTCAGGTCTGCCAGCAGGTCCAGAAAGGCTCCGTGAAGTAAAAGTTCCGATGGATTTGGCGGGTGCGGACCGGAGGGCAGGTAGTCAAAACCACCGACCTCTGTGTGAAGCACAACTTCCTGCCAGGTATTTTTTCTGATTAAAACGGTGCTGACGCCTTTGCCTGGATCCGCCGATTTAAAGGGAGTGTTCGCTTTCGCCTTCCGCATATCGAGGTCGACCAGTATCACCTTTTTGTCTGACAACGCCATGACTGCACCCAGATTCATGGCGATAAAGGATTTTCCTTCTCCCGACACCGTGGAGGAAATCGCGATCGTTTTCTTGTCCTTGGAAAGATTGAAAAAATCCAGGTTGGTGCGCAAGGTCCTCATCGACTCGCTTACCATTGACTTGGGATGTTGCAGTATATGCAGACTGTGGCCATTGAGGTATTTAGACATCGGCACAACACCCAGCACGGGAGCTGTGCCGATTTTTTCCAGCTCATAAAGACCGGTGATCTTGTTGTTGAGAAGGTATACAATACCCGTAAAGAAAAACATCGCCACCAGGCTGGTCACCATTCCGATTCCGGCGACCATATATTTTTTCGGGGAGATGGGTTCGCCCGGAAGGGAGGCGGGGGAAAGGATCTTGAAATCAGGCGTGCTGCCGGCTTCGGCAATCTCAAACTCTGATTTTGATTGCATGAGCGTCAGATAGAACTCTTCGTATAATTTATAGAAGCGCTGATTCTTTGAAAATTCAGTGTTCTTGTCAGGCAGCGTCGCAAACGCTTTCTCCAGGGCCGTCTTGCGTTGATTGATGCCGCGGAGATCATTTACCCAACGGTTGCGGAGTTCCTCCACCTGCATTTTTGTTTTGGTTCTTAAGTCCGCAATTTCCTGCTGTTTCTGCCGGTAGGCGAAAGTGACCTCTTTATAGGATAACTTTAATCGCTCTTGCTCGCGTTCCAGTTCCTGCAGCGCATCCAGCTGTTGGCTGAGGCGTTCGGGGAACCACTGCCGTATACCCATGGTGTAAACGCGGGCGCCGGCTGAAAGGTCCTTCATCAGGTTGTCGGTTTCGTTGACACGTTTCGTGTATTCATACCGTTGTGAGTCGATCAGGCTCATGGCCTGAATGGTTTTTTTCAGGTCTTCGTCAAGATCGCTTGTCTTATTTTCGAGTGTGAAGGTTTCAAAATAATTCTCGAAATCCTCCATTTTCTTTTCGATGTTGCTCAGCTCGCGGCTTACCCAGTCAATCTTTTGTTTGTTCGCCAGGTTCTTTTGCTCGTTGCTGTACTGCAGGTAAATGGTGTCGATCTTATTCAGCACAAACTGAGCCTTGAACGGGTTGTAATCCCGGAAGGATATGCGTATCGTATTGGCGTTGAAGTTAAGGGGCTCGGCAATAAGATTTTTCGAAATATCATTGAGCAGCACATCGCGGCTTCGGATAATGATAAAGTATCCGATCTCGTCACTTTTCTGAAACTTTTCATTCCTGACGAGGATAAGTTCCAGTCCTTCGATCGAAACGAGCTTGTTATACAGGCCTGAGACCTTACCGCGATTTTCCAAGCTTAATTCAAATCCCTGGCGTGACGTTTCCCGGAAGGTGATGGGGATGTTATACAGTGAATGGTTCTTGCTGAACCAGGTAACAGTAGCCGGCGCGTTACGGTAGAGTTCTTCATTCAGTACCCTCCCGACGCTGAAGAAGCTTGCCTCAAAATTCACCTCGTCCAGCACACGGTTCAGGAAAAGCTCCGACTGAATGATCTCGATCTCCCCTGATAACTGATTCATACCCTGATCCTCCACCATATTTTTGATACCCATCTCGGTGGCGTCATTCTTGAAGTCCAGTTTCAGGGATGACCCGGACTCATAAACATTCTTGGTATACCGTATGTACAGGTAGGCGGCCGCATTGACGAGAAAGAAGATGAGGACAATCCAATACCAGTTATTTCTGATAACGATCTTGAGCTTATTAAAATCGATGCTGTCATTGGCAGCAGTCGATGGCTTGTTGTGAGAGGGGTCCTGCATGTTAATTCACTTGGGAAATAATAAAGATCAACGTGGCCAGACTCGTTACGATCGTGATCACCGGCGAATAGTCACGCAATGCTTCAATAAAGGGCCGGCGCACGGGTTCTACATACACAATATCCCCCGGCTGCATCACGATATCGTTGTGCTGATATCCTTCAAAGGTGCTCAGATCTGCGATGTACACTTTTTCATTTCTGATCACCCGGATGTTGTTGGCGCGGGCATCAGTTGGTACCCCCTTGGCAAGGGCAAGTACCTCTGTGAGCCGCATATTCTCGTTGACAAGCGGTATCACCTGCCCCCCGGGGCTCCCCAGCACGATCACGCGCTTATTGTTGAAACGGAGGACAACATAAGCCTCCTCATAAAAATTCTCATATTCCTGCTGGAGTATCTGTTCGGCCAGTTTGATCGTAAGGCCGCTTACCTTCACTTCCTGGATCAGCGGAAATTTCACAAGGCCGTTGATATCCACCAGATATTGAAAGGGCGGTTGCCCGGAAGTGGTGGCAATATTTCCGTCCTTGAAGGATTCACGGTTGGGATCGACAATTTTTTCCCCCCGGTTCGTGTACACGTCAAGGCTTAGAAGATCATTGGGCTGTATGGTGTAATTGCTTTCAGCTTCCAGCCGCTGCGCATGCGCTTCTGCCGGTGTTACCTGAAAAAGAATATTCTGTCTGTAGCTCCCACAGGATGCGAGTAAAGCCCCCGTTAGTAAAATAATGGGAATAAATCGTGATCTCAAGGTTAGGCCATTATCAGTTTCGTGAAATTACTGAATTTCTCAGTAATTCTTCGAAAGTTGGCAGAAGCTTGTCCTTATCGGATACAATGGGATTTGATAGCGGCCATTTTATATTCAGCTGGGGGTCATTCCACAGTATGCCGGATTCACTTGCTTTATTGAAAACATCCGAGCACTTGTAAAAGAAGATGGAGTCTTCAAGGGCCGCAAACCCATGTGCAAACCCCTCTGGGACGAGGAGCATGTTTTTGCGGGTTGAATCCAGTTCACACAGGTAAACTTCTCCGAATGTTTTTGACGCACTCCGGAGGTCGACCACAACATCCAGAACCTTGCCGCTGATCACGGTGGCCATTTTTGCCTGCGCATAGGGGGCGCGCTGGAAATGAAGACCCCTGACCACGCCCTTCCTGGAAAACGACATATTTTCCTGGGGGAACTTTTGCTCAATGCCGAATTGCTTTAAGGTGCTTTCTTTATAGAATTCAAAAAACCACCCGCGTTCGTCGTTAAAAATCGTGGGAATGAGTTCGATCAGTCCGTCAAATCCGGTTTCCTTAATCTGCATGAAGAAAATTAAAAATTAAGAAGCTTTCTTGAATGCTTCGAGCGCGCGAAGATACTTGTTAATAACAAGATTTTCATCGTATTCGGCTTCCATTTTTAAACGCCCGTTCCGGCCGAATTCAGCCAGCTTTTCATCCGGGCACGCGGCGAGGTCACTCATTTTGGCAGCCAGGTCTGAAGAATCCTTCATCCGGCATAGAAATCCGTTGTATTGATCGATGACTACATGATTGCATCCGGGAACGTCAGTGGCGATAATGGGTTTCGCCGAGCTGGCAGCCTCCAGCAACGTACGGGGCGTGCCTTCGCGGTATGATGGCAGCACAATACAATCCGCATGCTCGATATATTTCCGGACGTCCCGGGTAGTGCCCAGGTACTCGATGACATTGCCTTCGATCCATTCGCGCACCACATCGACCTGAATACCGCGTTTGTGCTCGGGATCCAGCTGTCCCAGAACCTGAAAGCGAGCTTTGAACCCGGCGCGCTGGAGTTTTTTTACAGCTTCGATATAATCCAGAACGCCCTTGTCGGTGATCAGTCTGGAGATGAGCAGAAACGTGAAGGTCTCATTCCTCCGGAAGGGGAGTGGTTGAAATTTATTCAGATCGATGCCCGAACCAGGAACCAGGTCCACCGCTTCAGGTCGCACCATCCCTTTGTTGACGAACAGTTTCAGGTCTTCAGGATTTTGAAAAAATACTTTCCGCGCAAAGCGGAAGCTGATACGGTAGAGGAAGATCGCAACGGAGGAGATGAGATTGTCCTTCAGAAAGACCGTCCCCAGTCCGCAAACATTATTGATCACTGGAATTTTCAGGAGCGCCGCGGCCAACGTCCCATAAATGTTGGGCTTGATCGTGTATTGCAGAACAATATCCGGCCGGATTCTACGGTAAATGAAATACAACTCTGCAACCAGGGCCGTGTCTTTGATCGGATTGGCCCCCCGGCTATCCATTTTTACGGTGTGGTGAATACAACCTGCCTCCTGCAGCAGGTGAGTGAAGTCATCCTTGGGTGCAATGGTATGCACTTCGTGGCCTTCGGCAATCAAACTTCGCACAAGACTCATCCGGAAATTATAAATATTCCAGGACGTGTTCAAAACCACGGCAATTCTCATGTAGGGCTTATTATGAGAATTCTCTTGCCTTTATCTTTCGCTAGCAGCAGAAAATGAAGGTAGATCGAATTTACTCTCAGTTAAATCCCCTAAATATAATGAAAGTAACCGACTGTAATAAAACCAGGAATGAAAATATTGTGTTAAGATTGTTCTTAGTCTAGAAATCGTCACATGCAGGAATCACTCAACACAGCAATTTTAGTAGCGCTCGGAGGCGCAAAGGAAACAGAAGTTACGCGCGAGCATCTCGATGAGTTGGCTTTTCTTGCAGAAACTGCGGGGATCAGAACCGTAAAACGTTTTGTTCAAAGTTTGCCGCATCCGGATTCCCGCACATTTGTGGGCAAGGGCAAACTTGCTGAGATAAAGGAGTATGTTCATACGAATAAGGTGAAGAACGTCATCTTTGATGAGGATCTGACGCCATCGCAGCTGCGGAACCTCGAGCGCGAGCTGAACCCGAAAGATGCCGACGGTATGCAGATCAGGATCTACGATCGCAGCTTGCTCATCCTCGATATTTTTCTCTGGAGAGCGCAGACGGCCCAGGCCCGGACGCAGGTGGAGCTCGCCCGCAATCAGTACCTTTTACCCAGGTTAACAAGGATGTGGACCCACCTTGAACGTCAACGCGGGGGAACAGGCACGCGCGGGGGAGCAGGGGAACGCGAAATAGAGACGGACCGACGCAACATCCGCAACCAGATCTCTGTGTTAAAGGACCGGTTGGAAAAAATTGAAAAACAACGGGCGACGCAGCGGAAATCAAGAAGCAATGTAGTGCGGGTAGCCCTGGTAGGATACACCAACGTTGGCAAGTCTACGCTGATGAATACGCTCTCGAAATCGGATGTTCTTGCCGAAAATAAACTTTTTGCGACCGTCGACGCAACGGTCCGGAAGGTGTCGCTTGAGACGATACCGTTTCTTTTATCAGATACCGTCGGGTTTATCAGGAAGCTGCCCCATCACCTGATCGAATCCTTTAAGTCTACACTGGATGAGGTCCGGGAAGCAGACATCCTGGTGCATGTGGTGGACCTGGCACACCCGTTCCATGACAATCAGATTGAGGTAGTGACCCGCACCTTGTCGGAGATCGGGGCGGCGGATATTCCGACCATTCTGGTGTTGAATAAAGTAGATCTTTATAAGCAACAGCATCCTGACGCCAACCTGGAGGAAATGAAAGGCTATTACCGTAACCACGGGTTTCAGAATATTGTCTTTATCTCCGCCACGACGAAGGAGAACCTGGACGAGTTCAAGCGCGTATTGTACGAGGAGGTGAAGACCAAGCATCTGAAGATCTATCCCAATTATCTCCAGGAGGGAACGCCGCCGATGGAGTGGGAGAATATGCCTGTTGAATCGTAAGGAGATTTTTATAACTTTGCGACCTTCTGAAACCGGCTTAACCGGCATTAGATAACCGGCAACATTTCCGGCCCCGTAGTTGAGGAATTTCAGATCTGAAGACTTCGCAATAAAATAGACTCCCGCAGGTGGCAGGATCTTAGTCGACAATAAAAATTGTTTGGATAGCAGTGACCCGGCAACCGGTGCCTGGCTACCGGCAACCCATTCAGGCCCCGTAGTTCAATGGATAGAATAGAAGTTTCCTAAACTTTTGATACAGGTTCGATTCCTGTCGGGGCTACCAGACCGGGCAAATCAAAGATTTTTTTGATTTGCCCATTTTTGTTTTCTTCCAAATCATTTGATATCGAGTGGGTTAGCTGAAGAATAGCGTTGACCTC